>NZ_JBHFOL010000004.1:0-353705 GCF_053544015.1 Vibrio sp. E150_011
CAGTGGTAATACGAAGTCGCATCCACGGAAATAAGCTGTTTTCTGGCTGTTGTCAAAATGAGGTCCGCTATGAAGGTTTTAAATAACTTAGCAGTTCTCTTTTAATGAGATTGTTGGTGAGTCGGCGAATTGGGCAAAATCAAACTAATTTCATACTTTTTGGTGTGTGTCCTTTTAATCTTTTTTAATCCTTTTTTGGAAAAGGTTCAACTAATTTAGGCAACAACGCCTTTTACAGTTCAAAACTTCAACCCAAACGTCACGCGTTTGTTTGGGTTATTTGTTATGTGTTACTTAACGTTTGATGATGAAGAGTTCGCAGCCTTGGTCGCTTGTTCTGGAGACATTTGACCAAATAGCGTATCCATCATAAATCCGATACGCTTACTTGCGTCTCCAAATTTATTTGGGTTCGCGGTATAAGGAACCTTAAAATCGACTTCACCAACCCGCTGCCCACCCTGATAAGCATTGATTTCTGCATTCTTTAGATACAACGCTAAATCCCAGCCCCAATGTCCTTCATATTCTAACGTCAGTTTATTCAGATCATGTTTTGAACGGTCTGGTACAACGATATAAGAGTAATTATGTTCGTGTAACCAATCTTCCATTGTTTCTTGAAAACCGGAACGAGTAGCACTGTCGTTTACAATCACAACGTCTGGTTTTACGTTTGTTATTGGCACTGCACTTGCCGTATACCTTGGTGATCCACAACCAGCTAATGTGATAGCCACTAAAGGCAATAATATGATTTTTTTCATTTAAACTAATCCATTTTATTATGACGGTGCCTAGTGTATTCCCGAATGAAGCATCGAAAACACTAAAAGCATTTGTTATATTGGTAAGCTTAGTTTCTAGACAACTAAACTAAGGTTCTTAAATTTACGCCTGCGAAGTAGTCAAACTCTAACCACCCAACCCAGCCTTGACCTTTACAATTTTTAGCCATTGTCATTCCGTTTTTGATTACAGGATATACCATTAGATCATTAACTAACTTCCACTGGTGGGAGTCTCGTGTATCAGCTGATAATGTATCTGCACGAACCAAAAGATATCCTTTTTTTTCACCAAACAAAACTTTGTTGACGCGCTCAAGTCGATCCAAACAGTTTTGCTTACGGACATGATTCGAGTCTCGCTCCACCCGATAATAAAGTTCGACAATCCCTTCCAACTCTTTTAGTTCGTCTTGAGCCACCAAAAAAATAATGATGTCATCGGATTCCAAATCCCAGGTATAGAGGTCTATACCTGGTTGGAGTTTAATCCCCATTAATTCTGCTAACTGAGTTTTGTTTTTAGGAAGCGTTAAATTGTTCACTTTGATATGCCTTTAATTCGATAAAACAACATACGGAACATCATACCGTTAACGAGAGCGCAAACCAACCAATATATTTTAATAGCCTGTAGAAGCACCCAATATTTGTTCTAAGAGGCAACGCTTTAAGGGAGTAGGAGAAACGAATGATATGGACTCCCTTTCATGACACTATGTGTACCTTAGTGACTCTGTACACGCTGAAGAACATACTTTTGGTGTGTGTCCTTTTAATCCTTAAGAGATGGCGCAATGTGGGATGAAAACACAGCCAAAATTTAATCATTGACGCCATAGTCGTTTGTTATGTTTTGGCTTCTTGCAACTACGAAACCATGTACTTAAACTAGCTCGACACGTTCAAGCTTGAAGGCTTTCGATGAATCAGAATCTACGCAAAAAGCTCTAAATGAACCATCAGGTTTGATACTTTGCGGAACAATTCTACGCTGCGCACCAGCATTAGAGCCACCATTGTAGACAATATCAATAGGCTCATTAGTTAAGAAATGTTCCAAAAATGAAACATAGTTAGGGTACTCAGATTTCAAAGCTTCTACAACATTAATAAGATTAACAACGTCGCCTAATTTCTTTTTTGATAACGCTTCAAATTGTGCTTCTGTAAGTTCGATTTTAATCATAACAACCTCAAATATAGTGCCTTTAACTCAAACAAAATGGAATACCGTAAGATTATCATTATCTATATTTAATGCTATGATTCTTGTCAATTTCGCCTAGAAACATAACGCCCGCTTAAGTTGTGAGTTACGCACCACTGAAGCCAAATTTTTAACCGTAATCACCCAAACCAAAATTAACGCCAAAACCGCCAAGCGTTACGAATCAACTTGAAGCGCTTGTTAGGCTTTAGTCTCAATTTCTTCTACCAAAGCTGATAATTCGGAACAAAGTGCCAATAGAGCAGCATAGATCTGACTTCGCCTAGGGACATCTAAATTTCGTTCGATCTGCTGATAGTGAGGAGAGCAACTTTGCACAAGCTTCAAAAAGTCATCCAACATGTGATCTAGCCCTTTAGGCTCTAATTGATGCGCTAGAGAATTACGGATCTTATTAAGCTTTTTAGCTGCGCGCCAAACCCACTCGGTATCTTCACAACGGAAAAGCAGTGACTCCGTCAAGCAGATTACTTGATGGCAATCGAACGATGCACCGCCATTTCTTCTTAGAGCGCCTGGATTACTCAAGAGGGTATCAAACAAGTCACGAGTAATCTCCTCGACCAATAAGTGTCCCTTGAGTAATTGCGTTGTAACTTCATCGCTTATAGGCACATACTTTGCGAATTTATTCAAATCTTCTGATTTAGCGTACTTTAGTTCCAAATTCCCTCCGAGAAGCCTAGCTTTATAAACGGAATATATCCGTAATCGCAATCCGTCTATTCTGCGCTTCATTCTTATGAAACTCAAACCACATCAGAGTGTTATGTGATTTTTGTATGCCAATTAAGAATAGATTGTGGCGATATTCCGCATAGAACATCCTGCCATCAGAGCTAACTCAATTAGGAATGAATCACGAGGCGCATTCAACGATTTCATTTAAACCTATGACGCTTTTTCTAGTCACATTTCAACCAGAATGTTAGTGAGAGTCACTCGCTTTGGAAGATCTCCTTTTTCAAGGAGATGACGGTTGTTTTGAGGTGTGGTGTGGGAGTCGATGGAAGCTAAAAACGGACTCTTTTCAAAGTCGATTTCTGTTGAATATTGATGAGAGTGATGCGCTCTGAAAGATCGTCTTTTTCAAGGAAATGACGGTTTATTTTAAGGTGTGGTGTGGGTGGTGATGAAAGCTAAAAGTGGCGTTTTTTCGAAGCGGGTTTCTGCCGAATATTAATGGGAGTCACTCGCTTTGGAAGATCTCCTTTTTCAAGGAGACGACGGTTATTGTGAAGTGTGGGGTGGGTGGTGATGAAAGCTAAAAGTGGCGCTTTTTCGAAGTGGGTTTCTGCCGAATATTAATGGGAGTCACTCGCTTTGGAAGATCTCCTTTTTCAAGGAGATGACGATTATTGTGAAGTGTGGTGTGGGTGGTGATGAAAGCGAAAAGTGGCTTTTTTTCGAAGCGGGTTTCTGCCGGTTATTAATGAAAGTCACACGCTTTGGTAGGCCTCCTTTTTCAAGGCGATGACGATTGCTTTGCTAGCTCCTGTGCAGTGAATGCCTTGAAACTATTGATTCCGAGGCATTCACTGTGCAGACGTTGGGTTATTGCACTTTGATTGCGGCAATAATCGGGTCGTTAGAAGATTCCATGACTCTTGGGTTCACGCCATAGTGGCGAGTGGTGAAGGTAAAGTCATGACCTTGTGTATCAATATTATTTTGGCCATTGTCGCCACAGTTAAACGATACGGTGATCGTGCCATCACTGTTCTTATCCCATGAATTAGAATTGACGTTCTTTGCGCCTTCTATCAAATATTTGTCGCTGTCATAGGCGGTGATTGAGGTGAAGAACTTATTTTCAGGGTCGTTAAACGTTGCTGTGTAACAAACCGTGGCTTTCATTTTTGGGCTATTGGCGTACTGATTACCGACAAAAGCTTCTGGGCTAGCGCCACCCCACCCTGCTGCGTTTTCCAAGTTCCACTGATGTAGGTCCGTCACTTTGTCTGATGTACGTGGGAAGGTATAAGTAAACCTTTCCATGCTGTTCACTTCTGCGGTGTATTTTTTTACCCATGCTTCAACGTCATCATAGTTATAAGGTTGAGTCTGATAATCGGTCGCGAAGTTGAATTCATCAACGTTAACTTTATCTAACTGTTTAACCGCATTATCAATGCCGTTTTCTGTGCCTGAACGATAAATCACGAATGCGTAATCAGATTCGACAGGCAAGCTATATTGACCATCTTCCACGACATAATGCTGGCCATGGCCGCGTTCTGTGACCACTTGCACGGCCATATAATTATTGGTCTTTGGAATATCAAACGTCACGTTGCCGTTGGTCGCTTTGACAATGGCAACGCCGTACAAGGTGTCGTCATTCATTTGAACGGTTGGGGCCGCTTTGCCGCGCGGAGGTAGCCCTTGCATGATGACAAACTGTTCGGTCGCACCCTGACTCGCCCAATTGCGATAATTACGAGCCGTTTCAGCATGCGTAAAATTGTCTTGAGTGACCTCAAGGGTTGTCATTGTTTCATTGGCGAAAGTGGAGCCAACGAGTAGCGTGCTTACCATCAGGGATAATGTTGTCAGTTTTATAGTCGTCATAGTCTCTCACCGTGCTTATTTAGGGTTTCAACAGCTAGCCAATGAGACGAGTCCTTCAGATACCTGGCGTATGTTGATTCTGTCTTGCCGCATCAACGATTATTAGCAGTCTAACTCGTCGCGACATGTCCAAATTTAGGGCGTTAGTGATATGTTTTCAAATGACTCTTAGTTATTAATGATATGCGCATAACACATATCATTAATTGACGATACGACAAGAAGCATTCACTCTCACTGCTTACATCGACTTATTGGTCATCGCTTTAATAAGCAGTATTACAGGTTCGGTATCATGAACGCTTAGTTGGCAATCGTAGCCTTAGATAGGTTGCTCAATACCCCTGATATTTTGTTAATAACCTCATCACAACCCGTAATGTTATGGCGTTTTTTCAGGTAGTTAGGATCGTTGTAAGACAGCCACACTTTGTTGTTGGCATCTTCACTGACCATGATTTTTTGTGGTAGATCGATGGCAACAGTCTGCGCACATTGCATCAAAGGTGTGCCCACTTTGGGGTTGCCAAAAATAATGACTTCCGTTAGCCTCAGCTCTAGGTCAACCTTACTGGCATTTTTTTGATGATCGATCCGAGCAAATAATGTCAGCCCTTTACTTGCCGCAATATTCTCAAAACGGTCCGCGGTTTCCTTAGCTGAATAAGGGCTTTCATATGTCATCAACCCCTCTACCGCAGCCGCCGAGAATGACGCGGCCAGTAAAGCGATACCCAGTGTGATTTGTTTTTTCATTGTCGTCCCTCTCTGATTAAATTCGTTTCGTGTCCATCGTAAAGCGTACTTGATGCACTGATTACTGCCCAAACTTTAGCCGTACTTTGTCGAATAAAACGAGAAATATGCCACAAACTGGCACGTCTTTTACCCGTCAATATCACCATTGCGGTCACGCCGCACTGAGTGAGTTAATTATTTAGGTTGAGTTCTTGCCCCTAGTTCATGCTGGCTATTAATTGATAGACCACCATCACGAAGAACATTACCGCCGTTGAATAAAACGTGAGTGCAAAACCAAACGACCTTGCGGGCGCGCCGTGACGATAACCGAGGAAAAAGAACACACGCCCGATAGCAAATAGTATTGAACATAGCGGTACAACAGATAACCACGACGCAGGCATTAACAAACACCACGCTGTATAGACCCCGCCCGCAATAACGAGTTGTTCTAATGTATTTTGAAGCAGGCTTTGCAGTACCTTGGCTTCTTCAGAGCCGGAGGTCAGACCACTCCCATCAATGTCTTCTGGGCTAAGAAAACGAAATTTTGCCAGGCGACCAATGGAAACAATAAGAAGTAAGACCGGCAATATCAACGCGCCCGCTAAAATCGACAATCTTTCTTGTACTTGACTTACCTGAGAGTAGTTAAGTGGATCACCTATCATCGCCATAAAAATCACAATGACCGACACCAACATTGCTGCTGCCATGCCCTTAAAAACGCCTTTTTGCTTAATTGATAACGCCATCATGTCCTCAATATAGAACGGCTTTCATTAAGGCCTAATCATAATTAAAGCCGTACAAGCTAAGTCTCTCAACACGAATGAGCATGCATGTGAGGTGTGTCTACAGTTTCTGCGCAAGGATCAAAAAAGAGTCAACGATTTCACGTTAACTCTTCGAGGGGATGGAGCATAAAAACAAATGACGTTTAAATAATGATAATAAATACAATAAAATACGGCAGTACTCACTAATAGGAAGCAAACGCTCAACCAAGACACGATTGTCAAAAAAGGTGTCCATACCTCTTAACCAAACAATAGATTTAAAGCGTGGCGCTGAACTGTTGCAATAAATCTCGCTGCTGCTCAGTTAAGTCAGTGGGCGTATCCACTTGGATAGTCACGAGTAGATCCCCGGTAACCCCTTTGCGATTCGTCACACCTTTGCCTGTCATTTTAAACTTGCGGCCAGTCTGAGTCCCAGCTGGAATCTTAAGTTTAAAGCGGCTGTCTAATACTTGTACTTCTGCGTCGCCACCCAATGCCGCCGTTACCATGTCGATATGCGTGGTGCGACTGAGGTTATCGCCATCACGTTGCAGATAAGCGTGAGGACGGGTGTTAATCGCAATAAAGAGATCGCCAGCGGGTCCGCCATTGATGCCAATACCGCCTTTACCTGAAAACCTTAGTTTCTCTCCATCCTTGATGCCCGCAGGGATCTTCACGTTGATTTTTTTCTGCTCGCCTTGGATAGGAAGCTCAACCACTTTTTCCGCACCTTGTACGGCATCCACAAAGTCTACGGTCAGTGTAAACTCACTGTCTTGCCCTTTGCGTGGACGAGCCGGACCACCGCGGCCTTGTGAGAATATATCCTCGAAACCACCGAATCCTTGGGACGAATGGAACGATTGCCCTTGTTGCCTAAAAGCGCCGCCGAAAATATCGTCAAAGCCTCCGCCGCCACCAAAACCGCCGCCATTGAAACCAGCGTGGTGTGAGTGAGACTCTTGTTGACGGTGTCCTCCTTGTTCAAAGGCAGCATGACCAAATTGATCATATTCTTGGCGCTTTTCTTTGTCCGTTAGAATTTCGTACGCTTCTTTAACTTCTTTGAATTTTTCTTCTGCTGTTGCATCGTCCGGGTTTTTATCCGGATGGTATTTCATCGCCAGCTTTTTATAAGCCTTTTTGATTGCTTTTTCTGAGGACGTCTTTGAGACACCTAATACGGTGTAATAATCTCGTTTGGACATGTCAGCTCCTCACTTAATTTTGTTCAAGATAAAAAAAGAGCGTATGAGTAACCCATACGCCCTAATGACTAATAAGTGGTGTACTTATGAAACATGCCCAACAGTAAACCCGTGAGTTTATTGCTGGGCTTGGGCGTTATTTCACTTCTTCGAAATCTGCTTCAACAACGTCTTCGTCGGCATTCGACTTAGCGTCTGCTTTCGCATCATTCGGTTCAGCTTGCGCTTGTTCCGTCAGTTTTTGAGCCGCCGCCATTAGCGCCTGAGCTTTCGTATCGATGGCTTCTTTGTCATCACCTTTGCTTGCTTCTTCAAGCTCAGTGATTGCCGCTTCAATCATCGTTTTATCTTCTGCAGCCACAGCTTCACCCGCATCTTGCAATTGCTTACGTGTACCGTGAATCAATTGGTCTGCTTGGTTACGTGCCGTTGCTAACTCTTCGAACTTTTTGTCCGCTTCTTTGTTCGCTTCCGCTTCTTGAACCATTTTCTCGATATCTGCATCGCTCAGGCCACCAGACGCTTGAATGGTGATTTTCTGCTCTTTACCTGTCGACTTGTCTTTTGCCGACACGTTCAAGATACCATTCGCATCGATATCGAAAGTCACTTCAATTTGTGGAATACCACGTGCCGCTGCTTGAATGCCTTCTAGGTTAAACTGCCCCAGTGACTTGTTGTGCATCGCTTGCTTACGCTCACCTTGCACGACATGAATCGTCACAGCATTTTGGTTGTCTTCAGCCGTAGAGAAAACCTGATTCGCTTTTGTTGGAATCGTTGTGTTCTTCTCAACCAGCTTCGTCATTACGCCGCCCATGGTTTCGATACCAAGAGACAGTGGCGTCACATCAAGAAGCAATACGTCTTTCACATCACCAGCAAGTACGCCACCTTGAACCGCCGCCCCCATCGCAACTGCTTCATCTGGGTTCACGTCTTTACGTGGTTCTTTGCCGAAGAACTCAGTGACCTTAGCTTGAACCATCGGCATACGCGTTTGGCCACCCACTAGGATAACGTCGTTGATGTCGCTGACTGATAGATCCGCATCAGCGAGTGCCACTTTAAGTGGTTCAATCGAGCGTTGTACTAGGTCTTCCACTAGAGATTCTAGTTTTGCACGCGTCACTTTCACGTTCATGTGCTTAGGACCGGTTGCATCTGCCGTTACATACGGTAGGTTCACATCCGTTTGAGAAGTAGACGAAAGCTCAATTTTTGCTTTCTCAGCCGCTTCTTTCACACGTTGCATCGCAAGTGGATCGTTCTTAAGATCGATACCTTGTTCTTTCTTAAACTCATCAACCAAATAGTTGATCAAACGGTTATCAAAGTCTTCACCACCTAGGTGTGTGTCCCCGTTCGTTGCCAGTACTTCAAAGGTTTGCTCGCCTTCTACTTCATCAATTTCGATGATTGAGATATCGAATGTACCACCACCAAGGTCATACACCGCGACAGTGCGATCGCCGCCTTTTTTATCCAAACCGTATGCCAAAGCCGCGGCGGTAGGTTCATTGATGATACGTTTAACTTCTAGACCAGCAATACGACCAGCATCTTTGGTTGCTTGACGCTGTGCATCGTTAAAGTAAGCCGGAACCGTAATGACGGCGCCTGTCACTTCTTCACCAAGGAAGTCTTCTGCGGTTTTCTTCATTTTTTTCAAGATTTCAGCCGAGACTTGAGGCGCGGCCATTTTTTGGCCTTTCGCTTCTACCCATGCATCACCGTTATCTGCCTCAATAATTTTATAAGGCATGATTTCGATATCACGCTGAACTTCTTTGTCTTCAAAACGACGACCGATAAGACGCTTGATGGCAAATAGCGTATTTTCTGGGTTTGTGACCGCTTGACGTTTTGCTGGCTGGCCAACTAATGTTTCGCCGTCGGTATAGGCAACAACCGATGCGGTTGTACGCTCGCCTTCCGCGTTTTCGATGATACGTGGTTTGTCGCCGTCTAAAACCGCAACACAAGAGTTTGTTGTACCTAAGTCAATACCAATAATTCTACTCATAATAATACCCTTTTCGATTTCGCATTAATTTTTATAATGCAAAACCTGTTAAATTTGATGAAAATTTCCCTAGATGCAGTGTGAAGTATTTCAATCGCTGCATCATTACTCAGAAAAGTTAATAAAAATCTGATGACTGCGTTTCCGTTATTTAATAGGTAAGGATTGCACTTGATGAATTCAAATGTAATTGTGAAATAATTCCTATTTTTAACAAAAAACGCGTTGTACCTTGCTTGTCCGGGGTGACTTATTGCGCGCCGGGCTGGCTAATAGCAATACTTCTAGGCTGCATGGCTTCCGGTACTTCACGGACTAAATCAACATGAAGTAAGCCGTTTTCCATACTGGCCGCTGATACTTTCATATAGTCAGCAAGCTGAAACTTGCGCTCGAAGTTACGCTCAGCGATGCCTTGATAGACATAGTTCGGTTTAGTGTCGGCTGGTTTTATTTCACCAGACACAATCAACATATTTTCGTTTTGAGTAAGGCTCAGCTTATCTTCTGAAAATCCGGCCACAGCCATCGTGATTCGATAGTTGTGTTCGTCTTTCTGCTCGATGTTATAGGGTGGGTATCCATTCGAGGTATTTTTGTTTGTATTGCTCTCAGCGAGATTAAACAAACGATCAAAACCAATGGCATGACGGTATAGGGGAGATAAATCTACATTACGCATAATACTATCCTTTAAGTTAAGCAATAGTTCTCAATGCTTTTAAAGCAAAGAGAGCAAACACATACTCCTAGCCGAATAGGCATCGTTGGACATACGGTTTACCAGTTAAAAAACGAAAGTCACATTTCTGGTTCTTCAGAATGGTCATTTCGCGCCACGACTATTTGTTCCCTACAAGAGGCGAACATTGTCGCAAGTGAACTCCATTTTGCAGTTCGTGTAATCAATATATGCTTCCGGTGTAGCGTTGTCAACAGCATTAGTAATAATAATTAAAACAAAACCATCAAAAGGCACAAATCAATAGCTACAACCAATCAAACATACAATAAAAGAGTCTCAATGTTAACGATTGAATGCTAGCAATACGCATATATCTCCTCCTCACGCAGTCTCAGTTGGTACATATCACCGCCTTTGACAGCAGTAACCCACTGTTGAACAACGTTAATAAGGGATTTAGCCGATTTCACTAACTTCATTCGAGTAAATAGATTAAAATAGCCGGCTATTTTCTTTGCTTGAGTCTTTTATATTCATGACCGCTATCACTATGCCTGCCAACTTTACAGAACTTGGCCTCATTCCACCGTTAGTCGCGCGACTAACAGAACTGGAATACCAACAGCCAACGCCTATTCAAGCACAAGCAATTCCGAGTGTATTAGCTGGACGTGATCTCATTGCAGGGGCAAATACGGGCTCAGGCAAAACCGCCACTTTCGCATTGCCTATGTTGCAGCAGCTTTTTGAACAAACCGAAAACAGCAGTAAACAAGGCAAGGGAAACTACGTGTCTGGACTTGTTTTAGTCCCAACCCGTGAACTTGCAAAGCAGGTTGCTGATAACATTAAATCTTACGCCGTGCATTTTAACGGTGCGCTTAAAACCGTTGCGGTTTTTGGTGGCGTTTCCGCTAACACACAAATGCTGGCGCTGCGCGGTGGCACTGATATTTTGGTCGCGACCCCTGGTCGTCTGCTCGACTTGATTTCAAGTAATGCGATTAAGCTTGATCGCGTTAAAACCTTGGTACTTGATGAGGCTGATCGAATGCTAAGCCTTGGTTTCACCGAAGAGCTGGCTCAATTGTTGGCGTTAGTCCCGCAGAAAAAGCAAACCTTGTTATTTTCAGCCACTTTCCCTGAGCAAGTACAAGAACTGACTCAAGCACTATTGAACGACCCTATTGAAATACAGTTGCAAAGCGCAGATGCAAGCACCCTAGTTCAACGTGTTTTCACGGTAAACAAAGGCGAAAAAACGGCATTGCTAGCGCATTTAATTGAACAGCACCAATGGCGACAAGCGCTTATTTTTGTTAACGCCAAAAACAGCTGCAATCACTTGGCAGAAAAACTTTCAAAACGCGGCATTACTGCCGAGGTGTTCCACGGTGATAAAGGCCAAGGCGCTCGTAGTCGTGTGCTTGAAGCGTTCAAGGCGGGCGAGATTGATGTATTAATTGCCACTGATATTGCCGCTCGTGGTCTCGATATTGAAAAACTGCCAGTTGTGATTAACTTTGATCTGCCAAGAAGCCCATCTGACTATATGCACCGTATTGGCCGAAGTGGTCGTGCTGGGGAAGTTGGTTTAGCATTATCGCTGATCGATTACGAAGATTATCACCACTTCAAAGTCATTGAAAAGAAGAATAAGATCCGGTTAGAGCGCGAGCAAGTTGAAGGGTTTGAGGTTGATGAAGAGGCGGTTGAAGCATTATTAGCCGCAACCAAGCCTGTCGCCAAACCAGCAGGTACCGGTAAGAAGCATAAGAAAAATAATTACTTATATAATCTTTAATAGGTAAGTCATTGTTGGGTCGGTTAGTACGGTTACCCCGTACTGAGTAAGACCATCGCCTGAATAGCACGCTCGGTGTTATTTAGGCGATTCAGCAGTAATTTTGGTCACAGAGCCCGAAAGCCTTGATCTATCTCTATCTCTATCTCTATCTCTATCTCTATCTCTATCTCTATCTCTAAAACCGTATGACATTCCAGCGTGTGATATTCAAGCATATAGCGCGTATTTTTTCGCCTCTCCACTAAATCCCGTCGCAATACTCTGCTCTAATCTCACATTATCGTTAAAGTTAATGCGAAAACTGGCCCCAGCGAGTAAACTTGACCCTTAGATTAAAGACCCGCTAGAGAAGGAGAATCAGTAATGACTCATGAAACCAAAACAATGGAAGTGCCTGTTGCAATCGCAGATAGAGTGCAGGCTTTGATTGATGCCTTTGAAGCTAAAGAGAAGTTTAATTCTGAGCGAACGGTTGTCGTCAACGGCTTCCTTGCCATGGATAAACTTAGCTGTGAGATGGCAGTTTATAGCCTATCTCAAGACGAATTATTAGATACGCTGCGCTTTGTATATGAATTATCTGGTACTAACAGCCGATTCGTGAAGAATATCCTCACCCAATCCAGAGAGAACCCTAAAAAAGTCCTGTCTGACTCTCAACGTTCTTCTGCAAAGAGTCTGTTATTTAACCTGATAAATGACCCTTCTGTTGTTTCTGCGATGAAAGAGCTTTAGTCATAATACGGTATTCGAACCTATTAATGCGTTGCGGTTAAAGATGTGAATCTGCAGTTAAACGTGATCATTAAAAACAAAGGCGAACCTTACGGCTCGCCTTTGTTTTTTTAACACTCAAGATGTCATCTCATCACTGCAAAAAGGTGACCAGGTTAGCGATAACCGAGATTAAAACCCTGCCAAGTTTAACGTTACCGAGTCACCTAACCAATACGCATACTCGGTATGGTCAAGCAAATCGTCACCCGTCACAGGGTGAACTAAGACACTCAGCCCTTCTCTATGGTGTTCTAACCAAGCCACTAACGCTTCAAAGTTAGCGCTTGTGAACAAAATCTGACAACTCCACATTGGATGCGGGCCCACTGGTTTTTGATTCACTCTACCAATGTCTAAACCAAATGTTGCCCCCGCTTGCTGGCATAAGCCAGAAGCAAACTCTAACGTCTCGTGAGTGAAATATACATGCGCATGGTAATTATCATGGCTATTAATTGGTCGTTTAGAGGCCGTCATGTTTAGTACCTGTTTTCTTATATTTACGTTGTGCGGGAGCTTAACGTTAAGTGCCGCGTCAAACAACACTTTCTCTTCCTATGACCCGCTTAACTAACTGAAATATAGTGGATTAAAGCAGCGGCTATGTGAATGATTTTTCTCTCCAACTCAGACTGAAGGCAAGTCATAGAAGGCTCAAAGTGCAAATCGAAAACCCACTAAAAACGTATTCTCTGGTAAATACCGAGCATCGGAATGAGAGGTTTGCAAGTCCGTTTTAAACTCAGTGTATACTGGGACTTCATCATGTTGAAGACGCAAACCGACGTTTGAGCTGAATCCTAAATGCGCATCTTTGTTGTTATTAGGAATGATGGTATTTGGATTCTCCATTACGCCTGCGGTCATCCCCGCCTCAACAAACGGACGGAGCTCAAAGCCTTGTGATAAGGCAAAGTTATAACCCAACTCCAAAGCAAAGCCACCGCCCGTGTAATCAAGATCGTTGTCTGCCCCCTTGTACATATCAAAATTTAGCCCTATGTATTGGTTTAGCTCTAAACCCACAGTGACATTCGCCGCGGATTCATCCCCTCCTAATGAGGTATAACCAATACCCCCACGAAATTTCAGGTCAGCGTTTTCTTCATGTGCATGAGTGATACCCGAAAAAAGTAGGGCGAACATTGCCAAGATAGAAATGAAACGAATATTTTTCATGTGCGAATTCCTCTAGTTTAAAAGAACTCACGTCCTTGTGCGGTATTTAACAAGGATATTGGTTAGCGCCTTGGTGATAAATAAACCAAACTAATGTTCACATATAAATGAGATGGAGGGATGACCGACAGCGGTCGATTCACGTTATCAGCCGTTTTCTATTTAAAGCTATATATATTTCAACCTAGAGCGATTTCCACCTATCTCCATTTTAATCTATCGCTATCTCAGCCAACAAAAAAGCGAGCCCGTAGGCTCGCTTTTGGTATCTCATCGGTGTCTCAACAATTACTTGTGAGAAACCTCAAGATTGTAGAATGTTGCTTGAACGTAGTCGTCCGCATCACCCGAACGGTTTTGGTTATAAACACCTGCTTTAAAGTACATCCATTGGTCAGCTAACTCGTAACCTGAGTTCTGCATATCAACCTTCTGAACGACATCAGGCTTGCCTTCACGGCTAACCGTTACTGTCATGTCCGAACCCACAACATCAATCTCGTAAGAGAATTTTTCTCCCAGAGCAATACCGTCATCGTAAGAAGGTTGGATATCTTTTCCGCTCTGTTTCCAATAATTCGGTGTCGTAGGGCCTATCATTGGGAAGGTAATGTCATCGCCGCCATTTGGCTCATGACTGATCCAAAGCGAACCTGTTTCATGGTTTGGTAGTTTTCTGTAGTAGATTTTAACCGGCTCGTCATCTGGCGCGTGAATCTGACCAATAATGACTCGGCCTTGCTGCCAGATCTCACCTGTGCTTGTCACGTGATCAACAGAAAGCGTTGCTTTCAAGTTACCATCAACACCACCAGCATTTTTAAGCGAGTCTTCAGATACATTGCTACTGAATACCCAGTTGTTTGGCGCAACACCTTTTGTTTTATGGCTTGTATCGCCACAACGCATCATTTCACGAAGTTCTGAACGAACATACTTTGTGTTTTCTGATGTCTTGATGCCTTGAATCGGAGAGCGGAAAACCACACCGTCTTTCGCTTCATTGACATAGAAGTAATCGTCATTCATTACCCCTTTGGCGATGTCTTGCTCGCTAAATTCTGTTGGGCGTGAGCCGTTGTCCAACGACACTGGCAATGTCACTTTCCAGCACGAAAGATCCAGAACCTCGGCAGGTGTTGTCTTATCAGCGTATGCACTTGACGTGGCTAATGCACCGACCATAACCAAAGCTAATGGGGTAATTTTCATTCTATTTCCTTGTTACTCAAGTTTGAATAATGATTTGTATTACAATATTACCCATACTACTTAATCCGATAAAAAGGGGTCAATGAAATAGAGGGCTAAATGTGACATGACCCAGCACTATTCACCTTAAAATCGTCATAGATCATCATAAAATAGCGACAAAAGATGTCTTGGTGTTACTAAACATTTCCAATAGAGATAGTATGGTTTCTTATTATCGCCACATATTCTGTCTATATACCGCCAATAATTGTCGATAATTTTTGATTTTCTCTGTGGAATGATACTTTTTTGATTTTTAAATCCGTTTCGAGTCCATCGCGCTGACCAATACCGCGATTAGCTCCCATCAGCTAGCCATCTTTTCAATACTATTTAAGCCTGCGCTAAACAAAACGATATAATCCACTCATTGAGATCACATTCAACGAAAAAGTAACCATACTCGGATGGGTACCCCCAACGCTCAAAGAAAGGGACGATGACCTATAAATAAGAAAGAGCGACGAATGATGGGTCAATCGGGAGGGAGTACGGTTGACTTCTCTGCGCAAAATGAGCAGAGAAGTCATTCAATGTTCGAGCAAGTGACGTGAATGAGGCCAATTGCTCAGTCCCAATATTCGATGATATGCGGTTTCTTTCTACTCGTGATTTTTTAGATGCTTTACTCGCCAGCGATAAAGTTGAGTAATGCTTGATTAGTAGGAAGTGCCGTCATGGCGCCTTTTTGCGTCGTCGCCAATGCGCCACAGCCATTCGCCCATTTGACCGCTTCAACGATGGTCTCAATACGATTCCAATCGTCCGCTTGTGCCAATCGACAAATTAACCCGCCAACAAACGCATCGCCTGCTCCTGTGGTATCGGTTGGTTGCATTTTCTTACCGGCAATCAACTGTTGTTTACCATTATGAATAACGAGTGCGCCTTTTGCACCTTGCGTCACCAGTACCAAAGGGATATTCAATAGCGATATTTCGTCCACTCCTTGTTGCAGGGTGTCGGTCTCAGTAAGAAACATCAGTTCATCGTCAGAGAACTTTACGACATCAGCTAGCTGTACTGCTGACATCACAACGGAACGAATCTCAGAGGGATCGCTCCACACCTCATCGCGAAGGTTCGGATCAAAGCTCACGAACCCACCCGCTGCTTTTATTTGTCTCATCGCATGCAAGCTGCTACTACGACTTGGCTCACCCGCTAAAGCAATGGAACACAAATGAAGCCATTGATATGGGCTAAATTCAGGCACATCACCTTGAGATAAGAACTGATCAGCACTTGGCTTTACCATAAATGTAAAACTGCGCTCGCCATTTTCATCAAGATCAACGATGACCGTCGATGTGCGTTGCTTGTCATCGAGGATTAAGGTGTCAGCGCTGACACCTTCGTCCGACAATACTTGCTTCATAAATCGACCAAGCGGATCGTTACCAACTCGGCCGAAAAAGGCACTATCCCCACCTAACCGTGACACCGCGACAGCCACATTAGCAGGCGCGCCACCAGGACATTTGAGGTAACTCAATTCCCCATCGGGGATGAGGTCAACAACCGCGTCGCCAGACAACCATACTCTATTCACTATTAGTACCACCTTGATTCATTATTAAGACTACTTTATTGAGAGTGCATTGCTGACAATGCCCAAACTTCCAGTGTGGCCTGTCCTGTGACAGAGACACGAGTCGCCGCTTTGGGGGTAAACACTCGGCTCGTCATAACAAACTCACCGTGATTGATAAATATTTCTACCGACGAAGCATCCGCTAAAATGTGCAGTGCCACCTTGTCAGCCATATCCCCCCCTGCTAAGTGCAAGCTGTGCTCAGGAATCACCAACTCACGCACCGTGTCACCTTCTCTAAGCAAAGTACGGCTTCTATCCAGTCGTAGGATACGAGTCGCCCTATCTAATGTAATCAACAGTTCATTATTGTCGTCTTTGAACAGAGCAAGCTCGCTGTCCCATGCTAGGTCTACTTTTAACTCAAATGACTTGGTGTGCAGATCAACGGACGAGTCTGTTAGCGTCATCTCTTGTCGAGCTTGCCGCTGTTGTTGTTGCTCGCGAATTGGCTGTTGAATGAGCTGACCTCCCTGATAAGTTAACTCACGCAATCCAGTAAGTTGATGGACCCATCCGTTTACAACGCTAGGCTGGTTTACTTCATCAGGCAGTCCCATCCATCCAACCAGAACGCGTCGCCCATCGGGGGTTTCTAGCGTCTGCGGCGCATAGAAATCAAAGCCATGATCAAGTGCGCTAAACTCAGACAGCGTGATGTCACCCGCTGCAGATAGTTGCGCGTGAAAAATCCCATTGTGATGCGGAACCGTGTGGTGAGGATTTGAAGATTGAATCCCTTGCGGGCCTATCACCGCGAGCCATTGCCCATTGAGTGCAAATAAGTCAGGGCACTCCCACATGTAACCGAACTCCCCCATTTCGTCACCGCATAAATCGTGAAAAGACCAATCATGCAAATTGCTCGATTTGTACACGGCCAAACGACCGATTAAATCTTCTCGTTGAGCACCAAGTAGCATTAACCACTCGTTGTTATGATAAATGACCTTGGGGTCTCGGCAGTGCGGCGTGACCTCAGGAGGAAGCGTGGCAATCACTGGGCCTTTTTTATCAAAATGCACGCCATCTTTAGAAACGGCTAGGCATTGTGTGGTGTGGCGGTCTCGTTGCTCACCAATACGAGTATTGCCTGTGTAGAACAACATCAACTCATCACCATGGCTCACCGCATGGCCTGAGAATACGCCGTGTGAATCAAACCAGTCTGACGGAGTTAACGCCAGCGGTTGAGTATGCCAGTTCACCATGTCAGTGCTGGTTAAATGTGCCCAATACTTATCTTTGTGCAGACACGAATACGGCGACCATTGATAAAACAGATGGTATTGACCTTGATGAAAGACAAATCCATTGGGATCATTGAGCAACCCTTGCGGCGGCGCAATATGCCATTGAGGTCGATATTCACACTCCGTTGGCAGGGCACAATGACTCGCCATTTCTGTTTGACGCAACGCAATCCGTTTACCTACGTCGAGAAGATCAGCGTCACTTAACGAGGTTGGTTTATTAAAAGCGAGCTGTGATAGCGCAGTATCAATGCCGATACATTCGCGGATAGATGAAGAGAGTTTATCATCCTGCATCGTAATTAAGGCCAGTTCGCGTACCTCAAACAGCAGGCAATCATCAGGAACAAGAATGCGAGTTACATTCTCTATTCCACCACACACTTCTATAAAACCAGTTAACGACATAGTTACACTCACAAAGATATTAATTTCTTGGGAACGATTGCAACATTAATTGCAACGAACCAAAATTACAAGTTCATTTAGAATAACCCCATTAAATCTGTGACCACACAAGTAAAAACACAAGGATTCGCGATCAAACAAGGCGGCACGAATACACAAATGCGTTCATGTATTCGTGTTAGCGGCTCATTCGGTCCGCTCGCTTCTTATCCATGTCATTTGTCACATGAACACTAGCATGTTTCTCGGTCAACACTCTTAAATCCGAGCACCATTTTGCTCATATACTGTTGTTTACCATCGATTAAATCCAAAAGTACCTGCGCAGAAGATTCTCCAGCAGAATCAAAAGAATAATGGAAGGTCGACAAAGATGGGGTACAAATACTACTGAGTTCGTCATCCCCAACACCAAGCACTTTCACATCTTTGCCGGGAACTTTACCGGCTTGTTTTAGCGCGTTCATGGCACCCAAAGCAATTCTATCTGTGGCACAAAATACCCCATCAACCGTTGGATGAGTGTCGAGTATCGATAGCATCTGCTCATAACCTGAATCGATCGAAAACTCTCCTCGGCTATGAAACAAAGGTTCACCTAGACCTGCAAACTGTGTCGCTTGTAATAATCCTTGGTAACGCATTGAATCTACGGCAATATCTTGGCTCGCCACACCGATAAACCCAATATTCTTCGCCCCAGAATCAACTAAGCGTTGCCCTGCAACAAACCCAACACGACTGTCATCATGAATCACACTGGGAATATCGAACAGCGATCCGTCTTGACCCACCAATACGACGGGCACATCGGATTGAGTGATGACCTTGACGAGTTCTTTATCAAGGTGCGTCGCGTATAAAATAATGCCTTCGACTCGCTTCTGATTAAACAGGCGAATAAACTCGACTTCTTTGTCATTATTGTGCTGGCTGTTTGCCAACAACACGTACTTCCCGGCTTGCTCAAACACCTGACTCAAGCCATCAACGCCTTGTGACACCGCGCCTGAAGAGACCGTAGGCACGATGACACCAATGAGGTTTGTTCGTTGTAATTTCAGATCTTTAGCAACTTGGTTAACAAAATAACCGCACTCTTCAATGGCTTTCTTTACCTTTACTTTGGTGCTCTCTTTTACGCCGTACTCATCATTGACAACGCGGGACACCGTGGACTTCGATACGCCTGCCAATTTTGCCACATCGTGTAGACTTGCCATGAATTCATCAGCCTTTCTGTCTTTCCTGCAATTGATTGCAAGTTTGACAACTAATAACCCTGAAAGATAGGGGTTTGTGATCACATTCAATCTCGTTAGACGCCAAATAAGTCGATCTTTGTCATGTTTTTAACCATTAAATTTTGACTAACGATCGATTTTGCCGAAAAATCCATTTTGCAAACGTTCCCAAAAAAAAGAAGCGGCTATCTATTCCAAAAAGAATAATCAATACGATAACCACATCCAGTACCAATGAAATACATACAAGATATTCGGAGTGAATGATGAATTACCCTGCTGTAGCAAAAGAACTGTTAGCGTTAATTGGAGGGAAAGATAACCTCGCCGCCCTCGCCCACTGCGCCACGCGTCTTCGTCTGGCAATAAAAGATGAGTCTTTGATTCAAGAAGACGCCATCGACAACTTGGATGGTGTAAAGGGCCAGTTTAAGGTCGCAGGTCAATATCAGGTCATCTTCGGCTCTGGCATTGTCAATCAGGTACACGCTGAGATCGCTAAACTCACTGGCATGAGTGACATGTCGACCAGTGAAGTTGCTTCCGCTGGCGCGCAAAAACAAAATATCGTTCAGAAGGCCGTCAAAGGATTATCCGATATTTTTGTTCCAATCATTCCGGCGATTGTCGCCGGTGGCCTGTTGATGGGTGTGTTCAATCTGCTCACCGCTAAGGGACTCTTCATTGACGGGCAATCGTTGATTGATGCTTACCCTGGTATGGCTGATTTAGCCAGCATGATTAACACGTTTGCGAATGCCCCTTTTGTTTACCTACCTGTTTTGCTTGCATTTTCTGCGTCTAAAAAGTTTGGTGGCAACCCATTCCTTGGCGCCGCACTGGGTATGCTGATGGTTCACCCAGACTTACTAAATGGCTGGGGCTTCGGTGGAGCAAGTGTCTCTGGCACGATCCCGACCTGGAATATCTTTGGTTTTGAGATCCAAAAAGTGGGCTATCAAGGTTCGGTTCTGCCCGTCCTAGTATCGGCATTTATTCTCGCGAAAGTAGAAAATGGACTGCGTAAGTTCATTCCGTCGGTACTTGATAACTTATTGACGCCAATGCTGGCTATTTTTATCACGGGCTTTTTAACGTTCACGGTCGTCGGACCTTTCACTCGCGATATTGGCTTTTTACTCGGCGATAGCTTGAACTGGCTGTACGACTCAGCCGGTTTCGTGGGCGGTGCTTTATTTGGTTTCATCTATGCGCCCTTTGTCATCACGGGTATGCACCACAGCTTCATTGCTATCGAAACCCAACTGTTAGCGGATATCGCGATTACGGGAGGCACATTTATCTTCCCAATCGCAGCAATGTCTAACATTGCCCAAGGCGGAGCAGCCATCGCCGTTGCATTCACCACAAAAGATACCAAAACGAAGGGCATTGCCATGCCATCTGGCGTGACTGCGTTACTCGGCATTACGGAACCTGCAATGTTTGGTGTCAATTTGAAACTACGCTATCCATTTATTGCAGCAATTTGTGCGGCAGCAATCTCAAGCGCGTTTATTACCATGTTTAATGTCAAAGCTTCTGCGCTTGGGGCGGCGGGCTTACCAGGTATTATTTCGATTCGCCCTGGCGACCTGATTTATTACGTCGTAGGCATGGTCATCGCATTTGTTGTTGCTTTTGGTTTGACCGTTATTCTTGGTGCTCGCCAAAATGCGAAAGAGCGCTCAGCCAAGCTTGCAACGGTATAAACTCCGCGTCTAAACGCAATACACTTACCTCCTAAAACCCATAAAGCGCGATAAACTCGCTTTATGGGTTTCACGTCCAAGGTTGCCACTAAAGTGTCCGCAGGTATACTCCACCAACAGCGAGATAGCAGGCTTCGGTAGTCGTATTTTCTACAATAAGTGAACATTCCGTTTTTGCGTCGCTTATCTAATACACTAGCCTGAGTCAATCCATGGTAATGATCCGACTGATCCCTACCTCATCAACAAAGTCATGATCATGACTCACTAAAATGAACGCGCCCTCATAGTGACGGAGAGCGTGTGCAAGCATCTGTTTTGATTCGATATCTAGATGGTTATCTGGTTCATCTAACAATAGCAGCGGTGTTTTAGGAATGTGGCTCACAATCAGCATCGACAACTTCATTTTTTCACCCCCGCTGAGATGCTTGGTTTTGCGATGAACGGTGTCTCGCCGAAAGCCCATTCCTGCTAGCAAAACCCTTGCAGTGCTAACGGTTAACCCATCACTACGCCTAAGCAGGTTTTCCAGCAACGAGGTCTCGTTATCCAGCAACCCGAAATGCTGGTCAAGGTACACCGTATTGTCATAGCATCGAATATCGCCAGACTCTGGTGCCGCGCCACTGGCAATGGATTTGAGCAAGGTTGATTTACCGCAGCCATTCTGCCCTTGTAAGCGCACTCTTTCTCCTTGCGTCATGGAAAACGACACGAGGTTACCGCAACCATACTTCAACAAGCACTGCTCAATAGACAGAAGAGTTCGCTTCTTGCCGTTATCAGAAGGCGATAGGTACATGGCTTGCGGTTTTAGCTGCTCTTTTTTTGCTTTTAATGCCTGCAGTTTCTCGGCATTACGAGCTTGCTGGTTTCTCTGAGTTATTGCGGCGGCCCCTTTAGTCCGCCCCGCTTTATCCTTCATTGCGTCCATTAAGATCTTTGGCTGGCTTCCCGACTTCCTGAGTCGATTGCCTTTTGCTTCACGTTGCTGTGCTTTTTCCTGATTCACCTGCGCTTGGCGTTCGAGTTTCTTTTGTTCTGAAGAGAGGTGCGATATTTGCTTATTCAACGCCGCCGATTGAGCAGTGGACTGCGCGAAGTAATCGTCATAACTTCCTTTAAAGTAGTCAATACCCAGGCTCGTCAGTCGATAGATTGCATCAACATGACGCAACAAACTTCGGTCATGAGTGATGACAAAGACTTGCCCCTCAAATTGCAAGCACTGCTCAATTAACCACTCACGGCCTAAGTCATCGAGGTGATTGGACGGTTCATCAAGCAATAAGATCGCCGAATTTGATTCAAACAATTGGTGTAACTGCAAGCATGCCAATTGACCACCACTAAGCGTATGGCACAAGGCATCAAGATCAGGCGTGATTCTCAACGTTTCCAACTGAGCCTTTACGCGCTCTTCTAAATGCCAATCCTCATCCACTAGGTCAAAATGCGCTTGTTCATAGCGACCTTCACTGATAGCAAGTAAGGCTCGACGTTTTTCTTCAATGCCTAAGAACTCTGCAACAGTGATCGTTTGAGTGAGTAAAGACGAGGGTAACTGAGAGTAATAGCCTAGCTTACTTTCTCGTGCCGCAACGCCGGTGCGAGTTAGGTTCACTCGGTTGGTCATCTCATCTAAATTTGGCGTTGCACTGGGACGGTGCCCTGGGCGATTAACAACCCCTTGCGTCGGCGCTAGTAAGCCAGCCAATAAAGAAAACAACACCGACTTACCGACACCGTTTCGCCCTACTAGCCCCGTAAACCGGTCATTGAGACTAAAACTGAGATCTTTGAACAGCCACTCCCCTGTCTCTAATTGGAATGACAATTGATGAGCGGCTAATGTTTTATCTGCAGGTGCTTCTTTGTGAATAAGCCTTGCTTTGTGAATCGACCGAGTTTTATGAGTCGCCGGCTTTTGATGAGTAGATAGCGCTTTACGAGTAGATAGCGCTTTACGAGCAGATAGTGCTTTACCAGTAAATCGTGTTTTTGTTGATTGTTTAGGCATGAATGCCCTCCTTTTACGAATATCAGTAAAAGGGGTCACCATTTTTTACAATGGCAGAGCGTTACTTAAGCTGGTGTTATTGTGTTGACGTATTGCTGATTAAATACGTCCGGACGATCCATAGCATGAATCAAAGGTCACAATAATACCGTAGTGCAAGATAGATATGACGAAGTAACGCCCACTAACCCCGAGAGTCCAAAAATATGATGTTCATTGGATATCGAGATGTTAGTACTTCATTATGGCGTTAATTCCTTAAGAGATGATGACCCAATCTTATCGACAAACGAATGAAGAAGTCAATATGGCGCTGCTACCCTTGCCTCATTGGCTTAAGTGGAGTGCAAGTCGTTGTGTCGGCTTATGACGTTGTGTTTTTCTATACCAAAGTGCCCCAAAATCCAGTCGGACACTTGAACTTATCACCATGGGCTTACTCTTGACAACGACACGCGTCTTGAAGCGACAATAACCAACACAATATGATTATTCGCAGTTTTTTTGACCATTAACAACTTTCTGAGATCTTGGCAGTATTATTTTTGAAGATTGAAGACTATCCTTAGATTAGAAGTCAAACATGAGGGCATAGTGATGAAATATAAACATATCTTAGTCGCGTTAGAACTGTCGGAAGACAGTAATGTACTCATTGATAAGGCAGTATCTATTGCCCAACTCGTCGATGCAGAAGTATCGTTTATCCACATCGATGGCACGCATGGGGAGATATATCCTGACCTAGTGGACATACAAGCGGAACCTGACAGGCAGCCGCTAAATGCTCACGCCAATGAGATGCTAGTGACATTTCAACAATACACCGACTTTCCAATTAAGCGCTTTTTAGTCGGTACCGGAGATTTAGGTGACAAGCTAAATGCCACCATTAATGATAATGGAGTGGATCTATTAATTTGTGGCCACCACCACGATTTTTGGAGTCGCATCGTGTCTTACTCTCGCCACCTCATCAACAAATCACCGGTTGATATACTTGTTGTCCCTATCTAGGTCAATGTCGTAATAAGGATGAACGCAAAACGTTCATCCTTAATTTTAGTTCAGCGCTTCAGGCGCTCTACCCCGGCATCGTATTCGTAACCGTAACGTAGTGATGGTACCGCTACTCATTACTAGCGACTTGCAGCACAATTTTTCCTGTATGCTTTTTGTCCAAAAAGACTTGTTGCGCCAGAGCGATGTCTTCAAGCAAAAAGGTTTGCGCCACAAGCGGTTTAATTTTTCCTTGCTCAATACAATCGACTAGGTTCTGAAAAACCTCAGGTTCAAGTGCGGTACAACCGAAAAAGCTAAGATCTTTTAGGTATAAGGTCCGAACATCCAGTTCCACCATCGCGCCACCAATCGCCCCTGACACCGCGTAACGCCCTTTGGGCCGCAGTACTTGCAAAAAAGTCGGCCATTGAGAACCCGCAACCAAATCGATAACCACATCGACACTGTTTTCACCCAATATTTCGACAAGATCATCGTTTCTTTCTACGACCTGATCCGCCCCAAGATCTAAGATTTGTTGATACTTACTTTGGCTAGTTATAGCAATAACCATCGCCCCTCGAGCTTTGGCTAGTTGAATCGCCGCCGAACCTACCCCGCCGGATGCACCTGAAATCAGTACACGGTCTGATGATGTAACACCAGCTCGGGTCAGCATGTTTTCAGCCGTAGAATAGGAACAAGGAAACGAAGCAAGTTCACGGTCAGTCAATGAGCTATTTATCGTATAAGCATGCTTTTCAGCCACGACTGTGTACTCAGCAAAACCGCCGTCACACTCTGACCCAAAATACCATGCTGGGTTTTGTAGAGCTCCATTCGCCTCCGATAGACACGGCTCGATGATGACCCTATCACCAATACGCGACTCCGATACATTTTGACCCACCGCTACCACCATACCGCAAACATCTGCACCTTGAATTCGTGGCAATTCAAGCGCGTTACCCGACCAACTTGCATCTGATGTATTTCCCGCATTTTTCGAGTACCAACCAATGCGAGTATTGATATCGGTATTATTAATGCCAGCCGCCGATACTCGAACAAGAACCTCATTTGGTTTGGGTGTTGGGACAGTAATATCGTCGCGATATTTAAGCATTTCCGGACCACCATGGCCAATAAGTTGCACCCCTTTCATCGTCGTTGATATTGTGTTCATTAAGCGGTTTCCTCTAAAATTTGTATGACGGTTGTTTTGGCTGACACCACGGCCTCTGCCCCCAAGACTGGCCACGCACTCGACACTCCTTCGTGCAATAGAAACAGCACAGTAGACAGCTCAGTATGCTTACTTTGCTGCCCTAGAAAATGACGCACGGCTTTCTTATGATTCATTACCGCACCAGCAATGAGGGCGTTATCAGGAAATGCCGCAATGGCATTCATCGACAAACAGCCATGTTGCGCGTACGCCTGCATCCACTGCTCTAGCTTGGTAAAAACGTGAACGGTAGCTTCAACATTTGATGAAAAAGGCGCGTCTTCAAGCAAGAAAGAGAGGTAACGTTGGTGACGGTATTCAAGTGCGCCAACAATCATCGCTTCCTTAGATGGATAGTGTTTGTACAAGGTACGAAGGCTGACGTTACACGCGACTTTAAGTTGAGCAACGCTGGGCTCTGCAAACCCGTGTTGGCTAAACGCCATTTCCAAACTCGCGGCTATTTGTTCTTTAAGCATCTGATTTACCATTAAGTAGAATACTTGTTCCACTTAATGGTAGAGCGTTCGCTCTACCTGTGTCAATATTTTTCGTGGCATAGCAAAATAATGCCTTCAAAGAAATAGAGAGCGTGACGAAGCACATGAGAAAAGCGAAGTGTGAAAATTTTAGTACGACTTACTTACAATCCCTGAGCGGACATTGGCATGGCGTAGAATACCGTCCAATATATCCGTGATATTTGTCCGTGCCAGTACATATCAAGACGCCAATTGGTGTTGTGCTTGAATGCCAGCTTTCAGCCATTTACAAAACATGTCGACCTCGTAACGGTTCGCTGTCATTGGATTCGAAACTAAATAGTGGTTGCTCTTACTCATTAGAACTTTAGGGTGTATCTGCACTAGGTCTCCTTGCTTAAGACTATCTTCAATAAGTAAACTCTTAGCGATGAGCATGCCATGCCCTTGGATCGCCGCTTCCATAGATAAGTGAGTGCTGTCAAACTGCAGCTCTGGTTCGGTAAACGGAACACCAAAAAGTATCGAATGCAGCCAGTCTTTCCAACTCTCGTTGTAGCTGTAAGTTTGAATCTTTGGATATGTCGCAAGTATTTCTATAGGCTGTGTGCAATCATATTGACGAATAAAGCTTGGGCTTGCGACTGCGATCCACTGTTCTTTAATTGAGATATTTTCTGTTAATGGATGATCCCAATTTCCGTATCCATTTATAATCTCCACATCAATATCTTTAGAAAATTCTGGATAATTACGTGTTGTTGTAATAAATTTAAAATTAATTAGTGGAAATCTACGTCTAAAGTCAGACAATCTTGGCAACAGCCACGCATAACAAAACGAATGTGATATTCTAATTGTTATTTTCCCTTTTTCTTTTTCAGAAAAAATTTGCCTCGCACCAGAATGTAAATTATCTAATGATTCCGTCACTATAGGTAAATAAAATCTAGCTTGCTCTGTTAATTCAATATTATTCCCTGTTCTTGTCAATAATGTTGAATCAACAAATGACTCTAGCGTTTTTATTTGTTGACTTATTGCAGAGCGACTAACATTTAGCTCAACTGCAGCCTTGCTTAAACTTCCATGCCGAGCAACGGCTTCAAATACACGCAGTGAACCAAGTGGAGGAATATCTCGGTTGCTTTTTCTCTTGTTGCATTTATCAAGCATGATGCATCCTCATACATTCATTGTATTTCAAAGACATTATCACAAATCACACTTACCTATAATTAAATAAATGTTACGATAAATATATTAAAAACAACAATAAAAATCCCATAAGACATAACAATAAAAATCCCATAAGACATAACAATAACGGTGAAGTGTTCCTTGTTGATTCGTAAAGTAAATATAACTCTCTATTTCACATTTATTTAAAAGACTCACTTTACATTTGGACTACACCAAACAAAGTGAGATATATCATGTTTAAAAAAACGGTTCTAGTTCTGTCATCAATTGCAATAATTTCTGGCTGTGGCTCTGAATCCGAAACAATATCGGATGTTAACAAAGAGAAAAAGGTCCTTATTTTAGGTGTCGATGGCGTTTATTATGACTACATTAGTGATGAAATAAATGATGAGATCAATAAGCCATCATTACCCAACTTTGATCGTTTCTCAACAACAAAAGCCTTTGTAGGCGGATACCTAAACACGGGTAGCCACCAAGTATCCGCGTCAGGTCCATCTTGGAGTACCATCCTGACTGGTGTTTGGCACGACCAACACCACGTTACCTCAAATAATGGCGCTCCGGTTGCTGTAAATTCAGTATTCGCGTTTGCTCATGAAAAATTTAATGACTCTAAAGCGGCTTCGTACACCTCTTGGAACGACATTAATACTGGTCATATTTCAAAGGATCTCATCTATGTCGACAAACGAGTTGATAGTAGTTATCGACCGGACGGGATTGGTGCTGATGAATTCATAGCGCAAACCGTCACAAATGACTTAATGACAAGTAGTTATGATAAGCGACTTGTCTTTATGCACCTCGATGATGTCGACGGTGCGGGGCATTGTTGTGGTTGGGGCGTTGAATATGAACAAGCACTGATCAAGCTCGATGCTGAAATTGGCGCTGTCTATGATGCGGTTGAATGGCGAGAGAAGAACCTCAACGAAGAATGGCTGGTATTGCTGGTTACCGATCATGGGCATACTCAAGCCGGTGGCCACGGAGGGGATACCATCGAAGAAAGAAAAGCGTTTATTGGAACGAATCGTGAAAACCTAATGAATGAGTTTTTCTATTCACCATCAGACGTCATTGATATTACTGACGACCAAGATCAAAACGAGCTAATGGCCTACCCAAGTATTGCTACGGTAATCCCAACAGCTTTAAGCTATCTGAATTATGATTTTACCGACAGCAACACCTTTTCAGCTCCGTCGTTGGTTGCTGAGTTAGGTGCATACAAAGTTCTTTCTAGCATTACTGATGACACCAGTACCGAAGAAAAAACCATCCAGATCCAATGGCAAGAATCCTCCAATACAACCAACGTTAAGGTATATCGCAACGACGTTCTGTTAGCAGAATTACCTTCAGGGACACTTGAATTTGAAGACACGGTAAGCATTGACAATATTGGCGAAGGTACACATCAAGTTCTTTATACAGTGGTGAGTAATGTAGGCACCCCTGTCAGCAGCGTCAACAACGTGTATCTAGGGCAAGAAGTCGACTTAGATGACGTTCTAGCGCTTTCAGACAATTTTCATTCCTTTGATGAAAGCTTACGCAGCGCAACATGGCAAGCAAAAGAAGCCGTATCAGAAAGATACGATGCCGACCAATTTAATCAAAATAAAGCCGTGGTAATAAACAGCGATGAAGGATACGTTTCAATCGATGATGATCTCAACGGGGTTAACGAGCTTGCTTACGCATTTTGGATGAAAGCATCCAATTCAAGTGGTGATCCAGCCGTAATTGCGAACAAATCATGGGCGTCAGGTGGCAATCCTGGGTTTGCGGTGGCGGTTGAAGGTTCAACCATAAAGTTAAACGCAAGTGATGAAAATACCCGCAATGACACCCGTAAATTAAGTTTCACTAATGATGAATGGGTCTACGTGGTTGTTAATATGAATCTAGACGATGATTCTACCTCTGGAATATACCTTTACGAACCTGAATCTGATCACTTTTCGAACTTTGCAGAACTTGATTTGAGTAATCTTACAACATTAGCAACGGAATACCCTGTTAATGTCGGTGAAGACGGTACAGGCACATACAACAGTGGTACCGAGCTAGAAATTAGCGTTGCTGACCTGATTACGTTCAAGCAATCCTTATCCGTACCACAGATACGCGCGCTACAACAACAAACTCAGAGAACACCGCTGTAACTTAAATCAACAAGGTGCTAATTATTCAGTAAGCATCAATATCGATGGAGAGTGTGGTGGTTATGGCTAACACCACACTCTCGATTAGTGATTAGCTATTAATTATTAGCTACTAGCTACTAGCTATCCGTACCTATTGGTTAAGGCATCGATTAAGAAAGGGGGATTACTGCTCGTCACCCACAAGTACGCGTTTAATCCACAAATCAGCTTCTAATCCACAGTCATCGCTTACTTAACGGACGGCGATCGTACCCTGTCGGCCAGATCAAGTAGATGTAAAGTGGCTTCTACATGTTGTGGGTAATCAGAAAATTTTTGTAAACGATCAGCCGTCATCTCAAACAGATCATCTCGAAGCTCCCAATATAATGCCGATGTATGCAGCATTGCGCCCAATGATTTATATACGTCTAATTCATAGACCATCATAAGTTTATCGATTAGCTCATCGCGAGCACTAGCCTCTAAATGGGGAGACTCCATCGCACTCATTATCGCCGTGTAGCGTTCGCTGCTGGTCATTGTCACCATGAGTGGTTGGGTCTGTGCTGCTAACTCAGAAAGTGATTGGTGAATCAAAGCTAGCCAACAGGCTTGTGTAAGGTCAGCGGGTTCAAGCTCGGCATACTGGTCACGGATTTTTGATTCTATCGATTTCTGAGCTTTTTTCAGTACAGAGCGACAAGTTTGAAATGGCAGTTGGTATTGCTGGCAAAGATCCACAATTAAGACATGAAAGCCACCTTTAGGAAGGTGCAGTGCGGCTTTGAATGTCGCGATAGCGTTTTCTTGTTCTACAGTCAGGTTGCTCATTTCGTTTATCTTCTCAAATACAGTGTGGCTCGGTTTAGGGCCCCATCTTAACCAATAGTGCCTCCTCTATCGAGTATTCCTCATGACTTATCGATAAGGGGGCGATTATATCGTCCTTGGCAATCGTCAAAACAGTTATTCAACCCGCTAAAATGAATGACAAGCACCCTACAGGTGCAAAGAAAACATTACAGATAGAAGCACTCCTTATTCATTTAACCTATTGACAGCTCAGCCTAATGAAAAACACTTTTATCATCATAATAAAAAACCAACAAATCATGCCGACTCTATTGCTTCAGTTATCATAAACACCTAATACACTCATCACGATAACAAATTATTAACAAAATGCTTTGCGTGAGATCTATCAATCTTCCTCAACAAATTCCCGCACAGTATATTTCCAACAACACAAAATATGCACCTACGTGATTAAGATCCGACCACTCAAGGTTCTGTCAATTGTTAACAAATTAGAAGCATGAGGTAAATGAGAACAAAAAATCAGCACTTAACAACATTTTGATGACAAAATTTAGAAAAATGCACTATTCACACTTCCATCTATAATCACAAACTGGTTTACTTGTCACGATCGTAGCGCCTACAAAAACTTTAGAAAGTGTATACATAAAAATACACACACATTTTTCGGCGCCAAGAATAGCAAACACAACAAACAAAATTTGGAGTTACCCGTGGCAACGAGCAACACAAACGCAGCACCCCGCGATAATTGGGGTTCGAAGCTTGGCTTCGTAATGGCCGCAGCAGGATCTGCTGTAGGTCTAGGAAACATTTGGAAGTTCCCTTACACAGCAGGTGAAAATGGTGGTGGTGCTTTTATCGCTATTTACCTTGCTTTCGTTATTTTTATTGGCTTTAGTGTCATGTTGACTGAATTTGCCGTTGGTCGTAAGACTGGCCGTTCAGCTGTAGGCGCTTTTAAATCAACTGATGGTCGCTGGACCTTCGTTGGTGTCATTGGTGTATTGAGTGGCTTGCTGATTATGGGTTTCTACCCAGTAGTAGGCGGCTGGGCACTTGCATATGTGTCAAAAGTGTCGACTGGACTGCTTAGCACACCAGATGCAATTGGCGATAGCTTCGGTGCTTTCATTACTGATCCACTTCAGCCATTGATGTGGATGGGTGTTTACCTCTTCCTTAACGTTCTTATCGTAAGTCGTGGTATCTCTGGTGGTATCGAGAAGGCAGGCAAGATCTTAATGCCTATCTTATTCTTGATTCTTATCATCGTATCAGTAAAAGGCTTATCTCTTCCTGGAGCAATGGCCGGTGTTGAGTTCCTATTCAGCCCTGACTTTTCGAAAGTTGACAGCGGTGTTGTACTAGCGGCACTTGGACAAGCGTTCTTCTCTCTCAGCCTTGGTATGGGTTGTATGATTACCTACGGCAGTTACTTGAAGAAGAAAGAAAACCTCGTTCAAACTACCGCTATGGTTACAGCAATGGATACCAGTGTTGCTATCCTTGCGGGTGTTGCTATGTTCCCAGCGATGTTTGCCCTGGGCATGGAACCTGCTGCTGGTCCTGGTCTTGTTTTCGTTGTTGTTCCTCAGCTGTTTGCTGAAATGGGCGGCATGGGACTTCTATTTGCACTACTGTTCTTCGTCGGTCTAACGGTTGCCGCTCTAACCTCTTCTGTGTCTCTATTAGAAGTGGTTGTGTCTTACCTTATCGATGAGAAAGGCATGAAGCGCTCTGTGGCGGTACTGTCTGCTGCATCCGTAATGGCGGTGCTATGTGTCTTTGCATCTCTATCTCTAGGTGGCGTAGGTCCAACTCTGTTTGATACCGGAGCCTTTGACATCTTTGACTTACTAACAGATAAGATCTTCCTTGCCGTTGGCGGTATGTTGGTATGTATCTTCGCTGGTTGGAGACTGACTCGTGAAGAGCTTGAGAAAGAAATCACCAACGATGGTAAGGTCTCTTTCCCACTATTTGGTCTTTGGTACAACCTGGTTAAGTTCGTTATCCCTGTAGCAGTAGCAATTGTTGCAATGGCGGGTATCTTAAGCGGATTTGATAGTGGTAAAGGCCCAATCATGCTAATGGGTATTGCTATTATCGCGCTAGCAGGGTTTGCTTCTAAGAAGCTATAACTCTAAAGAAACACCGAAAAAGGAAGCCAAAAGGCTTCCTTTTTTTATGCTATTTATTCAAGCAATGCACTACCATTCAAACCACCACGCTAATTAGCTCTTTTGGTCTTTGCCATTACACGTTAGACTTGCCTGCTTCGCATTATTCACACTGTAAACTAGAGATAGCACCATGCCAATAAACCCCCTCGCCGACTCCGTTATTGTGCTCGATTTCGAAACAACGGGCTTATCACCAAATCAAGGTGACAGAGCGATTGAAATCGGGGCAGTGAAACTAGAGAACGGACAGGTCATTGATCGTTTTCAATCGCTGATGAATCCGGGGTTCCGTGTTAGTGGGTTTATTGAAAACTACACGGGTATCACTAACAGTATGCTGGTCAATGCACCAAGCTGTGAAGAAGTCATGGCTGAGTTTTCTGATTGGATCCAAGGCAGTAACCTTGTGGCGCATAATGCTTCGTTCGATCAACGTTTTTTAGACGCAGAGCTTGCCAATATTCAAGCAACCTATGATGGTAGTTTTGCATGTTCGTTGTTGGTATCTCGTCGCCTGACACAAGAGGCATCCTCTCATAAATTGGGTGACCTTGTTCGTTATCATAATATCGACAACGACGGTGTGTTTCACAGAGCGTTAGCGGACGCTGAGGTCACGGCTTCATTATGGCTGGTCTTATTAGACGATCTTCAATCCCAACATGAATTCACCAACCCAACGTTTTCATTGATGCAAAAACTGTCAAAAACGCCTAAAGCATCGGTAAAGGCCTTCTTAGACAAATACTCCGTCGCTCACTCTTAACGCCATTAGCCATTAACCATTAACCATTAACCATTAACCATGTTATTTGTCAGATCCACCACTAACCATTGAGTACCCTATGAATTCTCGTTTAGCTGAAATGTTTCCTATTGGCGTGCGCTTTATGGTGTTGTCGGCCCTTGGCTTCGCGTTAATGTCGGCTTGTGTAAAATATGTCAGTAGCTATGGGCTTCCCGTTTTTGAAATTGTTGCAGCAAGGGCGCTCGTTTCTTTGATCATTAGCTATGGCGATGTAAAACGTAAGGGCATCTCCATATGGGGAAACAATAAAAAACTGTTATTGGCTAGGGGTATGGTAGGCACCATGGCCTTGATGTGTGTGTACTATTCCATTACCACACTGCCGCTTGCAGAAGCGACGATTTTGCAATACACCCACCCTGTTTTCACGGCCCTCCTAGCGTTTCTCTTTTTAAAGGAGCGCGTACAGTTTTCTACGATTGTTTGCATACTTTTATGCTTGTTAGGCTTATACGTTATGGTATACCCGACACTTGGCGCGAGTGGTAGTAGTGAGCTCCCCCTATTTAACGTTGGCATCGCGATTTTAGGTGCATTCGGTAGCGCCATCGCTTACGTTATCGTTAAAAAACTGAGCGTCACCGAAGACAGTTCCGTCATTATTTTTTACTTCCCGCTGGTTGCGCTCCCGCTTTCGTTGCTTCTAATTGGCGATAACTTTGTCATGCCGGATTTGACACTGACGTTCTTGCTCATCCTTGTTGGTATTTTCACACAAATTGGCCAACTCGGCTTAACTAAGGCCATGCAAACACAAGCGGCAGGCAAAGCCTCCGCCTATGCGTATGTCCAGATTGTCTTTTCTATTATTCTTGGCGTCATTGTATTTAATGAAAGCCCATCAGGGTGGACCTATGCGGGTGGCATTTTGATTGTTGTCGGCGCGTTAATTAACGTCTTTGGCAAGAGCGCATCCCTTCCTAGAAAGTAGCGCCTAGAGCGTGGTAATTGGGCTTGAAGATATTAAGTTGAAAGCCAGCATTTACTGGCTTTCAACGATATTACGGCTTTGGCCGAGTTTATTTAATCGCCACTTCGGCGTAGGTTGCTTCCACACCATAAATCGGCGTTGCTGAGTAGGTAATGGTATCGAAGTTAATCGTGTCTAAATCCAGTTTACGAATGGTTGGGTTGTCGTAAGTACGGAAGTAGTAAGCCTTGTCTTCAATGTCAACCACGTTGCCATATGCGACAATTTGTGGGAGTGGCGACAAGAATTCCCAATACATTGAACCTGACACTAACTCCATGTTATTTAACATAGAAAATACTCGGTTAATCCCTTCATCACGACGGTCGTTCGCGGGTTTATTGTTATCGTAGGCCGCATTCAACGCCGCTATTCGTGAGAAACGGTCCTCAGAGCTGGTACTAAAACCAGGAAAGATGGCTAAGGTTTCTAAATCGCGATCATTCACTTTTTCAATGGCCGCCTTAGCCAGTTTTTCTTGCTCAGGATAACTTGGATCGTTGGTCATTACACCGAGCGTGTTTTCGTAAACCACGGCTTCGCCATTGACGTGTTCAATGACGACTGCACGCTCACCGTCATTAATCGCATAGTGGAAAGCAACCGTTACCCCATTAAATTGCTTCATGTCTTCGTATACAACTGTCAGCGACTTCGCAATCTCAACCGCTTCATCGGTTGATTTCGCGTTCCCTAACATGGTCGACACAATAGAAAGTGACGTTGCATCGCCTTTTTCTGTGTCTGAGTACTCGGCCGCCCAAAAACCCAAGGCTTCAATACTGACACCTTGTTCATTTAAACCTGAAGAAATCATTTGAGTGTCACCATGGCGTATGCCAACGAAACCGTATTTTGAGGTTGAGTCACGGAATTTGTGGCCACGTGGGACCACAATTAGGTTTTCTTCGGTTTCCATCGGCAGTTCGTTAGTACGGCTGATAAAATGATGACCATTAGCATCGGTGATGTAAGAGTAAGAGCAAGCCTGTGCTGTGGCAGTGAGACCCACGGCGGTGGTAGCAGCAAGTGCTAATGCGATGATTGATTTTTTCATGAGATACTCCGAATGGTGTTTGGTTTGAGTGTGTTATCACTCTAAGTCGTTTGATGGAGCTATCATGCACTCGAAAAATCAATTCATAAAATCGCAATAAACAACATTAGGTAGTCTATAATAAGGAAAACGATTAAGAGATGCCTATGGATTTTTCATTATCACAATTACAAGCTTTTGTTCTAACGTACGAAACAGGAAGCTTTAAAAGTGCGGCGATTCGCTTAGAGAAACGTAGCCAAGCGATTGCAAAACTAGTGGCCACAATGGAAGAAAGCTGTGGGGTTTTACTATTTGAGCGGCACGTACGTCGGTTAGAAGCTACCGAGCAAGCCCAAAAGCTGTATAAATTGGCGAAAAGAGTACTGTTAGATTCTGAACAAATCGCTGAGATGCTAGAGAGTTTTGAAGAAGAGCTACCCACCAGTTTTACGCTGGCAATAGACAGCCAGTTAATGAGCTCTGAAATAACACGTTGCTACAAGGCGGTATTAGACGCGATCCCAACCATTGATCTTGAAGTATTAGCAGGCAACACCAAGCAGATCAGTCAGTGGGTGCACGATGGCACTGCCGACATGGGACTTAGGGCTTCACCTTTTTCCTTAGATGATGACCTTGTCACCGTCAGCGCATTTAATTTTCCCACCATTTGCATTGCTCATAATAACCTTATCCCACGCGGCGCCGTTATCACCGGTCAAGAGCTATCGAGCCTGAGCCAGATTGTGCCTAAGTTTGTGTTTCAATATGGGCTTGATAAAGGCCATGTACAGAGTGACAGGGTTATCATTTCAAACAACTTGCAAGCAACCGTTGAGATGGCAAATGCTGAAATTGGCTGGGCAGTCGTGCCTGGATTTAGCGTCAAGAAGCTCATTGCAGAACAAAACATTTCTGAATTCTATATTGAAGGGTCCGTTTCTGTTGTTTGGACCGCTGAGATCATCTACCAAAGCGATGACAAACTCACTCTTGCAGGCGATATTTTTACTCAACACGTTCAAGGTCTAGAGCAGGAAATCAATAACCGTTAAAAGCTGAGGTTTTGTAGTTGCTGGGTGAGTAAGTCCCCCGCTAAGCTAAGATCCTCCTCACTTAAATAAATCAGCTCTGCAGACCAATAAATTGGGGAGGCACCTTCAATCGTAAAACTAGCAAAGGTGCCATTAACAAGCTGATCCCGTACCATGAACTTAGGAACGACGGTCCAACCCATGCCCTCTTCAACAATAGAAAGGGTCTGTTGAAGGTTATTTGAGATAATGGGCTTGTCGCTAAAGACGTGCTGTTTTTGATGGTTATAGTGATAAACAAACTTAGGGACAACCTGAGCCATTTGTGACGCTTCATCCTCCGATATCACAGCGCCGTTGTTCACTAGCTGCGAAGAAGCAATATTGATCATTTCAAAATTGAAAGCCGTTATCTTTACCATTTCGCCTTCTACTGAAAAGGGGTAGAAGCGCAGAGCCACTTCCACCTTCTTCTCTGTCAACCAATCAAACATTTCTGTTGTGCTGCCCGTATGTATATCTAATTGTAATTCAGGGGACGCACTCAATAGCGCTCGAAAGCACGCCATGACTTCAGGGCAAACCAACATACTATCGATTCCCACACTCAAACGTGTGGTTTCCTTTCGTTCAAAACGTCTAATGGTGCTTTGCACTTTACCGCTATTAACTAACGTTCGGTTCATCACTGGGTAAAGCTTACGAGCGACTTCTGTAGGTTCTAAGTGCCTCGTTTTACGCTCAAAAAGAGTGATGTTGAAGCTCTCTTCCATTGAGCAAACTAGCTTGGTAATGACTTGGCGGCGTTTATTGAGCTGTTCAGCGGCGGCTTTAAAGCTGCCAGATTCATAAGTCGCAGTAAATGCTTCCATTTGAGCAAGTGAAAAATCCATGTCGAATGCCTGTCATTAATCATCAGATGCCCATCATGCTATAAACAACCAAAGGGTGCATCATGTGTGTTTTTACGTTCATTTTTTACAGACATACTAGCACCATCTAATGCAAACCAGCGATGACCACGCAGCGTTGGTTAAACTAATTAAAAGGTATCAACATGAATAAAACTCTATTAGCTTTAACGATGGCTGCAGCAACGTTTGGTGCAATTCAAACCGCTAACGCTTGCTCTTACGCAACGTTCGAAATGGATGGTAATGCTTTTGTTGCCCGTTCAATGGAAGCACCTGATTTTATGCAAGAGCACCTAATGACGGTACCTCAAGGGTACGCTATCAATGGTAAATCTGGCAATGTAGGATTCGTTGGTATGCGCCACGGCGACACGGAGTGGATTTCTTCAGGCTTGAACGAACACGGTGTCAACGTTGAGTCCTTAGCATTAGTTGAATCTAAATACGCCGCTGAAGGTGAAGGTGACGTCAACTACCTTGAGGTAACCGGTTTCATCTTAGCCAACGCTAAGTCTGTAGATGAAGCGGTAAAAATACTTAAGAAAACCAAAGTAGAGACAACAAAGATCGCCGTTGCTCACGATTTAGAAATCGGAATGCACTTTGCCGTCCGCGACGCAAAACGTGCCATCGTGGTTGAATACGTTGATGATTCTGGTTACCCAACGATCTACGAAAACGACCTCGGCACAATGACCAACGACCCCGCTTACCCCGTTCAAGTTGAGCTTGCTAAAGCGGCCATCAAAGAAGTGAACGCACGTACCAGCGAAACACTTGATACGTTCGACAAGCGCGATTCAGGTCCAGACGGTCGCTTCACTCGCGTTGCAACGGTCCTAGCGGCTATGGATCAGAACCCAAAAGCGGGTGACATTCGTGACAATGGGGTTGCACGAGCATTCGCACTGCTTAATGACATGGAAATCGTCCCAGGTACGATGTACTGGGAATGGGTATCACCTGACCCACAAATGGTCGGTTACGGTAACGTTGTCGACATCGCGAACAAAGATTACTACTTCCGCACCGCAGATAATCAACAAATTCGCAAAGTTGACCTAGATAAGATTGACTTCTCGACGGTGAAATATACTTCAACGACTATTTACGGCATTGAACCTGCGTTCCAAGACGTTACCGTGACACAGTAAGTTTGAGCCTTTAAGCGTAACAATAAGCTTGCAGCAACGACACTGAGGGCGATCTCAGACGGAAAATAAGTGTGCAAAGGCCTAGCTTTCGAGCTAGGCCTTTAATCTAATCAGAATATACAGTGTATGGCTTATAGTTCTTCGCGTATTACTTATAGCTCTTCGCATATTGCTTACAGTTCTACACGCATATCTTTGGTTTTTATGAGAAAAAACGATGTGCTCAACACCCATATGGTCAAGCTAACTAACCCTAGCGTCACGAGACCAGATAAAAAATAAATGGCCGCTCTAACAAGGACACTTTCATAGCTTGCCGTTACCACTATCTCAAACTGATAGGCATCGGAACGATAACGCTCATGAACAGTAGAAGAAGTCCAATAGGCATCAAGCCGTGTCGAGTCACGATTGTAAACACGAGACGGTTGATTTTCTAAGGTTAGGGTATAGTCAGCAAAATCCAACGTAGGTTCAATCCAAGAACCGACCAATCGTCGCGGATTTACATATCCAAATCTCGAAACATCATCAGAAGAGACGGCAATGACAAAGGAGGTCTCAGGAAAGTAATTTGTCAGTAACGACCAACCAAGATAGATGCCCGAGACCTCATCACCTTGCCAGTAATCTGCCGTATTACGAGTTTGACCAAATAGACTACAGCCATGCCAAGAGCTTAAATAATCTTCGACATAACCTAACGCTCTGACCTCTTCATGCTCATATGTCAAATTGGCGAGCTCTGCTTGCAACGCCGTCGAGCATTCCACATCATAAGGGTTGGCTTTCACAACATTACTAATATGGACAATGTTACGCTCAATCATCTCGACGCTGTGTTTCGCACTGTTTTGCATTTCATTTTTTATGTTCGCTCGTGCATAAAAGGCGCTCACAATGGCAATAAGAGCAACGACTGCAATTGAAATGACTATTTTACTACTAAGACGTTTCGACATCATCTCTCCGCACCTGGTATCTAATAACAAAATAAATCAATACGATGCTGTACAAAACAACAAATAAACCCAACAAGCGATATCCAAACGTAACAATGCGATGCTTCACTTCTGAAGTCGATTTATGTACCAATATTTCATAGGGATAAGCTTCTGATTCTTCGCTATATAAATACGTATCTTCGTTGACAGGTAAATTAAGACGCTCTAGTTTAATATCTTCCTCCTCTGTGAACAAAAGCGTAATATTTATATCTTCGCTGACAGGGCTCACCCACCACCCTAAAATCGCCCTAGGGTTAACTAGTCCTATCACCAATCCATTCGCCCTTCTTATCGCTAGCGCATAGGAGCTATCACGGCGATATTTTGAAAACTTCACCTTGCCAAAAAGCAGATCCCCTTGTGATGAATAGTCCCAATCTTTTTCATCTACTCTGCGCGCATAAGATCCAAAATTACTGCATAAGTTTGGAAATGCCCCATTGGGGTCGCCCACAACAATGCCTCGCAGCGTCACGCTGCTGAAGACCTGATGACGAAGTCGTGTCATGTAAGGCTCATCACATTGTTTTGGAATCGGCAATTGCCGTAACTCATCTTCCACTGACTTAAGGTGGTGATCAATGCTTGAAACTATATACTCTACGTCGTCACGTAACGTTTCACGAAATGTCATCACGTGATAAATACAGCCCAGCAACAATGTATAGATAAAGATAAGAAATACGTTAAATAGTGTTTTTTTAATTGCCATATAATAGTTACAGTCACATCCTTTATCTCTTTTATACCGATATACCACCAGCATTCCTTAACACAACGCAAAAAACAGCGATTTAGTGAATAATTATTGTGTGATTCATAAATAATCTGTTTATTATTATTTTCATGCCGTTATGACGCTTCCATTTTTCCTCCACATTCATGCGCTAAAATACGTCATATAATGACAGTAATAAGCCATATTCATTCAAAGGTGTAGTGTGCGGTTAACGATATTTTCAAAGCTATTTATCTCCATTTTGTTCGGTAGCCTGTTCATGGTGGTCGGTATGTCGTTGATGATCAATTACAGCTTTAAGTCTGGACTACAATCCTACATTAACGATACCGAGCAAGAAAAAGCCGTGGTTCTAGCGAGTGACATCATCCAATACTATGACTTGGAAGACGGCTGGAATGACTTAGCGTCCGACCCTTTCCTGTGGCATGAGATTTTCACATCTTGGGGTGAGCCTATCCCTCGCCCGAGACCTTTTATGGTATTTGACGATCACCGTCCGAGAAAAACCACGAACAAATCGGGACCATTGAGTCATCGCATTTACCTCACTGACCAAGATCACCAATGGGTGATCGGTATCGAGCCTCCGCTGGAATCAAATAAGACCCCCATAGCCGCCATTCCTTTAATGGTATCCGGTAACATCGTTGGATGGCTCAACATCATCCAACCCAACACTATCAATGACCAATTAGTTAAGAGCTTCTACGCACAACAAATGCAAAATATGGCATGGATTATTTCGCTAGCAGGCCTAGGGTCTTTTCTCATTGCGATATGGTTAGTTCGTCATTTTCTTATGCCACTTAAGCAACTCAATCAGACCGCGGTTGCATTGACTAAAGGCGATTATAGTCACCAGATACCCACACACGGGCATGATGAGTTCTCCAAGCTAAGTCGAGCTTTCAACTCATTAACCACCAGCTTAAGCGAGCAAAAAAAAACAAGAGAACAATGGATTACTGACATTTCTCACGAACTTAGAACCCCTCTCTCCGTTTTACAAGGTGAGCTAGAAGCCATCCAAGATGGTATTCGTCAGCCGGAGCCCAAACACATTGACTCGATGCATCATCAAGTGCGCATTCTAGGAAAATTGGTGGAAGACTTATATCAACTATCGTTGTCTGATTCAGGGGCATTTCACATGAAGTTTGCCAATACCAACCTAACAAATTTGATTGATATGCAAGCACGAAACTTTGAATATCGAATTGCCGATAAGGGGCTCACATTAATTCGACAATATGATCCTCAGCAGCCCCTTTTTGTCTGGGGGGATGATAAAAGCCTGTCACAGTTAATTGGTAACCTGTTAGAAAATAGCTTTCGCTATACGGATGCAAACGGCCAGATTCAAATTTCATTACACGATATGACCGATCATATCGAGCTTCATATTGAAGACTCTGCGCCTACCGTCGATGTTGAATCGCTTCCAAGATTATTTGACCGTTTGTACCGCATCGATAAATCTCGCAGTCGTCAATATGGCGGAGCAGGGTTAGGGTTGTCGATCTGTGCCAGTATTGTCAACATGCATGAAGGCCAGATCCAAGCCCAACCTTCCGAACTTGGTGGTATCATCGTCACTGTTTCATTCAATAAACAGAAATCAGATAAATATGAATAACTCTTGTATTTTAGTTGTCGAAGATGAGCCAACACTGGGGCAAATCGTCTGCGAATATCTACAACAATCGGGCATGTCGGCACAGCTAATAACCGATGGGGCAGAGGTGATCGAGCACGTAAAACGCACGCATCCCGATCTCATTATTCTGGATCTGATGCTACCCCATCGAGATGGGTTAGATATTTATCGCGAGCTACGCACCTTTACGCAGGTCCCTGTCATTATGGCAACAGCACGCGTAGACGAAATTGATCGCTTGGTAGGGCTTGAGCTTGGGGCGGACGATTATATTTGTAAGCCTTACAGTGTGAGAGAGGTCGTAGTACGCGTCAAGAATGTGTTAAGACGAACAAAAGCAGTCAACCACTCGCAAGATACTGAGCTAGACCAAGATGAATTGGCACAATCCAACACGCCTGCGTTGGTCATTAACCCAGAAAAAATGACCGTCACCTATCAACAACAGCTTTTGCCGTTAACACCCGCTGAGTTTAAATTACTGGCGTTTCTCTACGACAATTTAGGCTTTGTGTATAGCCGTGAGCAGCTCATGACACAAATATACCCTGATAATCGGTTGGTATTTGACCGCACCATTGACAGTCATATTAAGAATCTAAGAAAGAAGCTTCAAGCCATCGATAAACAATGTGATTGCATTAAGTCTGTCTACGGTATCGGCTATAAATTCGAGTTTTAAAGCACTTATCTATTCCTTACTGAAGATTAAGATAAGGTAGGTACATCATCATTAATGGGCGAATATTCAAATGACTTACGATGAATTTAACCACTTTTGCAAAAGCTTGCCTGCGACCACTTATGTGATGCAATGGAATCAATCTCATGTTTGGAAGGTTGGCGGAAAAGTATTCGCTATTGGTGGCTTAGGAAAAACACAATGGCGAGGTAAAAACACTCCTCCTGCTTTTACGTTTAAAACGTCCGATTTGAATTTCGACTTTTTAAGTGATAAATCCGGTTATAGGCCTGCACCCTATTTCGCTTCTCGCGGAATGAAATGGATTCAATGTGAAGACAGTAGCGCTAGCTCAGAAGACGAGCTTGTCTATTACCTCAAAGAGTCTTATCGCTTGGTATCACTTGGGCTTACGAAAAAAAAGCAGAAAGATTTAGGCCTTAATCAGCCCGAATAAAACACACCCACTTTCTCAGTAGTCAGGTTCGTATACTCAATGTAGAAAACACAGACGAGTCATTAGACGCTGGTACTCGTATCCCGAGGACAAATAACAACGTCCTCGGCACACCGCTTTATTGTACCCTCTCAATTCTTCCCCATCTCCACATTTTATCCATACTTCCTCCAATTTAGTTATCAATAATGGTCGTGTTCGTCACCACTACTGGTGAATAGAGCAATGGCTTTATGTCCACTGAATTCAGGAACCTGTTATGAAGAAGATCTTTCTCGCCACCACCTTACTACTCGCGACTAGCATACTACCCGTGCATGCCAGCGAAGAGCGCGACCACCGCCGCCCCCCTTCGTTTGATGAGCTCGATGTTAATGGTGATGGCGAACTGACTAAAGACGAAGTTAAAGGCCCGTTATTCGAGGATTTTGACCAATTTGATGTGGATAGCAACGGAACACTTACCGAAAGTGAACTGCCAGAGCCCAAAAGAAAACGTTAGCTCTATGGTGACCAATTCTGGCCGTCGTTGATGTGTATAAACATCAACGACGGCCGTTTCCGTTTCTTTTGGCGTTAGTTGCTCACTTTATTTTTATTTCTTCATTTTATTTTCATTTGCGCACAATTTTATTTATTAATATCAAGGACGACCTGTGATCAAAGGCCTACCAGTTACCGTTTTATCTTCGCTTATTATCGTGGCGTACCCAAGCTCTGCAGCGCTCTATCGTATTATTGAAGTCGACACCTCTGCATTCGATTATGCGTCTGAGTTTTACACATCCAGTATTCAGTCGTCAGACCTAGGTTCATGTTTTGAACAAGATTGCGATTCCAATGATCATCCCGTAGTCGGTTACAGTATGAATGGATTAGAAGGCGTGCCGATTGATGATGAGGTGGCTTTCGGAGTGGACAAGTTTTTCTACTACTTAGATTATGATGATTTATCATCGTATTGTGAAAGTGAACTTGGCTATGCCACGTGCGATGCATGGGCAAGTAATCGTTGGTACGGTGACGCTGACAACGACATCGGGGGCTTGCAAAACGAGCGAGAGGCTTATTACTCATCCAGTTACACGCCACTCTATCGCTCTTTCGATGAAACCCAAACCTCACTGAGTGTCGACGCAGTCGTCCCTGATAATTACACATCGACATTGAGTATTGTCGACGACACCATCGAATTTAAAGCACTGAAGCGCGATACTTCAGGCAATGTAATAGGCAATGCAAGCAGCGGGTACTTTGATTATGAAGGGTATTATGCCCTCGCTTTTCGACGTCGCGGAGTCGTGATAAACGGCTCAACGGTCACCACTTTACTGCCTTCAGCTAACAGCAGCCTGTCCTTTGCAGATTCGACAGGTGAACAAGCTATGGTTGAAGAGATGGGTGGGACGCTTGCCTTTGATACATTCGTTTACCCTGCCAGCGGCAGTGACAGCCAAGTCTACGTTGTGGGCAATGCGGCCGTTGCCACCTTTGATTACTCAGACTCTTCCAAGTACTACGAAGGGCTTGACCTTAGCGGTTGTGTCGATCTTGATCAGCCTATGATCAACAGCGCTTGTCAAAACTTCGGCTTTTCGAGCCAGGCTTTTATTTGGTCGCTTGAAGATAATGGCGATACCCGCTTTTCTGTCGCATCATGGGAAACCAGCTACGACAGCTACAGCTATGCCACTGCGCAAGCAAGCATCAGGGCATCGGCAATCATCGACCATTCAGGGAGCGAGTACGACCAGCTTCCAGTGCTGGTTGGCTTTAATACTGAGTTGGCTGACGACAGTATGTTGATGCAAGCGGCGGTATTCCGCCCTATCAACACCGACAACTTTACCGTCAGTGAAAATGCCTGGGATTCGGTATTTATTAGCAATGCAAAACTAGAATCTGATGATACGTATATTTACAGCAATTCAATTGCCAAAGACATCAACAAAAATCTATTAGTCATTGGCGAAGCTAAGCGACTTGGTAGCGTTCCAGAAAATGGCACAGCAGCGAACCGAATGTTCATCGCAGATGCGAATCAAAGCACCCCGACGGCCAGTTACTTTACCAACCAATCGCAAGGTATTTTCTTTAGCAGCGCAGGTGGTGAAGCAAACGCCATCAATGGGTTCAATGAAATTGTCGGCGAGGTCGATGCAGAAAACAGCTCAGAAATCGACGGTAAACAACGCAGACGAAGAGGGTTTATTTATCCATATAACGGAACTGGTAGTGATTCAGATCGTCGGTCTGTCTTTGCTTCAAAGGCTTGGTGGTTGGATGATCTAACCAACGGCGGAGAATACAGCGCCGACAACAATGCATATCGAATCGTCACCGCATCCGATATTAACGACGCGGGCGTCATCTCCGCCACCGCAATAAAATGTGCGTCCGGTTACGATACCACTGACCACTTCTCAACGTGTGGAGAAGGCACGACAACTGAAACCGTCGTTGCCGTTAAATTGATCCCAATAAATGGGGCCAGCAGCGCGGACATCTCATCACGAGAAGACGATACCTCAACCGTAGACAGGCAAGGCGCAAGCACTCACCCATTAACGCTTGTCGCATTATTTTTGCTAATCGCTTATCGTCGACGTTCCTTTCACAAGTAATACTAATTCTTAGCGGGTCACCTTTTTAAGCCGCATAATGACGGTGAATCAGGCTGTTGAAGCTGACAACCTCCTTGGTTATCGATACCGGTTGCCCCGCTAATATTCGCCTTCTCATTAGAGGGTTCGATCATAACAAGCGACTTTTGTATTGCTCTGGCGTTTGACCCGCGTACTTTTTGAACATGCTAATAAACGGGCTTGCTTGGTTGTAGCCTAGCGTAAACGCCACTTCTTTAACGGAATGACCACTACGCAGTAAGTCCATTGAATACAAGTATCGCACACGCAAACGCCACTCAGTAAAACTCATGCCTAGCTCACTTTGACAATAGCGAGCTAATGTCCGCTCTGTGGTGTGAACTTGCCCAGCCCAATCGTGTAAAGAGAGATCATTGGTTGGATTTTCTTCCATCGCACTCAAGATTGGGGCGAGGTACTTATGATTACTGGTTGGCAAGAAATGGTGTTGCTCTTCTTGCTCACTGAGTTGATCAAGTAGCACCTGAACTAAGCGACGATCTTTTTCAGAATCACCAATGTTGATGTCGCGGTGGCGAAAGTCTTCAATGATTGCTGAGACGATAGGCGTCACTTTAATTAGGCTGGTCTTTTGGGGGAAGGTAGCCGTAAGTTCATGCGCGATATTAAGTGAACAGTATTCTAATGGTCTGCGGTTATAACTGCAGTGCATTACACCCGCAGGCACCCAAATCGCTAAGTGAGGCGGCGCAAGAAAGCGCGTACCCTGCGCTTCCATCTCTAAAATCCCACCACTGATTAGCTGTACTTGACCCCACGGGTGGCAATGCACTCGGGTTTCAGTGTTTGAAAGAAAGGCGTCAAAGTTCATGAATACATCCGACGGCATTTTTTCAATCGACAATGAAGGATGCAGGTTTCTGGTGTTTTTTTTCAAGTTGTCTTCCTATCGCGATTAATGTCCTAATGGAGATATATGTATTTATAACGACCTGTCACACTATACCCCAACACACGTATTGCGACGAGGTTCACAGTGGTTTATTTGCTTCCTTTTATTACCGTACTCATTTGGGGTGGCAATGCCATTATCAACAAGCTCGCGGCTGATGCGATTGAACCTAGTGCAATGAGCTTTTATCGCTGGTTCTTAGCCGTATTGGTGATGACACCATTTTGCTTACCAAAGCTAAAACGATACTGGCCTGAGATCCGAAAAAACAGTGGTAAACTGGCCTTCCTCGCCCTGTTGGGGATGGTGCTAAACCAGTCTCTTGGGTACTACGCGGCACTCACCACAACCGCATCAAACATGGCGCTTATCACCTCGTTAGTGCCCTTAATCAGTGTGTTTATTTCTGTCCCTCTTTTAAAAAAGCGAATCTCAATGCTCAGCATTGTCGGGGGCGTCATTTCATTAGCCGGACTCGCTTTCATGTTAGGACAGGGAGACATCGCGTTCTTTTTTAATCAAGGTATCACACAAGGTGACGGGTTAATGGCGCTCGCGGCCATCATTTATGCCACCTATTGTGTACTGCTAAAACGCTGGAAGATGAACCTGTCAAGCTGGATGTTGATCTATAGCCAAGCCGTGTTCGCGGTGATCTTGTTGTTACCGCTATTGCTCACCAGCAACCACATTGTGCCCACCCAAGCATCGCTGCCATTAATCGCTTATGCAGGGCTTTTTGCTTCTCTCATCGCGCCATTGTGCTGGGTGAAAGCGATTGACTTGATTGGTGCTGAGAACAGTGCGATGTTCATGAATTTATTGCCGGTTATCGCCGTAGCATTGGCGGCAACACTATTGGGAGAGACAATCACTGAGTTTCACCTCATTGGTGGATTAATGGTGATATCAGGCGTCATCTTGTCTCAAGTCAAGCGCAGCAAACCTGTCGTCCCGATTAGCGATAATGAACTCTCCGTAAATAAGCACTAAGTAGTGGTAAGTGGTAAGTGGTAAGTGGTAAGTGGTAAGTGGTAAGTGGTAAAACATGACCACTTTCACGATGCAACGAAACCAGCTCAAGAAAGCGGAACAACCATTAAAACAATAATGCGAATGGTTATCGCTGTAGCTTGTTGTTAACAATTTTGTCATACTCATTTCATGCCCAAAGATAATAAGGATTTTATAATGAGTAGCGGCAAACGAGACACGACGCTTCGCTTTCTTGCTGAACCCGGTGACGTCAATTTTGGCGGAAAAGTACACGGCGGCGCCGTCATGAAATGGATCGATTTAGCTGCCTATGCGTGCTCGGCCGCATGGAGTGGTAAATATTGTATCACCGCTTATGCTGGCGGCATCCGCTTTGTTGAGCCGATTCATGTAGGTAACCTAGTCGAAGTTACAGCACGAGTCATTTATACCGGCTCATCCTCCATGCATATTGCGATAGACGTGCAAGCTTGTGACCCAAAAGAACTCAATAACCGCCTAACCACACACTGTATTGTCATCATGGTCGCCGTCGACGAATTTGGCAAGCCAACCCCTGTACGCGAGTGGGTTCCTGAAACACCAGAAGACATTGAGTTACGAGAGTCGGCCATCAAGCTGATGAACATGCGTAAGCAAATTGGCGACGAAATGGAAGCCCACGTTAAATACCTCAAGTAACGGTAATAACGGTTTCAACATTCAGGTGTTCTACGCCCTAGGACATCCGAACAAAGGATGATTCACCTCATCCTTTGTTCATTTACACTACCCTCACCTTATAGCTTTTTACTATACCAAGGTTAAAGAGATAGTGACCCTATGAACAATAAAAATAATATTCACCTATACCAAATCTTTACTCGCTTGTTTGGTAACAAACACACCATCAACACGCCATGGGGAACAATGGCTGAGAATGGTGTAGGCAAGTTCAGCGACATCACCAGCACCGCATTAGATTCCATTCGTGAGCTTGGCATGACCCATGTTTGGTATACCGGTGTCCCCCACCATGCCCTAACAAATGACTATCGCGATTTTGGTATCAGCAACGACCATCCTTCCGTCGTTAAAGGCCGAGCCGGCTCACCCTACGCGGTCAAAGATTACTACTCCGTTAATCCAGATTTGGCCGATAACCCCGCCAACAGAAACGCAGAATTTCATGCACTTATCGAGCGAACTCACTTGGCAGGGCTTAAGGTGATGATTGATATCGTGCCGAACCATATCGCCCGTCATTACCAAGGCCTTAATAATCCCCCAGGCACCGAGGATTTTGGTGCCAATGATCATGACCACATTGAATACCACCGCGATAACAATTTTTATTACATTCCAAATCAGGCATTTATACTCCCCGAGCTCCCTCCACATCTTACGCCTTTAGGTGGGAGTCCTCATGAGACGCTTGCCAGCCCCTTCATCGAGTATCCCGCTAAATGGACAGGTAACGGGTCGCGTTTAGCAAAGCCCAATGCCGATGATTGGTATGAAACGGTAAAGATCAACTACGGTATTCGCCCTGATGGCACTAAAGACTTCGCCGCTCTTCCTGAAGCGTATCGTTATAAAAATCATGACGAGCACCTTGCGTTTTGGCAAGACAAAGTCATCCCCGACTCATGGGTGAAATTTCGGGATATCGCTTTATATTGGTTGTCTCAAGGGGTTGACGGCTTTCGCTATGACATGGCTGAAATGGTTCCGGTTGAGTTTTGGAGTTTCATGAATGCCTCAATCAAAACGGCGAATCCTGATGCTTTTCTATTAGCTGAAGTCTACCAACCTGATTTATATCGGGACTATATCCAATTAGGTAAGATGGATGCGCTTTACGATAAAGTCGATCTCTACGATACGTTAAAAGGCATTATGCAAGGTCATGGTCACACGAGTGACATCACGAGAATTCAAAAAGATTTACACGACATTCAGCCGCATATGCTGCATTTCCTAGATAACCATGATGAACAACGAATCGCGTCTCCAGAGTTTGTGGGTGACCCTTGGGTTGCCATACCCGCAATGACACTCTCTGCGACCATTAGTCACGCACCCACCATGATCTATTTCGGCCAAGAAGTCGGTGAACCTGGTGCCGAAAACGCAGGCTTTGGACAGCCCTCTAGAACCTCTATATTTGATTATATCGGAGTGCCAACCCACCAACGTTGGATGAACAATGGCGCCTTCGATGGTGGTGCATCCAGTGAGCAAGAATGCAGACTCCGCGCTTACTACGCGCGACTAATGAACGTTGTCCTGACTCACAATGCCTTCCTTGGGACGAGCACGTCTTTGGAGCTTGAGCAAGACGAACGTCATGGGGCGCTCGCCAGTAAACTCTATGGGTATGTGCGTCAACATCAATCAGAGCATGTCTTTGTTTTACTTAACTTTAGCCATAATGAATCCACACAACATCGGCTCAATATTCCAGGTAGTGTGATCACTCAACTCAAATTAGACATAGGGCAATATACGCTGAGTGACTTACTTGATGACACGATTCAAGCTGTGCTTAAGGTTACCCATGATGGTGGAAATATTGACCTAACACTCAAACCGTTAAGTTCGTATCTTTTACAGATCACCCCGGAAAACATCACCAACTAAGCATATATCGTCACTATATACAGGGGGTCAGCGTCATAGGATGTCGGCCCTCTTTTTCACCCGTTAATCGTGAATGTTAACCGTATCACACTCGCCACAATGAAATAGAAAAAAACTATAACATGTCGATTTTTCTCTATTTTATTCTCCCACCGTACTTCCCTACAATGACCTCAACAGTTAACACTAGGATAAGTACAATGAGAACACTAAAAACATCCTTAACCGCCTTAGCAGTAACAACGTCGCTATCTTTAACCGCGCTATTGGCTGCACCAGCTCATGCGATTACTGAGGGGGAACTACTCATATGGATAGGAAGTGACAAAGGCTACAATGGGTTAGCAGAAGTCGGTCGCCAGTTTGAAGCGGACACTGGCGTTAAAGTCAGTGTTCAATTTCCGGAGTCTTTAGAATCGAGGTTCCAACAGGTCGCAGCAACAGGCGATGGTCCAGACATCATTTTTTGGGCCCACGATCGATTTGGCGGCTACGCCGAGGCGGGCTTATTAAAAGACATCAATCCAAGCCAAGAATTTAAAGACAAACTGGTTTCCTTTAGTTGGGATGCGGTTACTTATGATGGCAAGCTCATTGGTTATCCAATGGCGATTGAGTCGGTCTCGCTTATTTATAACAAAGACCTACTACCCGAGCCTCCTACGTCTTGGGAACAATTGCCTCAGATTCACGCCGATATGCAAAAACTTGGCAAGCAAACCATTATGTGGGACGTCAAAAATGCCTACTTCACGTGGCCACTGGTTTCTGCGGGCAGCTATTCCTTTAAGAAAACATCAACGGGTCACGACGCCAGCGATTTAGGCATCAATAATAAACAGGCTCAACATAACCTAGCATTTTTGTTGAATATGAAGAAACAAGGCATTGTTGACCCAGGCATGGATTATGCCAACGCTGAAACGGCCTTTGCTAAAGGCGACGTTGCGATGACCATTAATGGCCCTTGGTCATGGGGAAATCTCGATAAAACAGGCATTAATTACGGCGTAGCCACCTTCCCGACTTTGGACGAGAAAAAATCAAATCCTTTCGTAGGTATTCTCAGTGCAGGTATCAGTTCAGCCAGCCCGAATGAAGATCTCGCTGTCGAGTTTATTGAGAACTATTTATTTACTAATGAAGCACTCAAAACCGTGAACAGTGATAAACCATTAGGTGCAGTGACGCTCAAGAACTACCAAAATGAGCTAGAAGCAGACAGCCGAATTAAGTCGACCATGACCAACGCTGAGAACGGTGAAGTGATGCCAGCGATTCCACAAATGATGACTTATTGGATATCTGAGGGTGCCGCTATTGAAAATGCGCTCAACGAGAAGCAAACGGTCAACGAAGCACTAGCCTCTGCTGAGAAACAAATTTTACGTTAATACCAATTTGGTCTCGCCTCGGAATATTTAACATTCACATTCTGAGGCGATGCTTTTAGAGCCATGCAACATTAAGTTTCAACCAATTGATTTTATACATTTAATATTATAAACCCAATAAAACCCAATAAAACCCAATAAAACCCAGTCTAAGCCCCCCATCTTTTTTTGCATTTTTATGTCACGCAAAGTCATAATTTGTCATAGTGAGACCGTCCACTACATCATTATTCCATTTATTCCCAGCGGCTCACAGCGTCGCATTTTCTTACACTCTCACCTTTGATCTTTGCCCTGATCTTACCTATAAATTTAGGCGTTGTTTAAAAATCACACGTTCCAACAGGTTTCTGTCATTGAATTATTTTGACAAGAAAACTGTCTTGGTGATGCCAGCAAGTCAATGAAAGGCATCAACCAAAGAAACCGAAACAAAAACAGAAAAGACAGCCCTATTAGAATCACAGAATCGAATATGAGAGGTTAACGATGGATCGTACTTGTCCCATGTGCCGCACACCGATGATAGTAAGAGACGCCGAGCAAACCTGCCCAAGACATCAAATTGGTGAATGCTCCTACGCCCCTAGCCTGCATGAATTTGAATCTGAGAGTGAGCTAGATAGCGAACAAGATTACCCTTATTAGGACGGCTTATTCTGATACTCAGAGTTGACCGCCTATTCAATAAAGAGAAGAGTCACCGGTAGCCCGATGACTCTTCTCTTATTTCGTTTCTTTATCTCGTGCTGCTAACCGCTGGTTACTCTAAGCTCGCAGCAAAGCAGTCATACGGTGCTAATGTCATCGCTTCTAACGACGTAAACAGCACCTCTTGGTTATGACTTAGCATTTCCCCTAAGGCCAGCGCATGTAACTGTGGCTCTGCCGCCAAGTCAATGGCTACCGTCTCAGCGCTGAAGTTTGCCACCACTATGAGCGCTTGCTCACCATCACGGCGTAAGTAAGCAAACACTTTATCGTTATCAGGTAGCAGCGGAACAAAGTCGCCATGGACAATGACCGGGTGTTCTCGACGCATCTGAATCAAGCTTCGATAATGTTGATAAATTGAGACATCACTCTGGCTGTCGGCCTGAACGTTTACATCAACAAAATTCGGGTTCACTTCGATCCACGGGGTTCCGGAAGTAAACCCCGCATGAGGTTGATCAGTCCATTGCATTGGGGTTCGAGCGTTATCTCGACTGTTCTCATGCAGCGCTCGCATCATCTCTTCATGGGAGACCCCGGACTCGGTTTTCACCTTGTAAAAATTAAGTGACTCAATATCTCGATATTGATCCAACGAATTAAATTTCACGTTGGTCATGCCGATCTCTTCGCCCTGATAAATATAAGGAGTGCCTTTTAAACAATGAAGCACTGTCGCGAGCATCTGCGCGGATTTGATACGATACTCTCCCTCATGGCCATACTTAGAGACCGCCCGTGGTAAGTCGTGATTGTTCCAAAATAACGAATTCCATCCTGTGTCTTTCAGCGCGAGTTGCCACTTAGTCAGAACCTGTTTAAACGCTGGGAGATCAAGCGGTAACGGCGACCATTTGTCCCCTTGGTTCCACGTTAGGGTAATGTGCTCAAACTGAAACACCATCGATAGCTCTTCGCGGTCTTCGCCGCTATACAACTTGGCAATGTCCGGTGTGGCATCCCATGTTTCACCGACGGTTAATAGATCTTTGTCGCCAAATGTCGCGTGATTCATGGCCTGTAAAAGAGGATGTAAGCGAGGACCATTGCCCGTGATACCTTTATCGATCTCTTTTCCAATCAGATCGATGACATCAAGACGAAAGCCGCCTATACCTTTATCAATCCACCAGTTCATCATTGCATGTACTTCTTGATGCACCCTAGGGTTTTCCCAATTCAAGTCCGGCTGCTTTTTGGAGAACATATGCAAATAATATTGCTGCGTCTGTTCATGCCACTGCCATGCACTGCCTCCGAAAATAGAATCCATCTCACTCGGTGCACTGCCATCCTCGTTAGCATCGCGCCACACGTAGTAATCACGATACGGTGATGCTTTTGAACGACAAGCTTGTTTAAACCATTCGTGCTCATCGGAGGTATGGTTCACCACAAGATCCATCACGATGCGAATGCCTCGAGCCTTGGCTTCTTGTAATAAGGCATCCATATCTTCCATCGTGCCAAATTCTGGGGCAATCGCTTGATAGTCAGAAATGTCATAGCCGTTGTCATCCATAGGAGACTGATACACAGGTGACAACCAAATAACATCAATGCCTAACTGCGCTAAGTAATCGAGTTTTGAACGAATACCATTGAGGTCACCAATACCATCACCGTTAGAATCACAAAAGCTTCTTGGGTAAATTTGATACACCACCGAGTCGTACCACCACTTTTGTTCCATCGTTATGCCTTATTAAATGAGTCATGATTATGCCACTGTAGCGATACATCACTAGGAAATAAAATAGAATCTTCGTATAATAATATAGTTTTTATTTATATCATCAGCCATTTCACTAAGCGTAATGCAACGTGAATAAGGGATCCAATGGCCATCAACAAATCCATAAAATATTTTCTCGCTGTGGCAAAGCATGGCAACATCAAACGTGCCTCGGATGAACTCTTTCTCAGCCAACCTTCTCTCACCTCTGCAATCAAAAAATTGGAGGCTGAGCTTGGTGCGCCTTTATTTAATCGGCTATCAAAAGGTGTCGAATTGACGGCTTACGGCGTTAAATTTCGGTCATTTGCACAAGAACAACAAGAGCAATACTTCGCACTAAAACATCAGTTCAACGACATGCAGCAACGTCAATTTGGTAAGATAAAAATCGGCACTGGTGAGGTATGGTGGGAGCACATCGTCAAACCTACCGTTGCCTATTATCAGCAACAAAACCCAACCAGCTCCTTTCATTTGGAGTTTGGTAATAACCTGACGTTACTGAGCCATTTAATGCAAGGTGATATAGATTTATTTGTTGGCCATGAGGTTTTAGACCTATCTGAACACTGCCGAGTGATGTTTGAGCCGCTATTCCAAGACTATGAATCGATTTATGTAGGATCTCAACATCCCCTAGCCCAATCTCAACAACTATCTACGGGCCTAGCCATGGAGACTATCGATCAATATCCACTACTAAGAGTCACGCCTAGCCACCCAAGACATCAGTCCGTATTGGCCAACGGGTTACCGCATAATACGGAACTTGATGAGCGTATTATTTATGATGTCGATTCCGTCTCTGCCAGTATTGATATGTTAAAAATGACCCCAGCGGTGATGCCTTATAGTAATCATGCGCATGAATGGCTCACCTCTCAAGGGTTAGTGATGATCAACATCGACCACGCCAAAGTTGGAAACATCGGGATTTATACCAAAATCGGGGAGTCTAAAACCCGTGTTGGTGCCTTTTGCTCCAACCTAAAACAGCACGCTAAGGGTTTGACCTAAATTGTCAGGAGTAAGTTAAGTCACCAATCTGTCATTTTTCTTTCATTAAAGTTTGATGTAATCGCGGCAGTGAATAAGATTTAACTGAATGGAGCCTGCCTTGGCTGTAAATGACATTACCCTAAGTGAAACAACCCTCAGTGATTTGAAGGCCGTTGAGTACCAGTGGGTGAGAACGATGTATGTGGAGGGCTATCATCGAGATGAAATCAACCACTATATTCAAACTTGTTTTGGTGGTGATGGTGTGTTTGCTGATTTATTTCAAAAGGTCGCATTAGAGCAAGAGAGTTTGTATGTCCTGCTCCAATACGTAGGGTGCGCGCCTTCTAACCGAGAGCTGAATTTGTAGCGCCCTGAGACAACGGAGAACGTTTGAGTATGACATCCACCTCCGTTGTCGTGTAAGGCTTGTCTATTTTAGTCTTAACGTCTTCCACAAAGCGTTCATAGCTTTTAAAGGTCATGGACTCTCTTTTTGGGTCAACATAAATACTGACCCAAGTCTTTCGCCCTAACTTGGCAATAAAGATATCCACCAGCTCAATATCGTACTCTTGTGCTAATCCACGTAATCCACGATAGATAGGCTTAGTGTGCTCGATAGGTGGCGTTGCTAGTGTCAATTCCCGCATACCATTTTTAATGAGCTTTATCGGATCACCAATAAACGCCAAACTAAACAGCACGACGAGGATTTGGTCAATATAGCGGTCGATGAACCCGAGTGCGGTTCCTTGAAGCAATAGAACCAATATCAATGCCACCCCAATCGCCCCCGAAATCACGCCATTAATAAACCACGCATTCTTTTCGGCCTTTAAAATATCGGACCGAGACTGGTTATACCCTATATGACACACCCAATACATCAGACCGCAAATCATCACCGCCGGAAACACATAGATAGCCATTAGCGTAATCGCGGGCTCTCGACCGCCGGAAAGTAATACTGGAATATTACTGCCTACCGCAAAAGCAATCAGGATCAAAATGGTGATTCCTTTGATCACCACAATCAGTGGTTCAAAGGCATAATAGCCAATAGGATAGTGACGTGACGTACCTGATTGCGCAAGTTGTGCAATTCGCAATGACGCAAACGAAACCACAGCGGACAACAGATTAAAGGATGCATCTAGGAGGATGGCACTCGACCCTGAAATCATGGCCATTACCCCGCCCCACAGCGCCAATACACTCGCGCCGATTGCCGAACCAATAAGCGCTTTCGATTCATCAATTTTAATCATTTAAATTCCTTTTATACATTCTTCGCGTCATGCACCACTATCAAAATATATACCATATAGACCTAATATTACCTACAGCACAATGCACTAGTTGCTGAAATATAAAGCAAACAGCCGCTCTTTTTTATCAGCAGCATGACACTCATTGTCTGAGCTATTCATTATCAAAATATGAATAAAGGTAACATTTATTAAATCTCTGACAAGCCAAGACAAAAACTGTCACGGCTCCTACCAACCCCCACGGCATGTTGACAAGCCAGATTGATGAATGCCTTACTTTTTAGAGACTACTTCCCAGAGAGTAAAATAATGTATAAATCAAAAGCAGTGGTCACCCTTTTATCATTGGCATTAAGTCTAACGCACTTTAGTGCCGTTGCTCACCCCTCAGGACATCACGGACATGGGCACGGGCACAAGCACCATAAAGAAGTCATTGTGGTGAAGAAGCACAAGCCATCACCGAAGAAAAAGAAGCCAAAGCATAAACACTATCATTACAAGTCAATGCCTAGGCAAACGACCTACATCAGAATAGGCAATTTTACTTACGCCAATGTCGAGGGACATTATTACCAACGCCAAGGCGATAGGTACATCAACGTGATTCTAAATTAAGCGTGACACAAAAAGAAAATGCCCGAGCAAGCTCGGGCATTGGTTACAAAAACTGTTAATAGTGATAGTAAGGAATCCTGGTAACAGCCAGCTACGCGTAACACCAGCGTTGCTTGATTAACTAGTCGGCGGCCAAACCAATGTGACGCTAATCAAAGCAAAAACGGGTGATCTTGCGATCACCCTTATCGTTATTATCCTTTAACACCACCGGAAGTGAGTCCACCCACTAACCAACGCTGTGCAAGCAAGAATACGATTGTGATTGGTAATGCTGACAGCACCGCTGCTGCTGCAAAGTCGCCCCACAGATAGTTCTGAGGATACAAATATTGCTGCATACCAACCGCTAATGTGTACGAGTTTACATCAGAAAGCAGTAACGACGCCACAGGTACTTCACCTACTACCCCGATAAACGACAGGATAAATACCACCGCTAGAATCGGCACTGAGAGTGGTAACAATACCAGTCTAAACGCTTGCCAAGGTGTCGCACCATCCAAAGCCGCAGCCTCTTCAAGTGAATTATCAATGGTCTCGAAGTACCCTTTAATCGTCCAAACGTGGAGTGCTATCCCGCCTAAGTAAGAGAAGATCAAGCCACCATGCGTATTCAAACCAAGGAACGGAATATACTGACCTAACTTATCAAACAGAGCGTAAAGCGCCACAAGTGCCAATACGGCTGGGAACATTTGGAAGATCATCATCGCTTTCAAGATGGTGTTCTTGCCAGAAAAGCGCATACGAGCAAACGCGTAAGCTGACGTTGTTGACAGTGCCACAATCAAAATTGAGGTAATACCCGCGACTTTGATTGAGTTCCATAGCCATAACAACACAGGGAACGGAGGTGGGGTTACAGACCCATCGGCGTTAACAACCGAAATACCCAAGGCTAACTTCCAGTGCTCCAATGATGGATTATCTGGAATTAAGCTGCCCGACGCAAAGTTACCCTCACGGAACGAGATTGCAATAACCATCAACAGTGGGAAGATGATCATGGACAGGAATACCCACAGCGCAATATGCGTTGCCCATACACGGTATTTTAAAGACTTACCTTGTACCATTGCCATTGTTCTATTCCTTAGTCTTGAGACAATTTAGTGAAACGTAGGTTGAGTAGTGCAAGTCCACCAACCAACAGGAAGATAAGCGTTGCAATCGCACTCGCTAGACCAAAGTCTTGACCACCTGAACCTTCGAAGGCAATACGGTATGTGTAGCTTACCAATAGATCGGTATAACCCGCTGGTTCAGAGGTACCAATCATGTTCGGACCACCTTGCGTCAATAGCTGTATCATTACAAAGTTATTGAAGTTAAAGGCGAAGCTCGCAATCAATAATGGGGTGAGTGGTTTAATCATCAACGGAACCGTGATCTGACGGAAGTTGTGCATAAAGCCGGCACCATCAATCGCTGACGCTTCGTACAGGTCATCAGGAATCGCTTTAAGCAGCCCCATACACAGGATCATCATGTAAGGGAAACCCAGCCACGTATTCACTATCAAGACCATGGATTTGGCTAGAATAGGGTCTGAGAACCAGTTTGGACTAATACCAAAGATGGACTCAAGCACCATATTTATCTCACCAAAGCTTTGGTTAAATAGACCTTTAAAGATCAAGATAGAGATAAACGCTGGTACCGCATAAGGAAGAATCAAGAGTACTCGGTATACTGCACGACCTTTCAAGGCTTCCCATTGAACGACACTCGCCAATATCAAGCCAATAACGAGCGTTAAGACAACAGTTAGTACCGAGAACACCACCGTCCAGATAAAGATGCTAATGAAAGGTTCTTTGATGCCATCGTCTTTCCAAACACGCTCAAAGTTGTACGTGCCAATACCGACAACAAAACCGGGTGATACGGTATTGCCAATAAATTCACCATTGGCGTCTATCGGTTGATAGAAACCCACTTCCATATTTGCTCTAAAGATCTCACCCGTTTTATTGTTAAGGAGATCGCTTGAGCCTTCAATATGGGAGTACAAGGGTTGAACAGAAGCAAATTTGCGTAGACCACTCATACGAATGTCTTCACCGCTTGGCATGTTCAAATCTAACGTGCTTAAAATCGCACGGCTTTGAATGATAGCTTTAATGGCTTCTTTTTCACCGACTTGACCGTCAGCAAGTTTCAAGTCAAATTCTGGCGCAGGGTTATTCATATCAAATTCAGGCGTCGCGAGTAGCTGATCACCGTCTTTGACATAAATAACGTGTCCGTTATCCGTCTTGTACAAATCAAAATTGTAACTGTCGCCACTTTGGAATGTGCGCTGAGTTAACACGCTTTGTGTTCGCTCTAACGACAGTTGGTTTTTAGCACTGTAGTTCGTGAATGCGAGTCCGACGGTATACGCTAAAGGGAAAATAATGAAAAGAATCATACCCGCAATACCTGGATAGATATAACGGTGTGCGTACGTTTTTTTACTGCCAAAGATGTAAAGTGCCAGAGCGGTTAAAATCACAGTAAGCAAGGCGAAAGCAAGCTCACCGCGTGAATACATAAGAATTGTCGCGTAACCGTTGACTAGACCGACCGAACCTAATGTTCCCCATTTAAGGAATACTTTTTTACTGCTCGGTGTCTTATTGGTTGGCGCTGACATGGCATCTGAACCTTGAACTGACTGCATAAAAGGACCTGCTAGCGATAAATCAAAAAATGAAAATGAAGGAGGGGTTACCCCCTCCTTAAAGGGTGTTACTCATTTACGTGGTACTGATTAGCTACATAGTTAATTCACTAAATATCTAACTATTTTACTTTGTCATTTGCTTTTCTGCGTCTACAACCGCTTCGTCTACAGTTTGGCGACCATCAACAACATTAACGATAGTGTTTTTAGCAGAAGCCCAGAATGCACTCATTTGCGGTACATTTGGCATGATTTCACCATTCATTGCGTTGTCCATTGTCGCGGCAATGCGTGTATCTGAGTCTAGCTCTTTTTGGAAAGAAGTTAGAGCAACAGCGCCTAGAGGCTTATCGTTGTTCACTTCACGTAGACCATCGTTAGTCAGTAGGTAGTTCTCTAAGAACTCAACCGCTAGGTCACGGTTAGGTGATGCAGTGCTGATACCCGCGGTAAGAACACCAACGAAAGGTTTAGATGCTTGACCGTTAAATTTAGGTAGCGTCGTTACACCATAGTTGATGCCTGACTTCTCAACGTTTGCCCAAGACCATGGACCATTGATAGTCATCGCCGTTTGACCTTGGTTAAACGCAGATTCTGACACTGAGTAATCCATATCAGCCGAAATCACGCCCTTGTCTACTAAAGACTTAACAAATGTCAGTGCGTCTTTTACGCCATCTTGAGCAATACCTGAATCTTTAACATCGTAGCCCGTGCCTGTGTACTTAAATGCGTAACCACCATCAGCCGCCATTAGTGGCCATGTGAAGTACGGTTCTTTTAGGTTCCACATGATTGCCGACTTGCCATCTTTCGCAAGTTTCGTGTTTAGCGCTTCAACTTCTTCCCACGTTTTTGGTGGATTAGGCACTAGGTCTTTGTTGTAAATAAGAGACAAAGATTCAACTGCAACCGGGTAACCGATAAGTTTGCCGTCGTATTGAACCGCGTCCCATGCAAAATCAACGATGCCATCTTTTGTTTCTTTAGACGGTTTCACTTCAGCTAGAAGACCCGCGTCTGCGTACTCACCAAAACGGTCGTGAGCCCAAAAAATGATGTCTGGACCGTCACCAGTAGCAGCAACTTGAGGGAAACGGCTTTCAAGACCATCTGGATGAGCGACAGTTACTTTAATACCTGTATCTTCTTCGAACTTCTTACCCACTTCTGCAAGTCCGTTATAGCCTTTGTCACCATTAATCCAAATAGTGAGTTGTCCTTCTTCGATAGCAGCATTTGCACCAAAAGAACCAAGAGCAACTAGCGTGCCTAACGCTACAGTACTAAGGGCTTTTTTCATGTTCATATCCTTTTTTATAGTTTTGATAGCAGGGTTATCCAGAGGGTCGTCCAGAGGATTTTCCTTAATTTCGACGAGTATCATCCGAAAAATACAGCAAGGTCTCATCATCCTAATCTCTACGCCCTATCGAGTAGCGACAGTTTCCGTGATCTCAATCGCCCAAGACTATAGATCACCATCACAAAACAATCTTCTGTTGTGACTCAATTCACTATTAGAGCATTGATTTTTTTGACCTAGATCTCATCAAGCGTTTCTACTCCCTAGCCCCCTCCTCCCCGGCTACTCCCCCTATAATTATTTTTCACAGGAGGATGTACTGATTGCATGATTCACGGAAACTGCAGTCATCCAAGAGTGGATGGTAAGAACCCTTGCCAGTCGACCTTCTTTTATAGGTCATCAAACTGGTTTTACATCGCCGGAGTCGTTACGTAGTCACACATTCAAGTACTTAGTGGTAATTTATTTTACGGGGGGAGGCTTGAGTTTTGTGGCGGGGGATACGGATGACATCTTGGCTTTGAGGGTGGCGTGTATCGTACAGCGCCACCCTTTTTTTCTTTCCATCGGGCGCCTTTTATTACATTAGAAGCATTCAAATTTATTATCACAACTTCTATTGCAACAAAAGGTTACCCAAATCACTGACCAATTTCCTATTATTAGCGGTCTAATTATCTCTATAATGACCGGCAGAAAGAAATAAACGAATCGAGGACGATCCACATGGCGAGTGTCACGTTAAAAAATGTTAGCAAAGCGTACGGTGACGTACTGATCTCCAAAAACATCGACCTAGAGATTAACGAAGGTGAATTTGTTGTTTTTGTTGGCCCATCAGGTTGTGGCAAATCGACCCTACTGCGTTGTATTGCAGGATTAGAAGACATCACTTCTGGCGACTTATACATCGGTGGTGAGCGCATGAATGACGTTGAGCCTTCAAAACGTGGTGTCGGCATGGTGTTCCAATCTTACGCGCTTTATCCTCACTTAAACCTTTATGACAACATGTCTTTTGGTCTTAAGCTCGCCAAAGCCGATAAATCAGAAATTGACCGTCGTGTTGAGCAAGCCGCTGAGATTCTGCAACTTGGTCACCTGTTAGAGCGCCAACCTAAAGCCCTGTCTGGTGGTCAACGTCAACGTGTTGCCATCGGTCGTACCTTGGTTTCACAACCAAACTTATTCCTGCTTGATGAGCCTCTATCCAACCTCGATGCGGCGCTTCGTGTCAACATGCGAGCGCAAATCACTAAGCTACAACGTCAACTTGGTTGCACCATGATCTATGTCACACACGATCAGGTTGAAGCCATGACCATGGCTGACAAAATCGTAGTATTAGACGCCGGTTGGGTGTCACAAGTTGGTAAACCATTAGAGCTTTACCATTACCCTGAAAACCGCTTTGTTGCTGGCTTTATTGGCTCTCCAAAAATGAACTTCATGAGCGTGGCGATTGAAGACGTGGAAGCGCAGCAAGTTAAAGTAAAACTCTCTGATGGTGTATCGTTCTGGATTCCAGTTGATGGCACCACCGTAAACAAAGGCGATCGTATGTCGATGGGTATTCGACCAGAACACCTGCTTCACGCCGATGAGGGCGATGCTTGCGTTGAAGGCGAAGTCATGATGGTTGAAAAACTGGGTAACGAAACGCAAGTGTACCTAAACCTAGAAAGTGCCGACGCAGATGTTATCTTCCGTCAACCAGACACTTTGTCTGTTGAAACTGGCGATAAATTTGCCATTGGCATTCCAGCACACCGTTGCCACCTATTCCATAGTGATGGCCGCGCTTGTCGTCGTCTTTATCAGGAGGCGGGTGTTTAGAGATAACAATCACCCTTGCACTTGCACTTAAGAAACCCCAACCTCATTGAGGTTGGGGTTTTTATCTTTCTAATGGCTGAACCTGACAATCGGCATTAATCACCCAATGCCGTTGCGTTTTTTCGTCATATAACCCCAGAGGGAACTGAGCTTTATTTAAGCCATAACGCGCGACACCATTGTTGATATCAACTTTAAGTGTGGCGTTGCTTTGTGTGGTAATGGTGAGAAATCCGGAGTCTTTCTCTCGTTCAATTGAAAGCTGAATATAATCATTGACTGACTCGCAACTAAACGGGTTAAGCACAGGCTGAGCAACGGCCGGTGCAAGAGTGATAAAAAAAACGGCGCTAAGCGCCGTTTTCAGGTTCATTTTATGATTCATACTTTAATTTTGTTTAATGTAGACAGCATTGTGATTAGCATTTGAGATAAAGACGCCCGCATAATCACCCGTAGTTTGAGAGATATAAATACCAGACGTATTATTAAATTGGTTGCCATTATCATTGTGATCCGCATTAGTTAAAGATACTTCGGCTAACGAATTACCATGACCTGCTTTTTGCAAAATATAGACTTCATTATCTTCACTGCCTGCTCTCATGCCGACGTTAGCAACAAAATTCGACCCTTTTTGGTCAATATCTACGTCATTATCGTCACTTTTATTCGTCATCACGACACGAGCTTGATTGCTCGAACCACGTTGCAGAATGTCAACATCGTTACCATCACTATTACCTAGGTAAACCCAAGCACGCCCATCATCATTTTGGATAATCTCAACGTCATTATGGTGACTTCCATTGTACGCTTGGACTAAGGCATTATTGTCTTCTCGGTTTTGCCTAATTTCAGTATTATTATCATTACCGCTTCCACTGTAATCCACTACAGCTAGGTTACCATCGCTAAGCGGGACAACCCCTTGCACGATAGAGACATCACCGTAGTCCCCCCCGTCCATTAATACCAACGCTGAGTTATCTCCAGAAGGCAAATTGTAGCTGCCTACTGCATTTTTTATATGTACGCCTGATACCCCTGGAACATTTGGCACAGCAGCAACTGAGGCAGACACCAGTAGAGCTGAAATCGTAATCGCTAATTTCTTCATAATAACAACCTTATTTCCTTTAAGTTTCCATGTCGACTATGTGCTTCTTTCGAAGCGCTCTTTACTCCCCAACCTAACATTACGCGCTAGTTAGATTGGTCTACGTAAATATGTAATGGACTTGTTGTTTCAAGGATAAATAAATCCCCCCCGTCCTGCGTTATACCTAAATTGGCACCACCCGAACCAGCAACGATCGCTAGATTATTGTCATTGGTTTGTTCAACACTTATTTGGTTTGACGAATAGAAAGCGTTTAATTGCCCTACCATCGCGAGATTGTTATCGCCGTCTTGCACAACAAGCGCTTCATTGTTTCTACCCAACTGACCAACAACAGCGGTATTTCCGTTTCCGTTTTGCCTAACATACGCGGTATTTAATTCACCTTTTTGACCAATAAAAACGCGGTTTAGATCCCCCCCCTCGACGGAGACCTTTACTTTGTTGCCACTTAAACCACCCTTCCCTACTTGGGCGACGATGACTTTCGACAAATCAGCATCGGTGATGTTAACTTCTGCATAATTATCAATATCATAAGCGCTTTTCAGATCAGCATAATCTTCAATGACGTCCTGACTCAAACCATGTAAAAAACCTTCTCGAGACTCTATAGAGCCTTCTGGCGCGAGAATCAGGGTATTGGCCCCTGCAGTCGTAGCAACGAAACAAAGTAACGATGCCATCATTTTCTTGTTCATGATCAAATTTAAATTTTTTGTTCCAGTCCTTCTGAACATATATTCACCTATATCGGTGAGAGAGATAAAACCTCCCATTAATTAAAACTTTTTGTCAGTCGAACTCCATCTTTTTGGGTTCTTCCTGCAGAAAATTATAACGGGAGAACTTTGCTTAACTGACCAAATAATAATCACACAACGACATTACAACCATAAACTAATAGACAATTATATAAATTTCCCTACGACCATTTTAAGTAATTATTACCCTTTACTAAGAACCGAAGTATGAGTAGGAATATGACAAATCTAATCCCAGAGTTTATATGCTCATCACCAGATGAAAGCTAATATTCGGGTTAAGTTCTCCAAAGAGAGCGACTCGCTTTTGAAAAGGATTTTGATGGGGAGTTCGTCAAATGTTGATGAAACTGAGTAAGAGTCTAGCGTTATTAAGTTTGGCTACATGTTGTTTTCTGACTCTCAATGTTAATGCGAAAAGCGAAGAAGACAATTTAAAAAATACAGACAAAACAACAAATAGTGAAGCGGACAAGCTGAGAACACCGTTCAACAATTTCAACGAAGTCAATGGCGTTATCGTTGACCGAACAATGACTAGGCTTGGAGAGAACTTTTATTTTTTCTTCTCTCAAAAAGTTAACGACAAATATCCTGAACTCGAAGAAAACTTAACGGTGAAAGAAATTCCGACCGCGTTGTCGGGAAGCATCATCGAAGTTTACCATTCTAGAAAAGCGATATTCCGCACCGCTTTGTCGCCAGGAAGACAGCAAGCAAAAGAACGAGCAGAGGACGCCTTGCGAGTGGTTGGTAACTATATCATCCGCTGGCAAGCAGAGCGTCTATACATGGACACGTACGATCTCGATTACGATGAATTTTAGGATGGCAAGGATGACAAACCTAACCCAAAAAATAACCCTAGCGTCGCTACTACTTTTCTCAACGACTCTGATAAGCAGTGAGCTCGTATATACGCCTGTGAATCCCAGTTTTGGTGGTAGCCCACTTAATAGTTCTCACCTGTTTGGGCACGCAAATGCCATCAACGATTATGACGATCCCAATGCGACAGGTTTTGATTTTGAAGAAGAATCGGCTGTAGATAGGCTCGCTGCGAGTCTAGAGTCGCGTCTAATCAGTCAATTTTTAGCTGACATTTCCGATGGAACGACGTCGTCAGGAACGCTGGAAACCACCGACTACATATTGAACGTAGCCCAAGACAGCGGCGGTAACGGCTTAATCGTTCGGATTGAAGACAAAATTACCGGTGAGACATCCACTATTCAACTTGGCACTTCGTTAGCCATTCAATAAAGCATAAGACAAGGATTGTGTTATGAGATACTTAATACCCCTAGTGGTTAGTGTACTTCTGTCTGGCTGTGCCACATCACTCGATATTCCCGATACCTCTGCAGAGCCTAAGCTCATGCCTAGAGGCGCCACTTACACGGATTTAATCTCGCTCCCTAAACCTGCAGGCAAGATCCTAGTCTCTGTCTATGATTTTAGAGATCAAACGGGGCAGTACAAACCACAACCAAACAGTAATTTCTCAACAGCGGTACCCCAAGGTGGTACATCGCTGCTGACCACATCGCTGTTAGATTCTCAGTGGTTCATTCCGCTTGAGCGTGAAGGACTTCAGAACCTTCTCACTGAACGAAAAATTATCCGAGCTGCACAGAAAAAAGACAAAGTGATCTCAAACCATGGTGCCGATCTATCATCGCTAAATTCAGCGAATGTGGTGATTGAAGGTGGTATTGTCGCCTACGACTCTAACATCCGAACCGGTGGTGTTGGCGCTAAGTATTTAGGTATAGGGGCATCTGGCCAGTACCGAACGGATCAAGTGACGATCAACCTCAGAGCAGTAGATGTAAGAAGCGGTCAAGTATTGTTGAGTATTACTACCTCAAAAACTATTTCTTCGCATGAGATCGGTCTTGGGGCATTCCGTTTTATTGACTACAAAGAACTGCTCGAAGTGGAATTGGGTTACAGCAACAATGAACCCGTTAACATTGCCATTATGTCGGCCATCGACGCTGCGGTTATTCACCTCATCATTAAAGGCATGGAGCGTGGTATGTGGTCATCTAACGACCCAGAGGCGAGTTCTAACCCAATTATTGCCAAATACTCCAACGCAAAAACTGAAATTCTATAAAACCTGAAACTCAAACGATAAGCAGCAAATGGGGCTACGCGGAAAATGGATATTACCCGTAGCCCTATTTTTTTATCTGCTGCTCAACCATGATGCTCGCTTAACTGACAATAAAATGGTGAGTAATCTCCCCACTCTCGACAACTGCTGTGTTTGGGCACTTAAATACGAGTAAACAAGCACCTAATCACATCACACTATCTTCTTACGCTGTTTTTACCTCATGATGATAGAAGCCCAGCAATAAGCGCATTGAGATCTTCAAAGCTATTCAGCTTGCGCACCCTTTTGAGCTTGTGAAAAACGATACGCTTGTTGCCGTTACTCACCATTCGACGTCACGTTAATGCGTTAGGGTTTAATCGAGGTATCAACGTTTTCCCTTCGGTCATCAACTCACTGGCATTGAGGTTGAAGTAGGTTGAAGCATATTCTACAAGCATCAAAAACGCCTCTTTCCTATTTGGCAAGAGGCGCTCTAAAAAGGTGTTTAGTGTTTTTTATCGAAACGTTACAGGCATAACCTTGTTAACCCTGCTTAGCGACAACTCATACCAAGCCGCAGTTCTAAGATTAGACAAACTCATTGGAACCAATGTTATTTTTGGCCCACAGCAGCGCTTGAAGTCGATTTTTCACTTTGATTTTTTTGAAGGTATTGTGCAAATGCGCTTTGACGGTATTTTCACTCACAAAAAGTGAATCCGCGATTTGAGTATTGGAGGCGCCGTCGCCGAGAAGCTTAATGATTTGCTGCTCGCGCTTCGTAAGCTTTGAATAAGAGTGACTTGTCTTAGCGCACTGACGTCCACGATAAAACTTGATGTATTCGTACACCAGTTTGCGGCTCATCCACATCTCGCCTCGTAAAATGCATTCAAAGCCAGTGACGAGCTTATCGAGATTATCAGTTGAATAAAAAATACCTACCAAGTGTTGCCACTTCAGCATCTCGCCATGTGAAAGCTCTGGTGAGGTATTAATTAGCACCTCTTGCACCTGCTCTGGCAAACTCTCTCTTAGGTCTTGATACTTCTCAATATGCTTTTCTGTCATCGCAGGATGATCCACAATAACGATGTCGAAATTAAACTCTTTTAAGCTAAGCTTACAACCGCTTAAACGATCCGGAGAGATGAGTTTGATACTGATATCAACCTTCTGCTCGATAGAATCTTTAAGCAAGCTTGACTGTAGATTGTTTTCCGCCAACAAGATGGCTCGTCGGGTCTCTAAGTCTACGGTCGGCATAGCATACTCCCTGTTAGTGTTTGTTCTCAAAAAGTAATCATAAAGTTAAACTTTTTAATGAGATCGTCAAGTGTAGCTTTTGAGACTAAAAACAAGAATAGTTATAAAAATGCCATGTAATCAACAGATTAAATTGACAATCTCATAAGTGAGACAGTGTTAAGTTAATCTCCATCAAGAATAAAAACAAGTAGGCAACTTAATGACAACAGATTAATCTAATTATTATGTGTGATCATGTTGATTCATATCATACAAGCTATATGACATAAGCAAAGAACAAAATAAACAATGGCGGTGCTTAGAAAAACACCGCGATGGGAATCAAAAAATTAGTGCAATGGGGCACTATTTTTGTCATTAAACTTTCCAAAATATTGCTCTAGAATTTCAGGTGTGAGTTTACCTTCTGCTTCCAGTTGCTTTAGCTTCTCTGCAATTTCACGTTGCTCTTCAATTGAAGGCAATGAGACTTCTGGCTCACCGTCAGTTTGAGAAGACATCAATTCCAGCTCTTTCTCGAAATCACTCATAGCATTACCCTTTCTCTATCAATAATAATTCGGCTAGTTTACTGGTTTTGTCATACCGAGGCTAGTGGCGTTCACAAGTCCTCGCCTCATAGTCCGCGCCACCATGAACTCAACGGCGATAACATCACGTAATCTTTTTAAACCAAATAGAGTGTTGAACAATACCTTTGAACCTCTTACATTGTTGCCTACTGTCATTAAGACTCACTTTATGATTATTACAAACATGACTACCATCATTACAAAACAATGACATAACGAACGGAACTTTGATAAGTTACGCGCATCTATCTATAACGTATTGTTATTCGTAAGTTATGGCTATTTGTAACCTAAGAGCATGTAAACGTATGACTATTTGTCACGTATCATGCTTACAACATACTTCGACTCTTCAATGTAATGTCACTCGTATTAGCACGATGTCGGTAAAAAGGAAAAATGGACATGCCCAAGCAAGCCTTTCAACAACTTCAAGGTTATTTGGAATCACAAGTTATTGGTCAAAAAGAGCTAGTCAAACAGCTGCTCATCGCTTTACTCGCCGATGGACACATACTCGTCGAAGGGCCTCCTGGGCTTGCCAAAACCCGTGCGGCGAAGGCACTAGCTGATTGTATTGAAGGCAGTTTCCATCGAGTTCAGTTTACCCCTGATTTGCTCCCCTCTGATTTAACGGGTACTGATATTTATCGACCAGAAAATGGCGAGTTTGAATTTAAGGCGGGGCCAATTTTTCACTCGCTATTGCTTGCCGATGAAGTCAACCGAGCGCCAGCCAAAGTACAGGCAGCCATGCTCGAAGCAATGGCAGAAAAGCAAATCAGTGTTGGGCAGACGACTTATCCTTTGCCTGATTTGTTCCTTGTCATGGCAACGCAAAATCCGATAGAACAGGAAGGCACTTATCCACTTCCTGAGGCTCAGCTTGACCGATTCTTACTGCATCTCGATGTCGATTACCCAGATGCAGAGAGCGAACTTGAGATCCTAAAACTCAATAGAGGCGAGGCGCTTGGACAACACGTTCAACCTGAACAAGCTATTTCTCAAACAGAAATATTTGAGGCTCGCCGTCAAGTGCTGTCGATTCACATGTCAGACGTTATCGAACGCTATATTGTTCGCCTTATCATTGCTACGCGTCAACCAATCCAATACAGTGAAAAATTATCAAAATGGCTCGAGATGGGCGTCAGCCCGCGTGCAACGATTGCCTTAGACCGAGCCAGTCGTGCCAACGCATGGTTATCCGGTCGAGATTTTGTTAGCCCTGAAGACGTTCATGCCGTCATTTACCCTGTGCTTCGCCACCGCCTGCTCCTTAGTTATCACGCCCAAGCTGAGGGCATTAAAGGGAATGATGTCATCGATGAGTTGCTCGGCACCGTTGCCTCGGCATAGTTGATACTGTAAACGGGTAGCATTAATGTTATTAAAAAATAATCAATTTTTTAAACGAAAAGCGAAGCAGAGTAACCCCTTGGAGCTTGCTGTCACGCAGGGCAACCTGCCTGCGCAGTGCAATGGGGTGAGCCTAACTGTCGACGAGCTCGCTTTTTACCAGACTCATGGCAAGCGCTGGCAACCACCAGCCAGAAGCCTCTGGTCACAGCTAAATGGCGCACACCTAAGTGCACATAAAGGCCGAGGTATGACGTTCTCTGAAGTGCGACAGTATCAGCCAGGCGATGATGTCAGGCAGATTGACTGGCGCGTCACAGCACGGACGGGAAAGGTTCATACCAAGCTGTTTTCAGAGGAACGTGAACGCCCAGTCGTATTATTCCTCGATCTTACGCCTAGCCTGTTTAGTGGGACAAAACTGCTTTTTAAGTCTGTACAACTCTGCCATTTGGCAAGCTTACTAAGCTGGGTAGCCGTCGCCAATAAAGATCGAGTTGGCGCAGTGATTCGCTGTCCTCATCAATTGATAGAGCTTCGTCCCTCCGCATCTAAAGGTGCTGTGTTCCAGCTCCTCAATGAGATCGTCGCGGCTCATAATCGTCAGCTAATACCGGGGGCGACGGCGTCTGAGCAAAACACCAGACCATCAAACGTAAACAGCACCGATTCATTAAGCCTTGATAGTGCTAACCCAAGCGCTGCGACGACAAGAAATACAGGAAGTAATACTGCCTTCGATGCGCTTCGGAACCTCTGCCGCAAAGGGAGCGAAGTCGTACTTCTTAGTGATTTCTCAACCACGTCGGAAGCAGACTTAGACACGGTAAAGTTACTTTCGCAACACAACCGAGTCCGAGCTATTCAACTTTTCGATCCATTAGAAGTTGCCGATGTCAGCGCTAAAGGACTGCAACGTGTTCAAGGAAAGTTTGATGAAATAACGCTCGACATGAGCAGCGCTCACACCAAAGCCGCCATCAAACAAGCTTATCTAGATCATCACGACCACATTGAACAAGAGCTTGCCTCATTCGGTATTCACTTGTCACAAATATCCAGTGGTTCTCCGTTACTTCAACAAATTTTAGAACGCCAATCATGACCGAACCAACCCACTCACATCCGCTCGAACTCAATGCTCTCACGTTACCGGCGGCACCATCGTGGTGGCCACTAGGTCCAGGGTGGTGGGCGGCAGCCTTCATTGCTATCGCTATTACCTTGGTGCTGTTTTTTTTATACCGAAGACGTAGCGCTCATAAACGGGCCCAACGCGCCGCACTCAACCTATTCAATATAGAAAGGTCATTGCTTACTCCCTCATCAGCCATTGAGTTGGTGAGGCAAGCGGCGTTGAGTTACTTCCCACGACAAGACATTGCAAAATTAAGCGGTCAAGACTGGTATCAATTTTTAGACTCCCAGTTGGCCAGCGCCACCTTTTTGCCAAACAAAGAACAGTGGGACCAAGCCCTCTACCGTTCGAGTTCATCCTTACTTTTGGACGCAAGTGAAAACCAATCGGACGCAAGTGAAAACCAATCAAACAACCGCGCATCCCTTGAAACCGCTGATCATGTACTGATTGAACATTGTGAGCAATGGATCCAGCGAGCACTGCCTCCAAAGAGAAAATATCGCCACTGGAAGAGAGGTGAATGATGTCATTTTCATTTGAATGGTGGGGGATGTTTTTGCTAGCGCCACTTCCCTATCTGGCCTATCGATTAATGGCGCCTAATGCGACATCCAACCCCATCATACTCCCGCATCTGACCACGATGCCGAGTCAGGCTAACCGAAAATCAAGGCTAAACCAATGCCTCGCCGTCATGGCGTGGCTACTGTTACTCACGGCGAGTGCAAGGCCTGTTTGGTATGGCGCGCCCGTTGACATTCAGCCCAAGCATCGTGACATGATGCTGGTCATCGACTTATCTTACTCTATGAGTCAGGAAGACATGGCGTATAAAGGTCAATACATCGATCGCCTTAGCACCGTTAAACATGTGGTTTCGGATTTTGTCGATAAACGAAAAGGTGACCGAATGGGATTGGTGTATTTTGCTGACCATGCTTACCTGCAAACACCATTAACGTTCGACCGTGAAACCATCAAACGTCAAATTAATCAAACCGTATTGAAACTCATTGGCACACAAACTGCGATCGGTGATGGCATCGGCCTTGCGACTAAAACCTTTGTTGATGGTAACGCCCCGCAAAGAGTCATGATTTTATTAAGTGACGGCAGCAACAATGCCGGAGTGCTTGATCCTATTGAAGCGGCAGAGATTGCGAAAAAATATCAAACCGTGATCTATACCATTGGCGTGGGCGCAGGAGAAATGCAGGTCAAAGATTTTTTCATGACTCGTACCGTCAATACAGCAGAAGATCTGGATGAGGAAGCCTTGCAAAAAATAGCCTCGATGACCGGTGGTCAGTATTTCCGCGCTCGAAATGCGCAAGATTTAGAGAAGATCTACGACACGATCAACACCCTGCAACCTATCACCCAAGCTACGCAGTCCTGGCGCCCTAAAACTGAGTGGTTTTGGCTGCCTTGTTTATTGGCATTAATGCTGTTGTCCACCTTAATCGTTATCAGGAGGGAAGATGTCTGACTTTATCTTTCTGCACCCTAACGCTTTTTGGCTGTTAATCCCGATTCTTATTGGCGCTATCGTTGTTAAGTCAGTGAAACGTCATTCAGCCTCACAGCCACTAATGGCCCCTCACCTTGCCGCTTATTTTGAGCGCACCAATGGAGTCAAACACTCCAAGCGGGCGACATTGATATCACTAGCCGTGATTATCGTCGTTGCAATGGCAGGACCAAGTTTTCAAGAACATCGCGTCCCAGCAGGGCAAACCAACCAGGCGAGAGTTCTCGTGCTGGACATGTCTCAGTCTGTCTATGCCAACGATATAAAGCCTAACCGACTCGCGCAAATAAAATACAAAGCGCAAGACCTATTGCCAATAATAAAAGAAGGACAAACCGGTTTAGTGGCTTATGCCGGTGATGCGTATGTGTTAAGCCCTTTAACGTCAGATTCGGCGACATTAAAAAACTTAATCCAGAACCTCTCCCCCGACATCATGCCAATACAAGGCGCGCGGGCTGATCTTGCCATTGAGCAATCCATCACAATGATGAAACAGGCAGGACTCACTCAGGGTGAGATATTATTATTTAGTGATGACTTGGATAGCCAAGAAGTCTCTCGTATTCAAGCTCAATTGCAAGGCACATCATGGACATTATCGGTTCTCGCGTTTGGCTCCAAGTCCGGTGCGCCTATCCCGCTTTCTGATGGTTCTTTATTAAAGAATGATGCTGGGACCACCGTTGTCGCAAAAACAAACTTTAAGGGAATGCAGCAAGTCACTCAAATCAACGATGGTCGATTTGTCACCTATCAAAGCAACAATACCGACATCGAGCAGCTGACGAGTTCGGATTTGTTCAGCCAATCCACCAATACATCGATAAAAGCCAACTCCGACTCTCAGACTGTCGTGGCGCGTGTTAACAACGGTATTTGGCTGCTCCCATTCGCGCTTCTACTGATTCTGCCTTTGTTCAGAAAAGGCTTCATTTTCTCTGTTCCAGTATTCACGAGCGCATTCGTTGCTATGCTGCTCGCGTCCACTCCCTCTCCCGCCATCGCCTCATCATTGAGCCAATGGTTCAATAACGCCGATCAAAATGGCTACCAGTCCTATCAAGACCAAGATTATGAACGTGCCGCCGAGGAGTTTACCCAAGCTCGCTGGCAAGGCGCAGCAAAATACCAAGCGGGAGACTATGAAGGGGCAATACAGTCATGGCAGCCACTTAACGAGACACAAGATCTTTATAACCTCGCGCACGCGTATGCCCAAAATAGCAACTTTGACGAGGCAATCGAGAATTATGAAATGGTCATCAAGCGCGAGCCCGATAATGCTGCAGCTAAACAAGATTTAGACACGGTGAAACGCGCGCAACAGCAACAGCAACAGCAACAGCAACAGCAACAGCAACAGCAACAGCAACAGCAACAGCAACAGCAACAGCAAGATTCTGAATCATCGGATAAGAACCAGCAAGGCACCGATGAGAATAATCAAACGCAATCTGGCTCGAAAGATAATTCAAGCAACGCTTCGAATTCAAACCAAGAAAAATCACAATCAGAGCCATCTAAAGGCTCCGATCCAACGGGTGCTCAACCACAAAACGAAAAAGAGACAACGTCAGGAGATGACACGTCATCTGACAATCAATCATCGTCAGAAGACTCATCGCCAAGCCAGGGTCAAGCAAACGAGCAAGACTCACAACAAGCCGAGACGACACGCCAATCTGGGTCAGAACCGCAAGATGGAAAAAGTGACAGTGACGCTCAAGGGCATGCTGTCCAATCTCAACAGGTAGCAGAAAGCGACCCAAGCTTACGTAAACTTGAACAAGTGGAGTCCGTACGAGACCCAAGCCGACTCATTCAAGCTCAAATGCTCTTACAAGCAAGAGACAGAGACCAACCCACCTCTCAAGGGAAGCACTGGTAATGATTAGAAACAAACTCCACCCTTTATTTTTAATGCTGATATTACTGGTGAGTGGCTTTGTTAGCTTTCCATCGTGGGCATTAACCGTTACCGCGAGTGTGAACAAAACTAAAGTCAGCAAAGATGAAGTTATTCAACTTCGGATCGTGGCGGATGAAAAGCTCGACGGCAGTAAGGTGTCTTTCGATTCGCTCAGCCATGATTTCTACACGGGTCGCGCTAACTTCAGCTCTTCTGTTAACATTCTAAACGGATCTCGAACAGACAGCAGCGTATGGACCATCGCCATCGCGCCGCAACGTATTGGCAAGATAGTGATCCCGAGCTTTGATGTAAACGGCGCAAAAACCACACCGATCACGCTCAATGTCGCCATTGATGAGCAAACCCCAACCACCGACGATATGATCGAGGTTAGAACACAAATTGGCAAACAGGTGTTGTATCCAAAAGAGAGCACTATTTTAGACGCTCGAATTATCGTCAAGGTAGACCCTCGTTTGTTACAAAACCCCGACCTAATTCAACCAACAGCGCAGGGCGTGACACTAAAAGCACTTGGGGAACCGAAACAATACCAAGCTGTATTGGATGGTATCGATGTTCTTATTATCGACCAGCAATATCGTGTGACCGCCGAGTCTGCCGGTACATTCACTATCCAAGCGCCTACCTTGTCTGGCGGCGTCCTGTATGGCAATAACCGATCAGGTACCACCAAAATACTAACGCTCAATCATAAAGCACCGACATTAGCGCTAACAGTACAACCCATCCCAGCTGACTATCAGGGTGTTTGGCTACCAAGCGCGAAGTTAACGTTAGCGCAATCTTGGCAGCGTTCAGATGGGAGCGCGGTCTCCTCTAATGATGCAGATATTGACACGGGCGATTCTTTAACCCGCACCGTCACGCTCAATGCCATGGGCGTCACCTCAAATCAACTACCTAACCTGAGCATAGAAAACCCAGACGGCTTCCGTGTTTATCCAGAAAAACCAACGTTCAACGACAATGATGATGGCTCTGTCACCATGACAATCAAACAAGTGTTGATTGCCAAAAAGGAAGGACAATACCCATTACCCGCAATCGCTGTTGATTGGTGGAACACCACCACAAACAAAAAAGATCAATCTGCATTGAGTGGGTTGTTGGTGACCGTTCATCAAAGTGATGAGCCGAGCGTTGGATTCAAAGCATTAGATTCAACGCCAACTACTACGGTTTCAGACTCTGGTTTCTGGCCTTATCTGACCGGTCTTTTTGCGTGTTTGTGGTTAGTATCGAGTGTGATGTGGTATCGAGCGAGGCGGAATTCAGCTAAAAGCCAATCGGCGAGTGAGGCTCCAAAAAACACGGATTCAAAACAGCGACTGTTGGAAGCCATAAACCGCCGAGACGCAATTGCTGCCCAATCCGCCTTTCACCTTTGGGTAAAAGAATCGAAAAACCTTTCTCCTGATACGGTGAGCAGCATCCAAAGCGAGTTGTCGGCAATCAGTCGCGCCGAGTTTATGGGCAACGAAAGTTCGTGGGATTCAACAGCGGTCATTGCGCTCATTTCTAAAGCGTCATCTTCCACCTCTCCCCCTCACTTAGCGCATTTATAAATAGCCTAAACGCTAAAACAAAAAAAGCGCCCTCAATGAGGGCGCTTTACCATTCAATACTTCTCTTAAACGCTCAACAAGCGACCGTTTAATTCATCAACCATTATAGGTAGAAACGAGTACCGATGATGAATTGGTTGTCTTGACGCTTACGGTAGTTAACAGTACCGCTGTCTTGACCTTGGTTGTCAAAGTTGTAGCCAGTGTACGCACGTAGACGTGGAGAGATAGTGTATTCAGCTTGAACAGAAGTGCCAGACTTAACACGTACATCGTTTTGAGTATCTTGCATCTCTTCGTGCTTTAGGATTAGGTTAAGCCCCATATCTAGACCGTAAGCAAGAATAGAATCGAACGCTTGAGTTTTAGCGATAAGCTTGCTGTCAAACGAGTTCATGTTTTTGTTGTCAGCAAAAGTTGCTGCTACATATAGACCAGAACCGAAGTTACCGTATTTAGCAGACACTAAGTTCGATTCCGCCAGTTTTGCTACGCCACGCTCAGTGATGTTACCGCTGTTGAATGCATAGTTCGCGTTGAAACCGTTAATCGTGTAGCCCGCTGCAATTTGAGCACGGTTCGTTGAGGTAATCCAAGTACCAGAGTTGCCTGCTAGTGGATCAGTGACTGAGTTAGCGCCCTGCCAACCAGCACCAATCGTCAATGCACCAGCACTATCGAAATCAATCGTATTGAAGTAAGCCGCTAGTTTGTCCGCACGAGCAGTACCAAAGATACCTTGGTTGTCGTATAGGAAATCATTTGACCAACCGATCGGCGTATCAACCACACCCGCCGCCATGTAGTAAGGAGACCATTGTGTACCCGCAGCGATGCGGCCGTAAGTCTCGTGACCAAGACCGATATAGCCTAGACGAGTCTTGAACGTGTCTTTACCACCTTCAAGCATGTTCATCGCCCACTCTGCTTTGAAATCCGCCTTGAAGCCATGACCGATGTCTTGGATCACTTCAATGTTAATACGTGGCGATTTCTCTTCAACGCTTGCTTCTTTACCAGCATGAGCACCTGTTAGACCGATAGTCGCGTGACCACCGATAGACATTTGCGTGCCTTCTTTGTTGTAGACTTCTAGTGCGTTTGCTTGAGTACCGATGACCGCTGTTGTAACGGCAAGTGCTAATAGTGTTTTGTTCATTACGATTTCCATATTGACGGCTTAATATCGAACTTTGAGGCTCGATAGATGTTTAAAGGTTTTCCTTAACGGTGAGAAGCTGGCAGGCAACTCGATGTTAAAGACGCTAAAAACGTGAACTTGAAATATGGAATTACTTTAAATCGAGAGTTCCCGAATGTGTCGTGAAATAAAATGAAGTTTTAAGCAGAAAAGAAGGGGAATTAAAGTTATTTAAAAACAAATGGATACGTGTAAATTTTTATAAAAAGCCAGAACACTTGAGATTAAGCGATGTTTTCTTTTGTTTTCACCATTAGTTATGTGAATACCAGTACCACACAAAGATTCACCCCGAAAATTTGAACATAAAAAAACCCGCTCTATGAGCGGGTTCTATCAAACTGTTGATGCTAAGTTATCCATTTTTCCCTATAGGAAGAAACGAACACCTGCCATCCACATGTTGTCACGATCTTCTTTGAATTCGCCAGTACCTTGAAGGTCGAATTCGTAGCCTGCGTATGCACGCATGCGAGATGTTACGTCGTACTCAGCTTGGATAGCTGTAGTTGCGTAAATAGTTTCGCCTGAAGCAAAACCAGAAAGAGCCTTGTCGCCATCGTACTTAACAGATTCGTAGTTTACAGATAGGTTTAGGCTGTTAGAAAGACCGTAAGCAAGAATCGCTTCATATGCTTTAGTGTCGTCTAATTTTTGGCCTTCGTAGCTGTTCATGTAATCATTCATCGCATAAACACCCGCTACGTAGATACCTTTACCGTAAGTACCATATTTAGCAGAAACTAGGTGAGAAGTCGCTTTATCATCAACTGCAACTGCAACATCTGCAGTAGAAGTGATATCACCACCCGTGTATGCGTAGTTTAGACCAACACCAGCAACATCATAACCAAGTTGTACTTGTGCACGCTGACCAACGTTGTATTTACCAGCAGTACCTAAAGTAGTATTAGTATTGTCGATGTCATTAGCACCTTGCCAACCTAGACCGAAGTTGAATGCACCAGCATTGCCGAAATCGAATGCGTTAGTGTAAGCAAGCATTGCGTCAGCACGACCAGTACCTAGGGCACCGTGGTTGTCGTATAGGAAGTCATTCGCGAAAGCGATTGGAAGATCCGCAACACCACCAGCTGTGTAGTAAGGTGCCCATTGAGTACCTACTGCTACGCGACCGAATTCTTCATGGCTTACACCGATGTAGCCAAGACGAGTAGTGAAAGAGTTATCACCGCCGTCTAGCATGTTGAGTGCCCATTCGCCTTTAGCATCAGCAGTAAAGCCGTTGCCTAGGTCTTGAGTTGCTTCGAAGTTGATACGCGGAGAAACAGAGTTCACGCCAGCAGCGTCTTTTTCAGAATCTTGAACGCCTACAGAAACGTGACCGCCTACTGCAAAAGTAGAACCGTCTTGGTTATAAAGCTCAACTGCTTGTGCAGAAGTACCGAATGCTGCAGCTGCCACTGCTAGTGCGATAAATTTTTTGTTCATTGGGATTTCCATATTTCAAGTTTTGTGCGCCAAACGCCTGGATGACAAATGGCATAACGTACATGAAGCTGTTACGTACACAGACATAACACCTATGCATGTAACCCTTCTCGATGTAACGTTGGATTAACATGACGGAAATCACTCTAACCCTAAAGTTCCCAAAGCTTTCATAAAAAGACGTAAAAGATTGAAAACGCTGTTTTCTATTTTTAATATTTCAATAAAAACAAAAGGTTAACAGTAAAACAAAAAACATAAAACAAACTAAAATTACCGCGATCACCCTCTCATTTTATGGTAATTGATATTTTTACGGGTATATCGTTTGAATTATTTAGGCTCAAAAAACTTAACGCAACTATTTGAATCAATATGTTACAGGTAATGTGCGCATTTTGAGACCGCTGTATTCGTCAAGGCAATAGAATCTCCAGATTGTTTCTTTACCCACAAAAACTGAATATATAGGTACATCACCAAGCACGCACCCTTACCCAAAACACCAACTCAGTTATAAAAAAGCCAACAAAGCACGTAAATAGTGAGCCACTCGTCACAAAAATCGAACAAAAAATGAACTCCCGCACTTATGGAAAGGCAAGTTCAGAATGCCGTTCTATTCTTGCTTTAGGTATTAATGTGTATGCAGGCACTAATACCCGCAATGGCAACATTGCAGTGGTGATAATAATTGAAGGAATATAATTATGAAAATGGCAGCCATCGCAGCAGCGATTACAACAACACTCGTCTCTGGTTCAGCATTAGCGGCAGAGGTTTATAATTCGGACGGAACGTCACTTAGTATTGGTGGACGTGCAGAGTTCCGTGGCGATTTCCAAGGTCAAGCTTCAGGTAGCGAACTAGATGGGACGATGGATAACAAATCTCGTGTTCGTATTAACGTGGGTGGTGAAACACAAATCACGGATAGTTTAAGTGGTATCGCTTTTTACGAAGCTGAGCAAACCGTCAATAACGATGCATCTAATTCCCAAAACTCCGCCTTTACACAGCGTTATATGTATGCCGGTCTTTCCACAAATGGTGGCGACGTAACATTTGGTAAGCAAGATGCTGCGACCGTCCAAATTTCCCAAATGTCAGATACGGTAACAACACATAGTGGCATTCAAAAAACCTTCATACAGGCAGGTGATGAGCAAATAAACAATGCTATCAATTACTCGGGCTACTTTATGGATGCCCTATCAGTCAAAGCTAGTTTACTTGCCTCTAACCAAGCCAATGAAGATGGCTGGGCATTGTCTGGTATTTATACCCTTCCCTTTGGATTGGGTATTGGTCTTGGTTATGCCGCTAACGAAAATCCAGGTACTAATGCGCAAGACTCTAAACAATTCCTTGGTGGTTTAAACTACCGTTGGGAAGGGCTTTACGTTGCTGCGACCTATACGCAAGGTGAGGGTTCTAAAAAATACAATCTTGGCAGTAACGACTTCAATAGTGTCGAATTTGTTGCTCAATACAGATTTGAGAACAATTTTGAGGCTGTGTTAGGGTATCAGAAAGGTGAAATCGCACCAGATGCCGCCGCAAACTTTAACGTTAGTAATTACGTCGAGTTAACAGGTATTTATTACTTCAACAAATCGATCCGTTCTTATATTACTTACAAGTTTAATAACCTAGAAGCAGCTGATGGACAAACATTCGCAGCTGATGGTACGACGGCACAAGATGCTGACAACTCTCTACGTCTAGGTCTTCGTTACGACTTCTAAATAACGATATAATTACTTTCCAAAGGGCGATTTATTCGCCCTTTTTTATTGCCCAGAAACATTTCCATACACTCTAACTTTGAAAAAGTTCAATTAAATCAAAATGTAATATATCTTACATTTATCTGTAACAGCCAAAACATAACCTACTTGCATTCCAAGAAGACATGATGTCTAACAATATTATTTAAAGGTAAATAAGATGAAAAAAGCAGTTTTGGCGAGCGCAGTAGTAGCAGTGATGGCATCGGGTTCAGCACTCGCAGCTGAAGTCTACAATTCAGACGGCACGTCTTTAAAGATCGGTGGCCGTGCGGAATTCCGTGGTGATTTCATTGGTAACGGTGGTCAAGAAATCGATGGTACGATGGCAAACAAATCACGCTTCCGTATTAATGTTGGTGGCGAGACGCAAATTTCTGATAACCTGACTGGCTTTGGTTTCTATGAAGCTGAGCAAGGTGTGAATTCGTCTGGTGACAACGACGCAACGACTTCAATCAAACAACGTTACATGTACGCAGGTATCGGTACCCAATTTGGTGATATCTCTTTCGGTAAGCAAGACACGGCTGGCGTTCAGATCTCTCAAATGTCGGATGACGGTCAAATTTGGACTGGCGCTCAAAAAACATTCATTGCTGCAGGTGATGAGCAAGCAAACAATGCCATTGCGTACTCTAACCTATTCGCTGATGTTTTCTCGCTGAAAGCAAGTGTAATAGCGGCGGAAGAGAAAAATGAAAATGGCTATGGTATCTCTGGTATCTATTCAACGCCAATCGGTTTAGATATTGGTCTTGGTTACGCGCAAAATGACTTCAATGAAGTAAAACTTGCTGGCACGACAATTACTGACGAAGGCGATGCAAATCAATTTATTGGTGGTCTAGCCTACTCAATCGCGTCTTTAACTGTTGGTGGTACTTACACCCAAGGCACATATAACTTTGACGCATTCAGTGAAAGCGTTGATTTCTCTGGTGTTGAATTATCTGGTACTTATAAGTTTGACAATGGTTTCCGTATTATGGCTGCCTACCAGAAACAAGAGCTTAAAGACGATGGCGATAAGTTCACTCTTAACGATTTCTTTGAACTAACAGGTCAATACCACTTCAATAAGTCGCTACGTACTTACCTATCTTACAAGCTAGATAACCGTAGCGCTGATGAAGTCAGCAACAATGGCAATTCAGCAGACGATACGGTTCGTCTAGGTCTTCGTTACGACTTCTAAACACCATTAAGTTTCCTATTTCGAATCCAAGACCAGGGCTGCTATCCCTGGTCTTTTTTTTATTCCCTCAATCAATAATACTTACCAACTAAAACGCTCTCCCCATAACAATAATCAACCCTTATCTGATTTCACTCCGCCACACACATTCACACCACACCCTATTAACAACCTTAAAATCAATGAGTTAAATTAAGAAAACTGCCATATTTCTTTCACAAAGCTATTTTACTTTGATTGCGTTCTTGAGGTAACGAGCCTCATTTTTGATAACCAAGGTACGTATAAAATGAAAAAAGCAGTAGTAGCCGGTGCAGTAGTTTCAGTGTTGATGTCTGGCCTGGTTGGCGCAGCCGAAGTGTATAGCAAAGACGGAACATCCCTTGATATTGGCGGCCGTATGGAATTTCGTGGTGATTTTGGCGGCAAAGACAATGGCCAAAGCATTGATGGCACCATGGAAAACAAAAGCCGGGCTCGCTTAAGCATCAAAGGACAATCAAAGATCAACGATAGCCTTACTGGTTTTGGCAAATACGAAGTTGAGCACGCCGTAGTCAGTTCGGGCGGTAAAGACGATGGTTCCGATGCCAATAAGTTCAAGCAACGTTATATGTTTGCAGGGCTAGATACCGAATTTGGCGCTGTGTCTTTAGGTAAACAAGATACGGCGGGCGTGATCATTTCTCAAATGTCGGATAATGGTCAGATTTATACCGGTATTCAAAAAGAATTCATTAATGCTGGCGACGAGCAAGTGAATAATGTCGTCAAGTACTCCGCCGATTTCATGGATGCACTAACGGTTGAAGCCAGTGCTATTTTAGGTTCAGACAAGAACACCGACGGCGCCGGTGTCGCGGCTAAATATCACCTTCCATTTGGCTTAGCACTTGGTTTAGGTTATGCACAAAATGGTAATGGCCAAAATAACGGTATCGATGAAGGTAACGCAAAACAGACTATTGCTGGATTAAGCTACGCGATTGGTGGTCTAGAGCTTGGCGGTACGTATACTCAAGGTGAACTTGATGACAAAAATGGTAAAGACTTTAAGGGTGCTGAGCTTTCCGCGGCTTACAAAGTAGGCAATGGATTTTCAGTGTTAGCGGCGTACCAAAATACCGAAAAAGACAGCACTGACGCCGCGAGTGGCAAAGAAAAAACAAACTTCTATGAGCTGACGGGCCAATACAAATTCAACAGCAACCTTCGTACTTACTTAGCGTTTAAGCTAAACAATCTGAAAAAAGGAGAATCAGCAAAACTCAAAGATGTTGACGCTGAAAACTCAGTTCGTTTAGGGCTTCGTTACGATTTCTAATCCGGACTCTTTGCCTATCTAAGCAGACCCATAAAAAAGTCGTGCACGCTGCGCGACTTTTACGTTCCATACCATGTCGCTTTAGGTGAATCACTTTCTAGCCACCACCTTCATTTACTTTTCGTCTCTTATTTCTTGCCTCTCGCCAAACAGGTTCGCTTAAACAGTATGAACGAATACAAATAAGTGTCGTTTTTACACAATTGGTTAATTTCGGTTTTCATAGTAATATTGTCAAAAACGAAGAATACGATTTATGAATCAACCACATCAGCCTCTCCAAGGTGCAATCTGGATGTTATCTGCTGGCGCCGCCTTCGCTCTAGTCAATAATATCGCTCAAGTAGTCAGTATTAATCATGGTATGTCCTCTACCATGATTGCGCTCATTCAATATGCCATAGCGCTGCTTGTCATTATCCCTAGCCTTCGTGCAACCGGTATCTTTCGCTCTCTTCGTACTCAACATTTTGGCGCTCATCTTTTTCGCGTGCTACTTTCCGTCGTTGGCATACAGCTTTGGATGTGGGCACTCGCTTACCCAGTCCCCATCTGGCAAGGTATCGCCCTGCTCATGACCTCCCCCCTATTTGCAACCTTAGGCTCTGGTTTAATATTGAAGGAAAAGGTAGGCGCAGCCCGCTGGCTTGCCACGATATGTGGCTTCGTGGGTGCATTGGTGATCCTTGAGCCATGGTCTGATTCTTTTAGTTGGGCAACATTGCTACCGGTTGGGGCCGCTTTTTTCTGGGCTTGTTATTCACTCATGGTAAAAAAACTGTCAGCGAATGATCCCCCTTCCACCATGGTGATCTATTTATTGGTGCTCATTACGCCTTTTAATTTCATGCTCGCTCTCCCCTCGTGGTCTCTCCCTTCTGACATGATGGTTTGGGGTTATCTGATTGGAGCGGGCGCACTGACAGCTTTTGCACAGTGGGCCATTGTAAAGGCTTACTCCGTAGCTGATGCTTCGTTTGTGCAGCCATTTGATCACGCTAAACTGCCAATGAATGTGTTAGCGGGCTGGATTGTCTTTAGCTGGGTTCCTCCTGGCCGCCTTTGGATTGGTGCTGCCATCATCGTCGCGTCTATTGCTTTTATTACGCATTGGGAAACAAAATCCAAAAAGAAAACTATTTCTTGAAATTAATTTGATGACACGTCGTTCTTATATTGAAACGGACTAGAATTAAATAGACAAAGACAAGAGGCGGATCAATATGGCAGAGCCAATCAAAATTACGTTATATCGCTGGGCAGGAAGCTGGGGTCCGTTCAAGGTAACGATTCCATGCGGTGAATGCACGCTAACCAAAGATATCTTAAATGATACGTTCAATACTGAACTTGCAGGGATTCCCGTCGAGCTCGAGGTAAAAGATTGGCTATCTCATTGGTGGGAGCCGCTTAAAGCGGGTGCTTGGCATGCGCCAATTATTATGGTTGAGGGCAAGGTCGTTAGTCAGGGCGAGGCACTTAACCGGGGCGTGCTTGTACAGTCGGTCATTAAAGAATGGACGCAACGTGATGAACTCAAAGGCTCGATTGTTTTTGGGAAGGCTACGTGTCCTTACTGCGTAAAAGCAAAACAAATCCTAGATGATGCTGGTATTGAATATGATTATCACGATGTGGTGAAAGACAGCGCAGCCTTGTACCGCATGATCCCAGAAGTCAAAGCACATATTGGTGAAAAAACACCCGTGACGGTGCCTCAGATTTGGATGGATGGGGAATATATTGGTGGTGCTGACCAATTAGAAGTGTGGTTAAGTGAAAATCCTGCAGCATCGCCGCCTAATAACGTCTTCGAGCTGGGAGAAAAATCTGCGTCATAATCAGCCTTTAGAGAGCATGCTCCGACTTTGTTACGCCTTTTACCTCATGTCCTGAAAGCAAAAAGCTCGCTAAATGCGAGCTTTTTCAATTCTTATTTACTGATTTTTTTCATCATTCGTTTAATGAACGATTTTTTCTTTGGCTGAGGCTTGCCATAAAGCATGTCGTCAATCATTTTTTTGGCTGCTAATTGACCAATATATGCCGCGCCTAGTTCGTAACCCATGATTCAACCCTCTAAGATTGTAATTAATTTTCAATATAGGTGTATTTTATACTGATATAGGACAATTACAAGACGTTCGTCACATTTTTTTTGTAATTTAATTTCACGCAATGTTTGTTTTAGTCAAAAGACATGGGTTCACTATTACAGGTAATACGAACTATCTAAACAATGACAACGTCAACAGCAAGTCAAACAACATCCATTGTCGACACGATTTGAATTACTCAAGAAACAAAATCAACCTACTGTTTTATAACGATTTAATTGAATACTAACTAAATTCCTTATTGGAATTTCGACCATTCCACACTTTCCTCAAATTGTTGCTTATACTCCTGAAGATCAAATTTTAGTAACGGATACCAAACAATCCTGCAGAAACGATGCAGTAAAGTGAGTGAAGGACCCTATTTGATTCTCTTTTACATCGCTCATTTTTCAACAAGGTACTGGAAATGCTCCATTCACACTCAAAAGACTGTTTGATCATTGATAATTTCCCTCTCGTGAGAGAAGCCATTGCTCGTATCGTATCAAGTCTCGACACGGTTAATTTGATCCACCAGATCTCTGATACGCAGGTCGCACTCGATCTTGTTAAAGCAGGAAGTATTGATCTCATCGTCCTCGACGTTAACCTTGCCGAAGCCGACGGATTTGAATTTATGCGACGTGCATTTGCTGCGGGTTATAAAGGACGGTCTATTTTTATTTCGAGTTATGGGTACCCCATCTATTCTGAGACCGCGTACAAGCTCGGCGCGAACGGATACCTAAGTAAATCGGAAGAACCTGCGTTAATTCGTGATGCCATTAGCGGTGTCATTCGTGGATACAATTTGTTCAAGACCGACTACAAGGTTAGTAACCGAAAGATCGTACTTTCACAACGTGAAACCGTCGTATTTAATTACCTTAAAAAAGGGTATACCAACAAACAAATTTCAGAATTTTTATCACTGAGCGCAAAAACTATTAGTACTTATAAGTCTAGAATTCTCGACAAATATGAAGCAAAGTCGATCGTCGAACTGGTCAATTCACATGATGTTGTACAAACAGACATTCGCCTAGCAAGTTAGTCTCCCTCACGGTCACAGTCTATGGTCATTTAAGAGCATTAGCCTCACTAAAATATAAAAAGCGAGTCACTTTGAATTAAAATCAGAAGTGACTCGCGACTCATTCAGTACCTGCTTAATAATCTGATTCAGCCGAAGGTGCAAAGGGTTTTGCCGGTTACCTTGCTTCATACAAGCCACAACAGGGATGTAAGCCTGTAAATAATCTGGAAAAGAAATAAAACGAAACTCATTGGAGTGAGCCAAATTTTGAGACAAAATTGCTGAGTAGTCGTTTTGTTTCAAAAGATGATAGGTTGCCGTTAGATTATCCAGCTTTACACGATAATCTAGCGTTAGTCCATTTTGAGCCATCGACTTGATCAACCTATGATGAACGTCGTTCCAGCCTCTCAATTCAAAATGCACGCATGGATTCTTAAAGACATCTTCCCACGTCTGTATCACGCTTTGACGACCAACAACCGCGCCAATTTCAACGTGGAGTACGTTAGATTGATAAATCGTTTTAGGGCACTCCTCGTTAAACAGTTGCACGCCTATATGAATATTGCCATCAATAATATCCTGGTACGTTGTTCCTCGCCACGTGATTAGTTCGATCATTGCTTTGGGAAACGCTAAACGAATAGCCTGGTAAAGCGGCGCTCCAAACTGTTCAAGAGAGACGTTGTAAAGCGCGATTTTAATCGGTTGCACATGGTTATTTTCATCAAAATCTTCACCATGAGCTAGGGCTCGCTCAACCGATTTAAGACCTTTTTCAATGCCAGGAATGATCCTTTCCAAATAATGAGTCGGTTCGAAACCATCAGCAGTTCGAACAAACAGTGGGTCCTTAAGTTGTTCTCTCAACTTTGACAGATGTTTACTTACTGCGCTTTCTGTTTTTCCAAGACGAGCAGCTACCGCCGTCAGGCTTCGATGCTGATAGATCATCAGCAAGACTTTTAATAGGTTAAAATCGTACTCTCTATGCATTACGCATGCCTTCTCGTGTTAAATACGCTATTCGTATTTATGTTCTTTCGCTAAATAGAGCGAAGCGTCTGCACGTTTTAAAACACTGTCTAGTGATTCATGCTCCCGAAGAACGGTGCAGCCAAAGCTAACTTCAAGTGTGAGCGATTCCGCCCCGAATGGCTTTGATGCGACTTCATTTGCGAATTTTTTAGCCACTTTCTCCGCGGCCAGTAACGTACAACCCGGTAAAATTGCGATGAACTCATCGCCGCCACTGCGAATCAAATAGTCGCTTTCTCGAAAGCATCGTCGCATCGAATTTGCAATATGAATGATAGCCTCGTCTCCAACATGGTGACCATAGTTATCATTGACAGCCTTTACCTTGTCACCATCGATGGCAATAACGGCGATACCTTGTTTTTCCATTGCATATTTTATCGCGCTGTCTTTTAAAATGGTTCGATTATAGAGCCCTGTGAGTTCATCTTTGCGGATAGCAACCTCGGCGATTTTCAATTTCTCTCGCTTCACTTTGAGTTCATCTAATCGGTTCATTACATAAGTAAGCAATGTAATCAGCCCAATAAACAACCAACCATAGTCGACCACTATCTTGCTATAAGGTATTCGATAAGTAATAACAAAGTTATCGTCTGCTAAGTAATCGATAGAGTAAGCATGGTCAGTATAGGGGTAACGCATATCCTCTAGAATAATCTGTCTCCCTAGCTCTGCTTCTGAGTCAATAAACTCTTTATTCTCTAAAAACGGGAACTTTCTTAGGTACACATCAACATTAATGTCACCTAATATTTCTTTTTCAAAGTAAACTGGGCTTGATATAGTCATGATTGGCTGATCGGTAACATTATCGTGATATATATTCGATATGATCAGCCTGTTTTTCAGATCGTCTTCATTGGCATACTTTGCGCAGGCCATTGATTCATTGCACATTTTATCTAAACTAACTGGCCTAATACCATTAGCAAGCTCAAATGACTGTGTAGCCATAATTTTATCACTCTCATAGGAGCGATAGTAGAACAATACCTCTTCTGCCATTGTTACTTCTGGCATATTCAGAAGTAGACGATTGGCCGTCATACTCACAATACGTTCATTAATGGTAAAGCCATTTTTATTGTCGGCCGCGTAGATTTTTCCAGACTTAAGATACGGACCATACTGTTCCGAGGTATGCGTCGCTTTTATCTCAGCTTCAAATAACACTCCAAGTAAATAAAGCGTTGATTTATAGTCTGTTATTGATTTTGTGAATAGATGAAACTGCGCTACCTCATTTTCTACCAACTTATCAACGGCTTTAACGAGTACCATCGCATAGAGGCCAAATGACAATAATGTAGCCTTGCATACAATAATTGCATATTTTTTTGTTTGAGTTCGCATAGACGTCAGATACTTAACTGAATAAATGAGCAAATGAGCCTTACTGGCCAAATGCATTTAACGGAGTATTATCTCGATTTCAGTGACGTCAAACAACACTATTCGTTCTAAAAATACTATTCGTTTCAAAAATACTATTCGCTTAAAAAACACTAATAGTTCTAAAAACGAGCAAATCAGGAAGAATTGACAAATTTGAAGGGAACGGCTCTGTAAACCGAAAGTCACCTAGCCATTTGTGACTGTTTTATAATCGTTGAATCTATGTTCTGACGTTGTTTTGTATGGTCTACAGAGCCTGATTACATTTATACACTTATTAATAAATTAATAAACTGCAGAAACTTACAGGTTGACATTTGTAGTTTTATAAAAATACAAGCTGGCCAATCTGTCAGTGATAATCAAACGCTCCCAGCGATAACCTCTTAAGGCGAACTAACCTAAGAGGACATCCCATGGAACCCATCATTCACATTTGTACTTATGGCGAACTTACCACGCAGCAAAAGCTTGAAATGCACCAACTACGCTATCAAGTGTTTGTTGAGCGATTACGTTGGTCCATCAGTACTCAAAATCAATTGGATATTGATGAATATGACCGACTAGATTCTAAGTATATCCTTATTGAATATGAAGGAAGAGTCGCTGCTTGCTGGCGACTCCTTCACACCAATCAGCCCTACATGCTTAACAATACCTTCCCAGAATTACTGCAAGGCGAGGTGTTTAATGATGAATCTATTGTCGAGCTGACTAGGTTTGCTGTGGATAGAGAGATAGCAAAACGTGCGAGCCATATTAACTTCACATCTCTACTCTTTTATCTAGTGGTTCAATATGCCATTGAGCAGGGTTACACCGAATATGTCACATTAACGTCAACCGGAATTGAACGAATTATGAGGCTAATTGGCATTCCAAGTACCCGATTAGGTGACGGAAAGGTACATCTACTCGACACGACACGCAGCGTTGCACTGCGTGTGCCAATTAATGATGATTTACGACATTGGTTTACCAACACTACGATAAACCAACATCGGTTCGATCGAGCCAGTTAACAAGGCTTTCGATACGGCTTGGGTGCGAGAGAAAGCATTAAGCTTTTCACTCGCATTCTGGATATGAAAATTAACCGTTCGTTCTGAACAGCCAAGAATTTGCGCGACTTCCCATGAGCTTTTCCCCTCAGCAACCCACGCCAAACAAATTTGTTCGCGTAACGTTAAGCTTGATTCCACGTGGCCTAGTTGCTGCTTGCAGACGACTTGTCTGACATCATTAATGTAGTCAGCAACTAGCGTACCGACATACGTTGCCAACAACGTTGATTCATTTGACAGTAATGTCGCATTTTTCCTATTTGAAAAACTGAGTAATCCTAAACATCCAAAGTTCGCACGTAGCGGTATAGTGATGCCATCCCCTAGCCCAAAATCTGACGCTAACTTCGCGACATTCTTGCTATCTTCTACGCCATTGTTAATGATATCTTGCCATTGAATAGGGGCCATACTATTGCGGCAATGCAGTACCACTTGATCAAAGTACATCACCTCATTACTTTCGTAAAACTCACGCCAACTCATAGGTTGATTCGTTAGTACAACATTTTCAGCACGCATTAATGTGATCGGGACAGAAACGGCAAACAAAAAATGTTCAAAATCGAGTACATCTGTCACAGCAAGAAGCTTGTCATTCAGTTTTTCTAAACTAAATTCTTCACAAGACTGAATATCACGTTTTAAGATTTCATTGATTTTATTGACGGATTGCACTGACGGTCTTAGCTCTTATTGAGTATCTAGAAGATAGGCACTTAGTTGCCCAACGATAGCGTGCCTCACAGAAAAAAACAAACGTTCACTGTTCAAATGCGGCTTTTAAAAACGACACACACTCTTTAATTCGTTTCGGTTGATATCTATCTCGGTGGTATATTAAAGATAATGGCACCGGTTTGATGCCCCACAGCCCAAAGACAGGAACCAACGTTTTTGCTGCTAGTTCAGGCTCACAGTACATCGCTGGCACTCTAATAATACCAAGTCCGGCTTTGGCACTGTTAACCAGCACTCTTCCATTCTTGCATGTCAAATCACCATTTATCGTCGTTTCAACGGTTTCATTACTCGTCGCATGAATAAACTGCCATTTGGTCACTGAACCTGTAAGACAATTATGATCTTTCAAATCTTTAGGGTGCTCGATTGGCGCCGCGCTTTGTAAGTAAATTGGACTTGCCAGTGTCAACATTTCGATATCAATTAAATGCCGTGCTATGTAATTCGCGTCAGGTAATACCCCCATTCGAATGGCTAGGTCAAACTCATCTTCCAGTAAATCGACACGGTGACTCGAAAAATCGAGATCAATTGATACATCAGGATGGCGTTGTGAGAACTTTGCAAGAAAATTAGCGACTAACTCTTCGCCGATATACCCACCAACGCAGTTAATGCTAATTTTTCCTTTCACCGTATCGTTATCGTCTACGGCCGCATGTACGGCTTGATCAATAGTATTCAGCGCTGTATCGCAGCTAGTGAGCAAAGCCTTACCTGCTTGCGTCAATTTCATCGTTCGGGTGGTACGTATCATTAGGCTGACGCCCATTTCCTTCTCAAGCGCCTGGATTTGGCGGGACACGTGAGATCTTGAGACATTTAACGCTTCTGCTGCTTTGGTAAAATTACCAAGATTAGCGACTAACACAAACGCCCGAACATCAAGTAAGTTAATGGTAGAATGAAGCATGAAAGAATTCTCCAAAATAGTCTCACTTGATTCTGTCTAATGCCATCAACATTGCAATACAAATTTGGCTTAAAACTTCATTCATATCTTGAAATGCTCAATAATCATACATGAGTGATCTACGTTGTAGTTTTGTAGCGCAACAACAACACCGCATTAACACCCAAACAACAGGCAATACACAGCCTAAAAACCTGCCATTTTCATTAACATTAATTTATTGTCTTAGATCATCGGATTGTTATGTAACGGTCGTGCCACATAGTAATTCCCTGTACATTTCCTGACACATTTAGAAATACATTGTTGCGGATTTTAACGGAATGAAAGGACGATTATGTTAGAACTACTGATTGGCTTAATAGTGACAATAGCAGTGGGCTATTTCATTGTTAAAGGCTACAAGCCTGCGGGCGTGTTATTGACGGCCGGTATCTTACTGCTTTTGCTTACCGGTATATTAGGCCACACCGTGTTGCCTTCGAAAATTACATCAACCGGTAATATGGTCACAGACTCACTTGAATACGTGAAGTATATGCTGCAGTACCGCGGCGGTGGTCTCGGTATGCAAATTATGTTGTTATGCGGATTTGCGTCTTACATGACACATATCGGCGCAAACAACGTGGTGGTAAAACAGTTCTCTAAACCTCTTTCGTTCATTAAGTCGCCGTATGTGTTGCTCGTTGCGGCTTATATTGTGGCATGTCTTATGTCTTTGGCGGTCAGTTCAGCGACTGGGCTTGGCGTATTATTGATGGCAACGTTATTCCCAATGATGACGGCCATGGGCATCTCACGCCCTGCTGCCGTTGCTGTCTGTGCTTCGCCTGCCGCGATTATCTTATCCCCAACCTCTGGTGATGTCGTCATTGCTGCAGAAAAGTCTGGGCTTGCACTGGATGTGTTCGCGGTTCAAACGGTACTGCCGGTCTCCATTTGCGCGATAATTGTGATGGCTGCCGCCGCTTTCTTCTGGAATAAATATCTCGATAAAAAAGAAAATACACCAATGGAACGTGTTGATGTCTCTGAAATGAAAGTCGATGCCCCTGCCTTTTATTGCATCCTTCCGTTTTTGCCGATTGTGGGTGTCTTCCTATTCAACGGTCGCACAATCCCAGGCCTTTCATTAGACATCTACACTATTGTCGTGGGTTCAATATTCATTGGCGCCGTCATTAACTTTTGTACTCAGAAGTTTAACGGCAAAAAGACACTAGAAGATTTGGAATCTTGTTACCAAGGCATGGCAGATGCGTTTAAAGGCGTTGTGATGTTATTAGTAGCGGCGGGAGTGTTCGCTCAAGGCTTAATGTCTATTGGTGCCATAGATAACCTACTTCACCTAGCTGACTCCGCTGGTGCGGGCGGTGTTGCACTTATGTTGATCCTAACCGGCCTCACCGTTGCCGCCGCTATCGCAACGGGTTCGGGTAACGCCCCGTTTTATGCCTTTGTTGAACTAGCGCCTTCTTTGGCAGCTAAGATGGGGCTCAATCCTGCTTTCTTAATTATACCTATGCTGCAGGCTTCTAACTTGGGCCGTACTATCTCGCCAGTTTCTGGTGTCATCGTTGCAACATCGGGGATGGGGAACATCTCGCCATTTGAAGTGGTGAAACGTACATCAGTGCCTGTACTCGCAGGTTTGGTTACCGTCATCATCGGCACCATGATTCTTGTCCCTATGTCAGCCTAATCGTACTAGATAATCTGGCATCACCAATAATAAAAGGGAAGCAATTAGCTTCCCTTTCTACGTTATTTAGAAGGCCTCACCGACCGACAGGTAAAATGTGTTTTCTTCCGGGCCTTTGGCAAAATCAAGCCTGATATTCATTTTCTTTTGTTCCACGGGTTGCCATCTAAAACCCAACCCTTTTGTTACAATCGTATTTTGACTCAAAATATCTTGCTCTGCTTCCGAGGTTTTCCCCAGTCCAACAAATGCAACGAGACCAAAGCGTGGTTTAAATGTCCATCGCCCCTCAAATTGACCTTGGATGATGTTGTCATTCCGATAGCGGCCATGGTTAAAGCCTCTCATCTTCAGCGTGGGTTTTTCATAAAATGGGACATCTCCGCCACTAGACTCCATCGTCACTTTCGATGCAATGACCACGTTTTCCCATACACTCGTATAGTTACTGGCTGCTAATTTACCGATGGCATAATCACCATCCCCTCCCCATTGCTCACCATAATCCATATAACTAAACTGAGCGAACCATCCATCAGTTGGATAATAGTTGTCATCGCGGGTATCAAAGTGAAGTACCGCCCCCAACCCACCTGATTTAACGTCTTCAGGTTGAGGCCAAAAACTGTTGAACGTATTAAAACTGATTTCCGTCTGCATATAATTGTATTGCGGACCGAGATACCAACTAGAATCGCCAAGCTTAAACAATGCACGCAACATAACGGCAGTCATCGTCATACCGTAATCAAGGGGATCATCAGAAAACGTCGGATCATTGCCATCACCATAGTATTTGAGATTTAAATTACCGTGGAACAATCCTCCCGTATACCGAATTGTGTCGTCGTTTAACGCGCCATCATGAAACGCACCGACTAACCAGCTTTCTGTAGAGGTATACATTCCCATAATGCCCGATGTGTCATTGTGAGCGACAGAATCAGGGTCCTTGGCATGCATATAAAGGCCGAGAAGCTGTACTCCTGTTCCTAATGTTGGATTCGACATGGGGATCGGCAGCGCAATAAAACCTTCCTTTTCGCCGCTTGTTTGCCGTGTGTTCTCTACTTTATCTTTTTTATCATCAACATGATCTTTATATTCCGCAGACCAAGAAAACGGGGATACTCCGAGCAACAACGCCGACATACTCATACGTTTTAGTTTTGAAGCCATTAATTACATCCATGTCATATATTCTCTCATTGTTATACAGAATATTAGTGAGCCAAAAAAGGAATTTTTCATCGCTTACTTTTGTCCTAACTCTTTACCATATTTACTCTCAAGCGTTGATTATCAAGAAAGCGATGAACTTAAACGAATAATTTCCTTATCAATTGGACCACAACTTCCATTTCTCGTACTAAAATTCAATGACAAAACAAACACCAAACGAAAAGGAAGACAAATGAATTATAAGCTCATTGGATTGGCGCTTGCGACAACACTTACCGCCCCCCTATCACTGGCAGGAGAGCACATTATTTACGAAGTAGACGGGCAACCCTATGAAGGGTATTGGGCAAAGATTAATAACACGGCTCCTATGGTTCTGCTAGTCCATGATTGGGACGGACTCACTGAATACGAAGAGGAGCGAGCGGAAATGCTCAATGCTATGGGCTATAACGTGTTTGCCGTTGATCTATTTGGTCAAGATGTCAGGCCAACCAAAGTGGAAGATAAAAAACAACACACTGGCGAACTCTATAAAGATAGAGCGAAACTGCAAGCGCTTATGAATGCTGGGTTGTCTGAAGCAGGTAAGCTAGGCGGCAACCTCGATAATACGGTAGTGATGGGATATTGCTTCGGAGGGGCAGCCGTCCTTGAGTCAGCTCGAGCGGGTATGAACGCGAGAGGCTTTGTGACGTTCCACGGCGGCCTACAGACACCGAAAGGACAAAACTACACACAAACCACCGCACCTATTATGGTTCTTCATGGTACCGCTGACGCGGCGATTCCTATGTCTCAGTTTGCTGAGTTAGCGGTAGAGCTTGAACAAAACAACGTCTCCCATGAAATGATCACATACAGCGGTGCACCTCATGCATTTACTGTATTTGGATCCAAAAATTACCGAGAAGATGCCGACAAGAAATCTTGGACTGCATTCTCTGAGTTTTTAGTGGCTAAAACCGGCAAATAACGTGTCAATAAACATCCCAGGCCATCATAGCCCACTGATATAGAAATAAAAAAAGGCCAGATTCTTAAGAATCTGGCCTTTATCTTTCTTATGTCCCGTCCTGAAATGTGTTTACACATTGAGGACTAATGATGAGCATCCCAAATAAACACTACGTTAAGCGCACTCAGCGTGATTACACACTAGGCTTTAAATTACAGGTTGTAGACGCCATAGAAAAAGGCGATATGACCTATAAACAAGCCCAATCAATTTACGGAATACAAGGTCGTTCGACCGTTCTTACTTGGTTAAGAAAGCATGGCAAAATGGATTGGATTACTAATCCTAGGAAGATCACGATGCCTAAATCACCGAGAGCGAATGAAACACCAGCTCAAAAATAAAACGCCTTGAACAAGAGCTCGAAGATGAGCGTCTTAGATGTCTTCTTCTCAACAGAGTTGTCGATATTCTTGACGCTGAGCATGGGATGTCGCTAAGAAAAAAGTATATAGCGAAGGAGCAAGAAGCCTTCAAAAAGAGAAGAAAGTAAGCTTAAGTAAAGCTTGCTCGTTACTCGATATCTCTCGTCAGTGTGTTTATCAGAGAGAAAAGCGAGAGATAACTCGTCAGGCTGAGCTTGCTCCTGTGAAAGGAATGGTCCTTGAACTAAGGCGCTTCATGCCTCGCCTAGGGACTCGTAAGCTCTATTTCTTACTGAAACCTAAACTGATAGAGAAAGGAATAAAACTTGGGCGTGATGCTTTGTTTAATTATCTCAGGGAAGAGCGCTTACTGGTTAAGCCCAAGCGGAGCTACACCAAAACAACGAACAGCAGGCACTGGATGAAAAAACATCCGAACTTGCTAAAAGAAGTTGTTCCTTCGAAACCAGAAGAGGTTCTGGTGAGTGACATCACTTATATTCAGTCGGACGAGGGCGTTCATTACTTATCATTAGTTACCGATGCCTTCAGTCATAAAATCATGGGGTATGAAGCCAGCAATGAAATGAAAGCGAGCGATGTTGTGAAGGCTTTAGAGATGACGGTAAAAAATCGATGTTATCGTCATGCGACAATCCATCATTCAGATAGAGGGCTTCAGTATTGCTCTAGTCTTTATCAAGAGAAGCTTAAAAAGCATGACATAACACCGTCAATGACGGATGGATATGACTGTTACCAGAATGCGTTAGCTGAGCGGGTCAATGGTACCCTAAAGCAAGAGTTCTTGCTTACTCAGTGCAAAGATCTTAACGAGTTAAAAACGCTTGTTGAAGAGTCGATATATACGTATAACGAAATGAGGCCGCATCTCAGCCTAGGTATGAATACACCAAATCAGATACATGAAAAAAGCCAGCAACTTGCGTTACTGGCTTACTAAAATCGTCAACGTATTTTAGGACGAGACATTAGTTAAACGTGACTATGCTGGATTTTTTGCTTTAAACAAAATCGCATACATGACGGGAATAAAGACTAGCGTCAACACAGTAGCGAAGCCTAAACCAAACATGACCGTAATAGACATATTCACGAAGAACACATCACCAAGTAACGGAATCATGCCTAAGATCGTCGTACATGCCGCCAACATTACCGGTCTCATACGCGAAATTGACGAATCAATAATGGCATCGTACACCGGTTTTTCTTCTGCCTGCATATCGATCTCTTCAAGCAAGACGATCGCATTTTTTATCAACAGGCCTATCAAACTCAACGCACCAAGCAGCGCCATAAAGTCAAAGGCTCCATCAAGTAATAGCAAACCAGCGGTGATACCAATAATCGCTAATGGAACTGTGATCCAAATAATCAATGGTTGTTTCACCTTACCAAACAGCAAGACAACAACAATGATCATCATAATAAACGATACAGGTATTGCGCTAAACAACGCCCCTTGAGCCTCAGCGGAATCTTCATACTCACCACCCCAGTCCATCGTATAACCTGGTGGCAATTCTATTGCTTCGATTTGAGGCTTTAGGCGATCAAACATTGGTGCAGCCAGTTCACCGGTCGGGTTAGCGGATGCAATAATAGTCGTCAAGCGGTCACGACCACGAATCATTGCATCTTCCCAAACGGTTTCAAATGCTACGACTACCTGAGCAATTGGGACCGTACGGTCTAGAACTGGACTGTACACTTGCGCATCCATTAATTGAGCCACGTTTTGGCGCTCACTGGCATCACTGCGGAAGTAGATAGGTAGCAACCTAACACCATCACGATAAATCCCAACCTGTGATCCTTCACTTGATGCACGCAAAGAAGCGGTAAGCTCAGTACGAGTAATCCCTAATTGACGCGCCACCTGCTCGTTGAAAATAGGTTTGATCAACTTAACAGGCTGTCTCCAGTCATTTCGGACTTCTTTAGCCTCAGGATCAGCGAGCATGATCGCTTCGGCTTGAGAAGAAAGATCTCGAAGCACCGCGGGATCGGGGCCGGCAAATCGAGCTTCAATTTTTGAATCTCGTCCCGGACCAATTCGTAGGCTTTTTATCTTAGGCTCAATGCTATCGATGTTGTCTTTCATAAACTTATCGATATCAGCTTGCAACCCGGCAATCATTTCTCGATTTTCAGTACGAACGATAACTTGACCATAGGCATTCGTTGCATCTTGTGGTGTGTAAACCAAAGAGAAACGTGAGGCACCGCCACCAATAAACGTTGCAGTCCACTCAACGCCTTCTTGCTCTCGAATAAAGTCCGCGACCTTTAGGGTGTCATCCCGAGTTTGGCGAATATCGGTCCCTTCTACTTCCCATACATCAACGAAGAACATCGGTGTATTTGCGTTAGGGAAAAATGCACTTTTTACGAAGCCGAAGCCCCATACAGAGGCAACAAACATCGCCAAAATAATGCTAATAGTAAGCGCACGCTGCTTAAGAGCAAACTGAAGAACACTCTTATAGATAACAAACCCAGCACCCGCATATGGGTCTTTTTCTTCTTCACCTTCTTTGCGTTCCTCCTTTTTAAGAAGTAACGCACATAAAAGAGGTGTCGTTGAAACGGCCGTCACCCAGCTTAAAGAGAGTGAGATCAAAATAACGTAGAACAGCGAGCGGGTAAATTCACCGGTGTTGCTTTGAGACATACCAATCGCAGCAAACGCGAGAATACCAACGGCTGTACCACCGAGTAGCGCCCAACCATTTGCACCAACCACTTCGCCAGCAGCCTTTATCGCAGGAACCCCTCGCTTAATACGAATCATCATGCCTTCAGCCACCACGATCGCATTATCCACCAGCATCCCGAGCGCAATAATCAATGCCCCTAGCGAGATCCTCTGCAACTCAATCCCATAAAGGTGCATGATCGCTAGAGTACCGGCCACGGTTATCACTAGAACTGCACCGATGATGAGACCGACTCTAAGCCCCATAAATGCGAGTAGTACAACAACAACGATAATCAATGCTTCAACGGTGTTGGTCACAAAGCCAGCAACCGACGCATCAACTTCTTGCGGTTGGTTGTAAATAATATCGAGATTCATACCTAGAGGAATTTGATTTTCTAAGCTTTGAATCTTGTCGTTAATCAATCCACCCACTTCAACCACGTTTTTCCCAGCGAGCATTGAAATACCGACCGTCAACGATGGTTTACCATTGAAATAGATGAGCTTAGACGGCTCTTCTTTGTATTCGCGTGTAACCTCGGCGATATCACCCAAACGAATCAGTTTTTTGTCATCACTCGATATCAGTAAATCTTCAATTTCGCTGACGTGTTTAAAACTACCTGTCGGTTCAATTCGAATGAATTCTGGGCCAACACGGAAGCGGCCTGAATCAGATACCAAGTTTTGCGAGCGAAGCAGATTTTCAATGGTGTCCATATCAATGCCAAGTTTCGCCATTTTGGCACGTGACATTTGAACATAAACGGCTTCTTTCTGATCGCCATCAATAGAAACTTTTCGTACTCCAGGTACTAATACGAGTTGTTTTTTGAGGTTATCAGCGACATCTTTGAGCTCGCGATAGGTATAACCTTCGCCGTTTAGGGCTAAGAAACCACCATAAACGTCCGCAAAGTCATCAATAATCTGCGGCTCACCGGCGCCTGGGGGCAGCTTGTGCTTGTTATCTGCAATCTTACGTCTGAGCTCATCGTAAATACCCGGCATCTCCGCCGACGTATATTCGTCTTTGAACTCGATCGTAATATCTGACAACCCTTCGCGAGTAACCGAACGCTTGATTCGCTTTACCTGTCCGAGCAAACGAACGGCGTCTTCAATGTGATAGGTGACCTCGTCATACACTTCTTGCGGCGATGCACCTGGATAAGTCGTGATGATCTTGGCTTCTTTGATAGTAAACGCTGGATCTTCCAGTTTCCCCATCTCAAAATAAGCCATGACACCACCAACGGTCATGAGTAAGACCAACAGCCAGCTGTTAACCTTATTTTTTACTGAATACTCACCTAAATTCATAAAACATCTCTTCTCGCTGAGTCACAGTTATTGAGCTTGATCGATTTCTGGCATCAGGCTCACTTCCATTCCTTCGTTTAGGAATGGCACGCCTACAGTCACAATTCGCTCGCCCATCTCTAAGCCTGATAGCACAGTAATACGCTCGCCAGCCATTGTAGACACTTCAATGGACTTTGGTGATACCGTGTTGTCATTGCCCACAACCCAAACCGTCGGGTTGTGCGAGTTATCACTGACAACGGCAGTCGTTGGTATTAGAACTGCACCCTTGGTCTGGTTTAGGTTCGAGAAGTCAGCAGTTACATAACCAGTCATACCCGGAAGTATATTTTGATCTGTAGGCGCCTCTAACGTGACGGTTACTTCAAATGTTTGAGTATCAGAATCTGCTTTAGATGACACTTCTGTGACGACTACTGGATAAGGCTTTTCGCGAGCAACATCGAAATAGGCAAATACAGGGATCTCTACGGGATCTGCCGCTTGCTCATCACGAATTTGCCTAACTAGTTTCTCTGGTACCGCAAATTTAAGCTCGAGGGTATTCAGATTCTGAAAAGAAAAAACCACTTGCTTAGCTTCGACGTTTTCAAAATTCTGGATACTACGCTGCGCAACAAAACCGTCAAAAGGGGCAACAAGTTTGGTGTAGCTAAGTTGCGTTCTTGCATTGTCGTAACTGGCTTGTGCTCTTGTAAGGTCAGCTCGAATTTGCTCGAAATCTTTCTTTGAAATAAAGCTATCTTTGATTAGCTCTTGAGCACGCTTGTAGTCCGCTTGAAGCCTCTGGAGCGTTGCTCGGGCATCTCGCACCGCTAGTTTAAAGCGTGTATCGTCAAGTGTTGCTAAAACCGTCCCTTTCTTAACGTCATCCCCTTCTTTAGCAGGTAGGCTATCAACTTTGCCCGCTACTCTAAACGCCATTTCTGCGCGATCAGACGCTAGGACACGCGCTGGGAACTCACGAATCATACTTTGATTATCTAAACCAATTACCATCGTTTTTACCGGACGTATAACTGGAGCTTCTTCGGTCTTCTCCGGCTCTGGGCTACACCCAGTTAATACAACGCCCATTAGCGCCGCCAAAGTAAGGACTCGTAAATGAGTTTTCATAACAACCACCCAATATAAAAATTTATAAAAGTCATGCCAAACATAGGCTAACAAAATCAATAACTACTTGACTGTACAAGTTACATTAAGAACAGCAAAAAGCAACATGTCAGCCACAATAAATCAACCTTTCGACTTATGTAGACCGTGCTATGCGTGCTTTATACGTACAAACCTTCTATAAGACTCATAATCCATCATAAGTTCATTATTATTCGGATTATTTTAGAACGAATTGAAACGGTAAATAAGTATCCCACACCCATAATTTTGGTCAATAAATCAGAGGAAATCCATGAGCAGACAAATCATGAAATGGGGAGTTATTTTACTTGTCGGATTAACATTTGGATTGTATTTTGCGATCAACTTCGGCACACCTTTCAATATCAATCAAGACACGCAACACTTTTTTCTGAACAACCCTAGGCTCATGACTCCATGAGAATCCCCCTATCAAGCCAGTCATGCTCACGAAAGAAGGTACAAATGAAGTAAAACGAGGACTGCCGCTTTCTCTTGACCTACTTTATTTTCCAACAAAAAAGCGAGCTGTAAATCTTGTCACCACATTTTTGGCAATAGAACTGAAGATGTTCGCATGTTAAATGGCGCCAAAGGCTTGGGGAGCAGGAATTATCCTACAGCCTTTATTATTGCCAACAATACTGGCTTTTTGGGGCAGGCAGAGCATCGAGCTTAGAAACTCAAACGGAGAACCAATTCGATGATATTTTTAATGGTGAAATCAGCGAAAAACCATAAAATCCGCGCTCGTCGTTTTTATGATGTCTCTCAACACGCTGTATGCTCCTTTTAATCGCTATTTGAAGGCGATAAACATGCTCTTAGTCCTGCGGCAATTTCCAGATAAGAGAAATTCCAAGCGTTAAGTATGGAGTATATCTGTGTGTTTATTGAATAAAGAGGTCCACACGGTGCTGTAATCCCAGGTAAAGGACAAACATAGCTTTCAAAAAAAATGCTTACAAGTGTTACATCAAATCACATTTTTCCGCCTATCAATATTAGTTAAGGTATTCTATTCTTTGAAGAACCTACCTAACAGCGGTTACCAATTTGGATTTTTACGGCTTAAAAGCGATGGTGTTTGACTTGGATAATACTCTCGTGTCTTCTGATATTGATTTCATGGGATTACGACGAGAAATTGGTTGTCCACAAAACAACGATCTATTACTGCACATAGCAAAGCAGAAATGTATTAAAGAACAACAGCGTTTACACGACGTTGTTCTTGCTTATGAGATGTACGATGCACAATCCAGTTTATTAATGCCGGGTACTAAAGAGACCCTTGAATGGCTTAAACACCAAAATTGGCAGGTTGGCATTGTCACTAGGAACTGTCGACACGCGGCTAAGCTAAAATTACGGGCTCACGGTTTAATCATTGACGACGTCTTGACTCGAGAAGATTTCCCAGCAAAACCGGCACCGGATGCGCTTATTTATCTTATGGAAAAGTGGCAATTAACTTGCAGCCAAATACTTTATGTTGGTGATCACTTTTACGATATAGAAACCGCTAAGAATGCTGGCTGCTTGAGTTGTTTCATCAGTAATAGCGACAAAGTGACGACAGAAAATTTAGGACATGGAAGTGATTTTGCTTTCTCGTCACTGATTGAGTTGCAACGCTCGTTACAAGCTTCATTTGCACAAAACCATCAACATCGGTAATGCAGGTGTCTGTAAACCTATCTTGAAAGACGGGGGAATGGACAATGATTATTCCTAACATGAACCAACACGTCAGTGTTTTACTCAGCTTTGCGCATGAATCATCAATCTTGTTTGTATTTATACATAGCTTTGTCAGCTCTCTCCAACAAATCTTTGTGGGTAAGGTCTTCCAACGGTGAACACGAGACGATACCTACGCAGTAACCAAGTTCATACACACGAGATTGAGAAGCATTAAATTTAGCTATTTCCTCATCGAACCTCGTCATCGGATAACGTGCATCAATACCAGTTACACCCGACATCAAGACCACGAATTCGTCTCCACCAACTCTAGCGATGACATCTGAATCTCTAAAGTTATCTATCAGTAGGCGAGCAAACGAAATAAGTGCATCATCGCCAACCGAGTGCCCTAGCGAGTCGTTAATTTTTTTAAAATTATTGAGATCAAAGTAAGCTAAGCTGTATGGCTCCATCAAAAAACAGCACTTACTGATGGCTTTGTCCGCCAATGCATTGAAGCCCCTGCGATTGGAGATTTGTGTTAGTTCGTCAATCGTTGAGTTTAAATTAGCAACGAGTTCATTCTCAGCCAACTTTGCCAGATCAATCAAATCATGGACATCTTGGTCAGAGAAGTGTCTCGGTTCTCGTCCGATAATACAAAGTGTACCAATCTTTATACCCTCAGGAAGCTTGAGAGGCACACCCGCGTAAAAGCGGATGTTCGGCTCACCGTCAACCAAAGGATTATCACAAAAGCGTTCATCAGCCATTGCATCTGGAATAATAAAGGGCTCATCACCCAATATGGTGTGACCACAGAATGAGATATCTCTACCCGTTTCGTCGGCCTCTAGGCCAACGCAGGATTTGAACCACTGCCGCTCTTCGTCAACTAAACTAACCAACGCAATATCGACGTTAAACATGCGCTTAGCTAATCGAGTCACTCGGTCGAAACGCTCCTCATTCGGCGTATCTAAAATTTTTAGTTTGCGAAGTACTTTGACTCGATAATCGTCATTCGCAGGTATCGGAGCTGGTTGCATAGCGGTAATAATCTATTAAATAATTGTAAATATAAAATTAGTAGATCTTGCTATTTATGCCACACCCAACTGCAATTTTAAGTTCGTCAGCCTTATTCAACCAGTACAGTGACTAAATGTCAGGCTACACCCGTCCACATTTTCTCAAACAACTGCACTTGCCTATATACAAATAACTTGAAGTAGCATTGATTTCGTGAATTTAATTGACTTCGTTCATCTTTGATTCAGAAACGCTACGTTAGTATGACTGTCTACTAACGATTTACACCAGAGGTCACTATGAAGAATTTGCTCGTTACCATCAGCGCACTGATCATTGGGTTTTTCGCTATGATATTTAGCCTACTCATGGCCATTCCATTGGCGATTGTTGCTTTAATTACCGGCAATCGCATAAAAAAACAGATGGAACAACAGTTAAAAACGCAACCATACTACCAAGAACCGTCGTCAGGAAAGACCATTGAAGGCGAATATGAAAATGTCTCAACTAAGTAGCCGTTGACAACAAATGACTAAAGAACGCCACAGGCGAAAGCTCACTGCTTTCGCTTTTTATTTAGCGGTATTCATCAGTGCGAGTATTGTAGGCTGCAGTAGCAGCGATAACTCTAATCCTGCTTATCAAACTGCCAAACAGTTGCCACGCTTTGATCAGCCAACGTTCGATGCTTACCTCACGGAAACACGTACTTGGTTAATGGAGAATCGCGACTTCAAAACCCCTGATCATCAAACCGAACTTAATCTGAACAGCCCTTTTGAACTCATTCCGGATAAGCCTAATGGCGAAGCAGTATTGCTGGTCCATGGCCTTGGCGATTCACCGTATTCGTTCCATGACGTTGCTCATCACCTAGTCAACAAAGGTTACTTAGTTCGCGCAGTTCTGTTATCAGGGCATGGAAGTAAGGCGGGCGATCTTGTTCTATCACGTTACAACGATTGGAATGCTATCGTGGCACATCATGTTTCCTTATTGAAAAATGATTACCCAACTCTGTGGCTTGGCGGCTACTCCACTGGTGCCAATCTCGTCACGTCTTTGGCACTCAACGACAGCAGCATTTCTGGATTAGTCCTGTTTTCTCCAGCATTCAAACCAAAGTCGGAAGCCGTAAAATACGCACAACTCGCCAGCTATTTTGTGACGTGGGCTGATCAAGATCTCGAAGATAACCCGCTTCGGTATAATTCATTACCGATGAATGGAGCATCCGCCTATTATCAAACCTCTCAAATGGTACGCGAAGCGCTTTCGATTCAATCCTTTACGAAACCAACAATGATGGTTTTGAGTGAGACAGACAGTATTATTGATACTCAGGCTGCTGCAAAATGGTTCAATTCCCACTTTACTCATCCAAATAATGCGCTCATCTGGCAAGGCAGTACTCCACCTGAAGGAAATAACATCATCCGCCAAACGATGCCTCGCCCTGATTTGAATATCTCCAATGCCTCTCACATGGGTATGTTATTTAGCCAAAACAATCCATATTACGGTATAAATGGATCGGTGAAAATTTGTGATAACGGGCAAAATGACGTCAACACAGATCGCTGTATGAACGGAGACGAGACTTGGTATTCCGCATGGGGCTATCAAGAAAAAGATAAAATCCACGCGAGACTGACGTTTAATCCATACTTTAACGAAACCATGGATTACTTAGATAAAGTGATGTCCGCAAAATGATAGGATGAGAGTAAGCACGTTTATCATTGATTATCTGTAGCAGCCTCGGCAATAGACGTTAAATGGATAATAAACGTCAGGTGGGGCTGCCGCATCGGTAACATAAAGCCATACATTGCCGTTATTTATTCAAGCAAGACTGCGTCATTTCCATTGATATTTAAACAGCCAATCATTGCAGGTTATTGTGACCGACAGAACTAAAACAGTGCTGGTCTCTATCGCCAACCATACGTCACATGAATAACTTCGGCGTAGAACGTGACAAATAGCCTCTAAATGTAACAGGTTGTCAGTATTTCGCCACTAACTCATGTTTTCAATTCAATTTCATTCGCCACTCCTCTACAATGTGCCACGTTTTAAACTCAGGTCGTATCCTGAATACGCAACTACTGTCGTGGGTTGATTCAAAAATGTTCAAATTATTAAAAACGCGCTTAAGTGCTTACTATGACTTTCTTATTATCAATGCGCTGTTAGCGACACTCATCGGTGCTCGTTACTTCTTTTATTTCCCGGATGTCCCCTTTGATATCCTGCAAGATACGTTTGCGGCTTCTAGTTTAATTAGTCATATGAGTTTGCTGACTCTTGTCTTTGGATTACTGGCACTATTTATTTGCTTTTTACCCTTTAAAGCCAAAAGGCCACTACTTGCGCTTTTAGCAACCGTAGGTTTAGCGTTCTTATTTGTAGACACTATGGTATTTGGTTTCTATCGATTCCATCTCAATTATCCAGTGCTGTCTCTCGTCATGTCAGGACAAATAGTTGAATTTCCACTATCAGCATGGGCCATGCTCGTCGCTGGCCTTGTCGCACTGTTTGCGCTCCAATGGTGGGCGTTGGGTCGTATAGAAAGTCAAACTTTTAGACTGACGAAAGCTTTACGAAAAGTGTTCTTACCCCTATTTATCGCTACTACTCTCGCGAGTCATGGTATCCATATTTGGGCGGCAGCAACGGCTTATCAACCGGTAATGTTCGTCAATCAATATTTGCCATTATTCTACCCGACTATTGCTAATTCACTGCTAATGGAGCATGGCTTTTTAGATCGTGAGGAATTAGCCAAACGACAAGCAAAGACACCCAAGATTCAAGGCGGTTTAAACTATCCGTTACACCCTTTGACTGGCGAAGCATTGGGGCAGCCTAAAAATATCATGCTCATTCTGATTGACTCATGGCGTCCAGACACCGTGACAGAGCAATATATGCCAACGGTCTATCAAATGTCACAAGATGGCTTATCGTTCGACAAACACTACTCTTCCGGGAATGCGACGCGAATGGGCACATTTGGATTATTTTATGGGCTACCTGGTCCTTATTGGCATCCAATGCTGGCAAACCAACGCCCAACGGTTTTAATGGACAGACTCCAGGATCTGGACTACCAGATCGGCGTATTTACTTCCGCTCATATTGAATCTCCTGAGTTCAATCGCACTATTTTTGCCAAAATCCCAGACTTACGGATCAAAGGCAAAAACACAGGAACAGCGGCAGATCGAGATATCGAACTCGTCGATGATTGGACGACCTGGTATGAACAGCGTAGTGACAAGCCAACCTTTTCTTTCTTGTTTTTTGACGCGCCCCATGGCTTCATTTTCCCAGACGACTATGAACCTAAATTTGAGCCAATGTCTGGCGCCAACAACCCGTTTGTACGCAGTAACGATTCTGATCCGGAACCCATATTTAATCGCTATCGAACCAGCACGCACTTTGTTGACAGTAAAATCAAAGAAGTCGTGGCCAAGCTTAAAGAAGAAGGCACTTACGATGACACCGTGATCATTGTAACTGGCGATCATGGTGAAGAACTGAATGACAATGGCCAGAATTTCTGGGGCCACAACGGTAACTTCACCGAAGCTCAGATCAAGGTACCTTTCATAATGATCGGTGCGGGCGTCGACAAAGAAAGTAACGATTGGCCAACAGACAAGATGACCACTCACTTTGATTTTGTACCAACCATTATGAAAAATTATCTAGGTGTGACCAATGACATTAAGGACTACACCGTTGGTGAGGACTTATACGGGGAATTTGTTGACCGCCCTTACACTATCGTGGCTGATTACGGTGATTATGCCATCGTGTCTGAAGATAAAATCTTCTCACTGAAAGGGAACGGGTTGTACGAAGTCAAAGATGGTCGTAACCGACTGCTTCCTGAGCAAGAAATTGATAGAGAACGCATGCAGTACGCTCTCGATGTCCTAACCCGTTACACTAAATAACAGCGAATACGTTAACAAAACATTCTGGCAAGTTAACGTGGTTAGACGTTAAAAAGCAGGAAAAGCACCACGCTTTTCCTGCTTTTTTATTACTATTTTTTCGGTTGGATATAAAATATCGCGGCAGAATGTTCTGGAACCGTCACAATGCCACTGGCTACGGATAATCGGTCGCTTAATGCAGATTGCAGCTTCACCGTTGTATCCACCGACACACTTTTTTCTCGTGAAGATTTATTAATGATCACCAGCCCCTTATCTCCACGGGTAAACGCAAGGATGTCATCATTGGCTTCTACAATCTCGAAAGCTTCACCATGCATACGGTGGTAGAACTGGATCAACTGCGATAATTTCTCATCTTTCCAAGCATTCATCCAACGTGGTTGCCCTTGCTGATTCTTAATTCCGCTAGGATCAAGATCAGAATAGATCAATGGCACGCCGCCATCCCGCCCAAGAATATACACATAAGCCAACCATTCATTCTGCTCATCCAACACAAGATTCTGAAACACGTCGTTGTTTGGAATATCATGAGTCGTAGCAAAGGTAATCGAACGAGCATTTGTCAGCGCTTGACCAAAGCAATAAGGGTCAATTAGTGACGCCATACTGCCTTTCTTCTCAAACACCTCAAATACCGTATTGAACAATGGGAAATCATAGGCGGCAAGCCGAGTCTCCTCTAAGTACGGCTGCAAAAACAACTCGTATTCTTCTTTCGTGGCTCCGCCATCCGTGATGATCTCGCCAAATACGTGCATCCCTTCCGTAATATCTTGAGTAAACACCGCTTGAATGTGCTCGAGGCTTAGGTGTTTGGCCGCATCAATGCGGTATCCACGCACCCCAAGATTCTTCATCGCGCGTAAATAAGCTTGTTGTTGCTCAATGACGCGTTTGCTCGTGCGCAGGGTTGGTAAACCTGGGTCACTGGGTCCACCGGTTAAGCGTCCATGTTGGACTTCCCAGCGATCTTTCCAGTTCTTGATACCAAATGCTTCAACGAAATCATTCTCATCAAAAAGAGGCTCATTCAAATCCCCAAATAGTTTTTGCTGTTCGAAGTATTGAGAATGCGCTTGGTAGCCTTCAATATCAACGTTGCTCGGGTATTGAAGATCCAACCTTGAACCAGATTCGTTTGCCATATGATTGAAAACAACGTCAATGTATACCCACACCCCCTGTTCATTAAGGGCGGCCATCATTGCCTTAAAGTCTTCTGTATTGCCCAACTTATTATCGATTACTCGATAGTCTTGCGGCTGATACAATTGCCACCATTGAACCGGCAAAGACTGTCTAAAGGATTTCATCGGAGGAGAAACGAGCACGGTTTTATAGCCTAGTGTTTTAATTTCTTCCGCTCTTTCCGCTACCAATGCATACGGCCAATCAAAAGCATGCAAAATGACATTACTCTGGCTAGTCGTCGACTGTGACATGGTTCACTCCTGTCAAAAATGAGTCTTTTACTCTAACAACGATTATATAGAACCTAACAAGGTTCAAATCATCCTCTAGACATTTTCTATTGTATGAGAAACAAGGCGTAGCCTTCGTGAACTTATGTTCCACTGAGCGAGTTCAATGATTAGTTTCCCACCGAGCCCTTACTTTTTCATGAAATTTGGACACAAAAAAACGCGCTTCAGTAAGCGCGTTTTTCACATCGTAGAAAACGATTAGAATTTTTTCGGAGCAAAACCTGTCATTACATCAAGACGCAGCTCTTTGCCAATTTTGGTCATTGGGTGAACCACTACAAGGCCCTTGACCGATTTCTTCAACTTGCCAAGATCAGCCTGCTCTGCTTTAGTGATTTCACGATAAAACGGCATATCCAACAAGCTTTTACGCTCTTGATTCATGTCATAGCTAGCTTTGTGTTTTAGCTGTGCCAGTTTTTTCGTTAGTTTCTCAATTTCATCCGTAAATTTGGAGATCATCTCGTTGTCACCACGAGCTTTAGCGCTGTTAAGCTTATGCTGACATGCATCAAGACGGTTTTTAAGTGTTTGAATTTCTTTTTTCATGCTCATTGTTATCTGAACCTAGTAAACGAATGAATAAAACGGACGCGGAGTGTATCACAGACTTAACGGTCATGCCGCTAAGTTTAGGTCCGATAAAGCACCTTAACAACATGCCAGCCAAATTTGGTTTTTACTAAGTGCGGAGTCAAGACTTCACCAGTGAAACACACTTTATCAAATTGTGGCACCATTTGACCTTTGCGAAATTCGCCTAAGTCACCACCTTTTTTGCCAGAAGGACACGTTGAGTGTTTCTTTGCAAGAGCCTGGAACTTGGCACCTTTTTTTAATTGGCTAATAATATCTTCAGCTTGTTCTTTATGCTTAACCAAAATGTGCAGTGCGGCCGCAGTTCTTGCCATGACGTGTCTACCCTAATACAAAACGATGAGATGTTAATAATAGCGAGAGTGTAAATCATTATGAGATCGAAATCACGTTTACAATCTAAGCAGCTTCAACTTTATTCTGATCTGCCGCAGATAAGTTAGGGAAATTTAAAACTATTCTATAGAATTAGACTGTCACCAACTTAGGGTATGTATTCGATGTCGCCAACTATAAGTAAAGCAAATCAAGCACAAGGCATGTTATTGTTCACTCTTAATATGCAAAAGCAGCGCTTTGCTATCGGTACGCTTAAGGTTCGAGAAATAGTCCCATTCTTGCCGACAACTCAGATCCCTTATTCTCATCAGCACGTTGTGGGTACAGTTAGCATCCGGGGATTAACGGTTCCTGTCATCGATATGGCGGCAGCCATTGGCTTTCGGCCTATCACGCCAGAAGAATATTCCAGCACCTACCTTGTTGTCACGGATTGTCTTCGGACCGTGGTTGCGTTTATGGTCAGAGAAATAGATAAAATCATTGAATGTAACTGGAGAGAGATAGAACCCGCTCCAGACAGTTCAGGAAAAAACATCTTCGTAACGGGAGTGACCAAGTTTAACGGTGATATCGTGCAACTGCTTGATGTAGAACTGTTACTGTCAAAAATCTATCCACAATATGCGGATACCAAAATCCCGATGTTAACCGATGTACAACGTGAGCGAATGAAAGCTCTCAATGTGTTGCTTGTCGATGACTCATCGATTGCGAGAAAACAGCTAGGCGACGCACTCAATCAAATCAACATCCCTTTCAATATTTGCAAAGACGGAAATAGCGCGTTGGCGTTTATGCGTGATCAAGCCAATAGAAACAACGCGGTTGATATCCTCGTCAGTGACATCGAAATGCCTGGCCTAGATGGCTATGAACTGGTCTTTGAAGTACAAAATGATTCGTCATTAAACCAAGCTTATCGCATTCTACACACCTCATTATCGAGTGAAATGTGTACCGACCGAGCTAGGCAGGTAGGAGCCCATGAAGCATTAATGAAATTCAATGCGGGTGAACTCATTGAAGCAATGCTTAGGGGCGCAGAAACCTTCAGCGAACATTAGTCATTTCCTAACATCGTACAGGCATAACGGAGTCGCGCTTTATCAATAAAGGATGAAAAGAGCGAGACACCGCACTTTGTCGCCCTTCTATCGAGATTCGCGCCGCATTTATTGCCATACTTTCTATAGGGCTGCGAATTGTCGTCAACTTTGGTGAGAAATAGCACTGAGGCAATACATCATCAAAACCAATGATCGACAACTGTTCAGGGATAGAGACACCATGTTCTTTAAATACTTGAATGGCGGCTGCGGCAAAAAAATCATTAAAAGCGACCATTGCGGTCATCGGCAGCCCTTTATTCAAGAAATTGGTCGCCGCAAGTGCTCCCCCTTGCTCACCAAAAGGAACCTCTTCTACCCAGTCAGGGTTAAACTCGATACCGGCATCATCAAGCGCTCTTCGGTAACCATCAAACCGTAGAAACTTATCATCAACCTCAGTATCACACGACAGAAAGGCAATCTTACGATGCCCCTGCTCTATCAAGTGTTGAGTCGCTTGGTAGGTCCCTTCACTGTTGTCTAGCCATACGCATTGTTCTTCAATCGTTGGAACAAGACGGTTGATCACGACAAGACCGGGGAGCTGTTTTGCGTACTCGACCAAGGATTTGTCACTCATAACCTTGCTGTGGATCACAATATTGCGACATCCTTTGCTCAACATGAACTTGACTGCATCCTCTTCACAATCCGCATCATAATTGCCGCTTGCCACGATCATTTTTTTATCGTGTTGCTTAGCAATTTTCTCTACGCCTTGGCTCAATAGCCCATAAAAAGGCGAGTTAAAACGACTGACAATCAAACCAATCGCATTTAAGCCTTGGTTTATATTAAGACGTTGATTACCTTTGATTTTATAGCCAACATCGCGCATCGCTTTTTCAACCAAACTGACCGTTTCAGGTACCACGTTTGAAGAATGGTTTATAACGCGAGATACGGTCGCGGTAGAGACTCCCGCCGATTTTGCAACATCATTAATTGTAGCCATTATTATCTCCCTTTTTTGTCACTATGCATTAATGTAATTTACATGGCAATTTCAAATTATTACATTGTTGAATTTCATCACAGATTCCGTTTATATCTCAATATATGCTTTACCTGCACAATAAATCTAATAATTACTCTAAAAAAACATTCGCCCTACGCATAACAATTAGGATGTAATTTACATGAAAGAAAATACGGTATCGACCCCTTCAGTAGGATTGGCCTTGTTGCCAATTCTCACCATGTTGCTGTTCTTAGTCGTCGGATACGGCGTCTTTGGTTTACCCATTGAAAGCTTGCTTCTTGCTTCAGCTATTGTTGCTTCATGTGTCGCATGGAAGCTAGGTTATGGCTGGAATGATATTCAAAATGCAATTGTAGAAAGGCTTGCTAAGGCTTTGCCTGCAGTGTTCATTCTCGTCTTAGTTGGCGGCTTAATTGGTAGTTGGATGATCGGTGGCACCATTCCAATGCTGGTGTATTACGGTTTGAAAGTCATCAGTCCCGAGTACCTTATCCTCACTGCGTTTCTCGTCACCAGTTTGGTCTCTCTGTGTACAGGGACGTCTTGGGGCTCGGCGGGTACCGTCGGTGTCGCTTTAATGGGTGTCGCGACAGGTATGGATGCTAACCTAGCCGCTGTGGCTGGAGCCGTTGTCTCTGGCGCGTATTTCGGTGATAAGATCTCCCCTCTTTCCGACTCTACTAACTTTGCACCGGTTGTTGCTGGTACTGATTTGTACTCGCATATTCAACACATGCTTTGGACAACAATTCCGGCATTTTTGCTTGCTTCTGTGGTTTTTTTCTTTGCGGGAAACAGTGATGTCTCAGCAGACACTCCCGAAAAAATCATCGCTATATTGGCCAACTTGGATGAACTTTTCTCGTTAAATATCTTCTTGCTACTACCGCCTGTCTTGATTCTTTGGGGTGCGATACGCAAGCTTCCAACTATCCCACTAATGATCGCGGCTATCTCTATCGCCATCATTAATGCCATCGTATTTCAAGGCTTTGACCTCGCGACAGCGCTTAATTCTACGCTAGGTGGATTTAACGCCTCCATGTTTGCAAGTGCAGGTTTAGGTCATGTTGAAATAGTCAGCGACGTATTAACCCTGGTCAACCGTGGTGGCATGTCATCAATGATGGGCGTTGTGTTACTTGTATTCTGCGCTTTCTCGTTTGCTGGCACACTGGCTCTCACGGGTGGTTTAACTGTTTTGGTTAACATTTTGGCCAAAGGCATTAAAGGCACTGCAAGCTTAATTGGGGCGACTATTGTCACCACATTAACCGTGGTTTGTACCACCTCAGACGGCAAGCTAGCCCTGCTCATTCCGTCAGAGCTGTTCCGAGATACATACAAGCGTATGCAGTTGGATGCGAAAAACTTATCACGAACTATCGAAGACGCAGGCACCGTTATTGAGCCCCTTATTCCTTGGACAAACGCTGGTGTATTTATGGCAGCAACGCTCGGGGTAGCAACGCTCGATTACCTTCCTTGGGCAGTGCAAAACTACTCTGGTGTGTTCTTTGCCATGATTTGGGCTTCTAGCGGTATCGGCATCGCAAAGCTAAAAGACGCTGTCCATACTGCTAAGTCTCAGCAATCAGACGCAGCGAAAAAAGCCGCCACTATTTAGTAAAAAATCAACACAACAGTGGGAAGCTAACGCTTCCCATGACGAATGAGGACATTTATGCAACACGAATTAGATACCGTTATCAATCGCTATGATACCGATTGCCTCAAGTGGGACTACATGGAAAAGTGGCTCGGGGTTCCAAAAGGAGAAGCGCTACCTAGCTGGGTATCTGACTGGGACTTTAAAGCACCAGAGTTCATCACTACCCCTCTTAAAGAACGCATTGAACATGGCGTCTTTGGGTACTCAGAGCGCAGCGATGAATACTTTAACTCGGTGATTGATTGGTGGTCTGAGAATCATCAAGTCGAACTGAAGAAAGAATGGTTTCACACTACGCCCGGAAGCCTTCCTGCCATTGCCATGTTGATTGAACGATGGAGTAACCCTGGTGACCAAGTCTTGGTGTTCAGTCCGGTGTACCACGCCTTTTATCGCACCATTGAAAACACCCATCGCTCACTTGCCGTATCACCACTCGACAATAATGATGGTTATTACACGATTAATTTTGAGGACCTCGAGCGTCAGCTAAAAACGGGAATCAAGATTCTCATGCTATGTAACCCTCACAATCCGGGCGGACGTGTATGGTCTGAAACAGAAGTCACGAAAGTGTGTGCGCTCTGTCATCAGTACGGCACCTATATTATCTCAGATGAAATCTGGGCAGATGTGGTGTTTAGTGGCCATAAGTTCTTCAGCTGTTTACGAGTTAACCCTAAGTATCGTCAGAAAATGGCTGTGTGTATTGCGGGTACCAAATCGTTTGGCTTGCCATCAATGCGTCTGACAAACACGATGATCCCAAATGAAGAAGAAGCCATCGCATTAAAATCAAAGCTATTGGCATATGGTATTGATGTATACAGCTCACTAAGCTTACTGGCGAACCAATCTGCATATCGCCATGGCCGAGAATGGTTGAGTGACACCTTGCATTACCTAGAAAACAATAACCGCGTGCTGGCACAATTTGTTGATTCTGAGCTGAAAAAAGTGAAATACCGACAACAAGAATCCACCTATTTGGCATGGTTAGATTGTCGAGCTCTCAATCTTAGTGACCAAGAGTTAGAAACCAAACTACACCGCGCTGGTGTCATCCCTACAATGGGTTATAGCTTTGGTGAACAAGGCCAAGGGTTTATACGTCTCAACCTAGGCTGCCCAACGTCAATCTTACAAGAAAAAATTGCTCGGCTTCGCACCGTGCTCGAATAACGAATAGACGTAATTCGAGCGATAAAGCCATTGCGCCGAAGAGCAGATAACTCCGTTTACTGCTCTTTTCGGTAACCCCTCTAATGACCCGCTTGAGAACCCAAAGATCATGACTGCAATAAAATTTGGCCTAGACATTGGCGGAACAAAAATTGAACTCCGAGCTTACAATCAACATAATGAAGAACTCATAAAAGAAAGAATTGTGACACCGAACAATTACGCCAACTTTATCTCATCGATTACCGAATTGGTGATACAAGCGGAGGCTAAACTCGGTAAAAAAGGCAGTATTGGTTTAGGCCTTCCAGGCGCAATATGCCCCAAAACCCACGTTGTTAAGAATGCCAACTGCACCTTCTTAAATGGTAGGCATCTAAAACAAGATTTAGAGAAAGCGCTGAATCGAGATGTACACATTGCCAATGACGCCAATTGCTTTGCATTGTCAGAAGCCATGGACGGAGTGGCAGCAGGGAAAAAAGTGGTCTTTGGCGTCATTCTTGGAACCGGTTGTGGTGGTGGACTCGTCGTGAATCAGCAATTGATTATTGGTGCCAATGCGATTTGTGGTGAATGGGGCCATAATCCCTTACCAAATTATGAATATTCAAAAGATGGCATTGGTCAGCCCTGCTATTGTGGTCGTCAAAATTGCATTGAGCGGTTTATATCTGGTACAGGGTTTGAAGTGCAATACGCTCAACGATTTTCCGAAACCAAATCTGCTCCAGTAATCATCGAGGCTTACCAGCGAGGTGACCACAAAGCGAGATTATCTTACTATCAACTTGTTGACCACATCGCTCGTAGCTTTGCATACATTGTCAATATGATAGACCCGGATGCCATCGTCATTGGCGGTGGTCTGTCACAGGTAGCATCGCTTTATTCGGATATTGAAAAACAAATGACTCAATATGTTTTTAGCCCTGATAGTTATACGCCGATACTTAAAGCCAAATACGGCGACAGCAGCGGCGTACGTGGTGCAGCGTGGTTACCTATTATTCATGCTTAGCTACCTCTGATTCATGCATAGCTAATATAATTCAGCACGATGACTTATTGATTCTACATGGTTCCTCGATGTCTTCGCATAAGGGTCTGCACTCTGCAACAATCGTAGCCCCTTATGCGTGTAATATTATTCAGCCGATATCAATCTACTTTCTCAGCCGTCTCGACACGACGATGGCCTTCTTGCAGATGGACGAAATCCACTAAATCATCACCCGACACTTGATAAGCTTGACCAAAGCCTTTTACAAAGAGCCCTTGCTCTGCTTTTAAGTTAAACAAAACAAAATCTTGTAGCTGGCTTAATCCATCAATAATCTCGCCAAATCGCTCTTGCATTTGATTCACTACCGCATGCCATTGTGGTGTTTCTCTTTCCACTACCGTTGCAATCGCATCAAACGTTAAGCGTTTACGAGCAAATAGTTGTTTACTCTCCGACTCATCTTCGATCATCATCAGAGACACATTAGGGTTAGCTTGTAAATTACGTGCATGACGTGCAATTTGGGAAATCAGCACAAAGTAACCTTGTTGATTTTGTACAAACGGCGCATAACTCACATTAGGACAACCTTCCGCATCAACGGTCGCTAGCTGAATGGTTTTACGCCCTTGACGGAATTCTTTTATCTCAGGTCCTAAACGTCCTTGCAAACGCTCTTGCTTAACTTGCTTATCCATTTTATTTCCTTACTTTCTTAATTTTTATAATAGGTCTTATTGATGAGCTTTTTATCTATAATAATATCGCGCTAGCTTAGCGTCGAACTCGGCTAACCTGCATCCGACGCGTCACCTTAAATTCGTTACATTAGCCTCGAATCATGTTCTGCATCTCTTTGAAACGTATCACTTGGTCTGACAATAATTGGCGTTTTTTGTCTCGGCCTAGATAGATTTTGAAAACGTTATTGCCCTGTTCGTCAAAAAAGCCAAAGTAATGACTCTCGTTACCCATAAATGGTTTACTAACCAAGGCCACTTTGACGATTAAGTCGAGCTTAAGGTGGCCATGCAATTCGCCTTCCTTGCCCATTAAGTTGTAATAGCCACGTGCCACTTTTCCTTTAGGGAAAGGCGCTTTAACCTCAAAGATAGAACCAAATGAGTGTACGATCGTGGTTACAGGCCCCCACGTTGTCAATGATTCCAAGATCTCTTGAGCCATGCTGCCATCAGATATCGCAACCATGTCTGCAGGGAAGGCGCAAACCACGTCACATTCACTGACTTCTAGCTGCAGGGCGATGGCGGCAGGAAGAAGTGCTGGTTCATCCGCTAAAATTGCCTCAACTTGTTGGTTTAATGTTGCTGTCATTTCAATTCCTATATTTTTCGTTATCCAGCGAGTTTTGATTGCGTACTCGATTGATGATGAGAATGAGACGCTGAGTTTGAGTGCGCCGTCGATTGTGTATTGTCTTGAGTCGACAACGCCGTGATCGCGCCCTGAGCCAAAGTCACCGCCCAAAAACTTCCTGCTAACGTTAAGACCAAATAATCGTCTTTTAATTCCACAAGACCGTTTTGCTGCCAAACCTTGAATAGTGGCGTTAGCGCCGTAAAAGTGTCGTATTTCCCGATGGTATTTAGTTCGCTCCTGCGAACCACACCACTATCAAACCCGGCTTTCAGGCTCGCAAATACCGGTTCGAGGTCGTGCTGTTTCGTCATCATCGCGATGGGGCTATTGCCAGAACGCATTGCTGACATATACGCGTCCAATGAGCGATGATTCATCATGCCATAGCCACCAATATTGCCACCGGCACCACAGCCTATTGGCAATACTTCCGCATACGTTTTTGCGACGCTGTTGTATTGACTGCGCTCTCTGTTGTCTCTTGCCCAGTGATTGACGCTTAACTGCTTGATAAAGTGCTCATCCATGAATTTAACGCCAAGTTCATACATGCTGGCTTTTTCTGCTGAAGTAGCGGGCGGGTCAATACGCCCTTTCTCAACCAAGTTCAGCATGGGTGCATTACCACCAATTACGAGTTGGTATAGATCAATGCCATGTGCACCCGATGACTTAAAGTCCTCTAAGTCTTGAGCGAAAACCTCTAACGTTTGATAAGGCAAGCCATAAAGTAAGTCGATAACAATAGGGGCTTCGTCTCTCGCACTTAATGCTGAGACACGATCAAGCACCACTTCTCTGTCATCCAAGCGCTTAGCACTTCGTCTTACCTTGGTATTAAAGCTCTGTACACCAAATGAAAAACGGTTGAATCCCCCGTCTAAGGCTTTATCAAACATCTCATCCGTAAAACGATTAGTCCGCCCTTCTAGCGTCATTTCGCAGTCAGTTGCCAGTGGAAAAGAACGCTTGATCGCCTGGCCTAATTTTTCTATCTGATCAGGAGACAAATCAGTTGGCGTACCACCGCCAATATAAACAGCATGAAAAAGTCCGGATTGCGTCCACGGTAGTCGAGATTTGGCCTCAATGTCTTGTAACAATGCTGCGAAGTAATCATCCACTAACTGGCGACTGGCGGCATTTTGAAAGAAATTACAAAACGTACATCGCACTCGACAAAATGGGATATGTATATAAAGACATCGTTTCTTGGAGCGTGATGAAGGTTGGTTCGTCAGATCTCGAAATAAGGATTCTCGACGCTCTGATGATACTGGCATTCCCATACCTCCAGCGTGAGGAGAGGTTTTTTGAGTAAATGCAAAACGTAATGGATCCGGTGAAGCCACACCAAAGTGTGAGCTGTTTAAGCGAGTTAAATCAATATTCATAGCTATTCTCTGACAGAGCTCAGCCCTGTACGGCAGTACTCATTACAACATTTTCATGATCATAATTTGATGCAAATGATAATGCAATTGATAATTGATCTTATTTTCATTGTGATACATAATTGGCTTTTAAAAACCAATGGGCGTTATAGCCCACCACGTCATATAGACAGAGACTCACAATGAACAGAGGTAAAATGTGAACATTAAAAGGTATGCCGTTGCAGGAGGGTTATCTGTTGCGATACATCTTAGTTTCATGTTGGTCGACAATGAACAGAAGGTCTTTGCGATGCCTTCTGGAAGCCAATCCTCCTCCGTTTCTTTGAATTTTGTCGCTCAATCAGCACCTGCACAGGCCGCTTCAGAGCCACCTAAACAGAATAATACTGAACCTAAAAAAGTGACTACAGAATCAGCGAGTTCGCAAACTGCTGAACCAAAGCCTGCACCACTAAAGAAAAAGAAAGTCACGTCTAAACCGCCGAAAAAAGTAGTTAAAACTGAGCGCGATCTGCATAAGAAAAATGCTCAAGTTAAGAAAAAGCAACAAGAATTACCTGACAATACACCCAAAGAAAATAAAACCAAGTCTATTAACGACCTGACCAAAACGGCGAGTGAAACCGATTCTCCTCCTGTAAATGCACAAGCTGCCATCGTTAATAAAGGGGTAAGCAGTGAACCAATATTGTTAGAAACGCCTTCTTTTTCAACCACACCCGTCCAGCCTCGCTATCCAAGGATTGCGAGAAAGCGTGGTATTGAAGGCACTGCTACTTATGAGATTTGGTTAGATGAATCGGGGAACCAAACAAAACAAGTCCTTGTGACATCATCTGGTGCCACCATTTTGGATAAAACCGCTCTCGACGCGATCAAGCAATGGCAGTTTACTGCATACACCGTCAAAGGCGTTGCCGTTGCACACCGAATTCAAATTCCTGTTCGTTTTAAATTGGATTAATCATGGAACATTTAGACTCTCTACAACAGCAACTCGGCCTTATGACATGGCCATTGCTCATGTGCTCAGCACTTACTGCAATGATTATTATTGAACGATTATTTCAGATCGCTATCAGTACCGGTGTTGGCAAGCGTGCAATCCGCCAACACTTGAATCAAGTGTCACCCACTAACGCAAAAGACATTGAGCAACTCGCTTCAACACTGTCGGATAAGCGACCACTCCTTTATCGAGGTGTCGCCATGCTGCTCGCTCATCATTCATTTGCTAAATCTCTGCGCGAAGATGCGGCCAGTATTTGGCTGCAAGCCAAACGTCACCAACTGCATTCTGGATTAAAACTGCTGTCTTTAATTGGTGTCATCAGCCCGCTGATTGGTTTATTGGGTACGGTGTTGGGGCTGATCGATATGTTTAAAGGGATTGCGGCAGCATCAGGCAATGTGACTCCGAACGACCTTGCGCAAGGTTTAGGGTTGGCTATGCGCACGACTGCCGCAGGGCTAATTATTGCGCTGCCCGCAATTGCTGGAGCACAGTTAATCGGTTTATGGGCGGAAAGAGTCGTCGCTAAACTGGAACATACGCTTAATTACGTCAATCTTTGGCTAGAAGGTGTAGAGATGCCGCATTCTGACAAAGAACCATTACATACCCAAAACATCGATAAACTGCCGATCATGGAAGCACGATGATAAAGATCAGCGAACCATCCAAAAACGCACCACTCTATCCAGACCTTACGCCGTTGCTGGACATCATATTTATTGTCATGGTGTTTTTGATGTTAACCGCTTCGGTTCGACTCGAGAGTTTAGATGTCGCTCTGCCCGCGACGGATTCAAATTTAGTGTCCGCCGTTGAAACTGAATCCCTAACGGTCAATATATTAACCAGCTCACCCTATTGGGCACTTAACTCAAAGGAATATATTGATTGGGATAACTTCAAAGTCGCACTGTTAGAAGAGGCGAAATCCACCAATCGTCCCATTATTATTGCGGCAGATAAAGCCGCCGAAGTACAACACCTAGTTAAGTTGCTGGCCTTCATGCAAGACAACGGTATACCCGCCACACAGTTACTGACGGAAGAAGCCGTTAACTAATAAGCCAAAAATTAATTAGGAATCGACCGACTATGGATCTACCAACTATGGACTTAAAAACCACGGACTTAAAAACTATGAACCTTCAAAGTGTGCTGCATACGCTACGCAAAACGGTATTGCTTACCTCTATTACATCTTTAGTAACGTTTCACGCATACGCACAAACCAGCAATACCACCCATTCAATGTCAGAAACAACAAAAATTGTCAGCGCTGGTGCATCGGTCACGGAGTTATTAATAGCCCTCGGCGCAGATAATCAACTCGTCGGTGTGGATGTCACAAGCGTCGCCCCTAAAGGCAGTTCGCTCCCTAAGGTCGGCTATCATCGAGCTCTATCTGCTGAAGGCCTACTCGCTTTGGAGCCAAGCATCATCATTGGTTCGGATGAAATGGGCCCTAAGCCTGCGCTTACCCAACTAAAACAGGCGGGTGTTCAGGTGGAGGTGGTTGATTCATCTCCAACGGTCTCAGGATTGAAGCACCGTATTGAACAAATAGCCGCATTGACTAATAAAGAAGATAACGTTGCAGCGCTTAACGCCAACATCAACGAACAACTGCATTCGCTTACCGCTAACCAACCCTCGACCGAGTCAGCTAAGAAAAAAGTTCTATTCCTATTAATCCATGAAGGCAGGCCAGCTAACGTCGCGGGAAGTGGCACTACACCAGATGCCATTATTGATCTTGCGGGCGGAATCAACCCTGCGGCAAAACAGCTTAACGCCTATAAACCTCTGTCAAACGAAGCCATCATTGAAATGCAACCAGACGTAATTTTAGTGAGTGGAAGAAGCTACAAAAAAATGGGTGGCAGTGATGCTTTATTGAAAGCATTGCCTTTACTCTCTGCCACGCCAGCAGGACAGAACAAGCAATTTATCACGATCGATGGCCACGCTCTTGTCGGCGGGCTAGGGTTAAAAAGCCTGTCGGAGGCCGAACGTATTAATCAATTGTTATACGCACAATAACCGACGGTCGACCTCATAAAAAAGGATAGAAAAATAACTGACCGTCCCCCAAGTATTGGACTCAAATATCACAGCTTAGCTCGTTTGCTGATCAAGTTAACAAACGAGTTACCCCCATTTCCAATGAACCGTGTTGAATTTATGCTTAGACATTTACCGTCATCATTCTTATTTTTTGGCTTCACAGCTTTATTAAGCGTGGCTGCGATCTATTCGATCACAGTCGGCCCCATGAACATCACGTTCTTTGACAGCCTCCTCGCTTTAACGGCAAATTCTGACCAACTTGCCCCTCATGTCACCTTGGTCGTCAATGATATTCGATTGCCACGTACTTTGTTATGCATGCTTGTTGGTGCCATTCTCGCACTTTGCGGTACTGTGATGCAGGGGTTGTTTCGAAACCCGCTTGCAGAGCCCGGCATTATTGGTGTGTCAGCCGGCGCTTCTCTGGGCGGAGCAATTGCCATCGTCAGTTTCTCATTATTAGGGATACAATTCCCTGCGTTCATGAACCTTGCTATCGTCCCCATTTTTGCTTTCTTGGGCGGCGCATTGACCACCATATTAGTGTACAAGCTCGGGTCTGGTAAATTTGGCACATCAGTCACCATTATGTTACTCGCCGGCGTCGCGATAAGCGCGCTTGCTGGCGCAGGCATTGGGTATCTTAATTTTCTAGCCGATGATCAGATGTTGCGAGACTTGTCATTATGGTCGATGGGTTCACTTGCTGGCGCAACTTGGGGGAAAATCTTACTTTCTCTCGCCACACTTTTAGTGCTGTTTTTTCTTTTTTCTCGAAAAGCGATGGCACTGAATGCACTGCTTCTGGGAGAATCTGAGGCAACGCATTTAGGTATCCCGGTTCAACGCCTTAAACGTCAGCTTATTCTACTCACAGCGGCGGGGGTTGGAGTGACCGTTAGTGTTTCTGGGCCGATTGGGTTCATTGGTCTAGTTATCCCACATTTAGGTCGAATGCTAATTGGTCCAGACCATCGTACGCTGCTGCCTGTTTCAGCTTTACTCGGCGCACTTCTAATGACGGCTGCAGACATGATTGCCAGAGTGGCAGTTGCGCCGGCAGAACTCCCTGTCGGCATCGTCACAGCAATGGTTGGCGCCCCATTTTTCCTCTATTTACTCTTCCAACAAAAAGGGAAAATATTATGATGCTAACAAACACAGGCCGCTCGCTAGAAGATCGTGTAGACGCCTCAAAGCCCCCCCATACCGCTGCCATACCAATGAGCCAGAACACCCAATCGGCCGCTATCTCGGCAGAAAACATCTGCGTGCACTTTGGGCAACGTATGATACTAGATGGGATCTCGGTTCACTTGAAATCAGGTGAGGTCACGGCATTACTTGGTCCCAACGGTGCAGGGAAAAGCACACTATTAAAAGTCCTCAGTGGTGAAATTGAAGCCAATGCGGATGTGAACTATTTTGGCAAAACACGAAATAACTGGAAAAAGTCTGCCCTAGCAAAACACTTAGGGCTGTTAGCGCAACACAGCACCCTAAGCTTTCCATTTCTTGCCTCAGAAGTGGTTGAGCTTGGTGCGATACCGTTAAACCTCCCGAACAAAGAAATCAAAGCCATTGCACAGCAATACATGGAAAAAGTCGATATATCCCATTTAGGCGCTCGTCAGTACCCAACGTTATCGGGGGGGGAGAAACAACGCGTTCATTTTGCAAGGGTACTCTGCCAGCTTCACCATGCTAATGAGAAACGTATCTTGATGCTCGATGAACCCACCTCAGCGCTCGACTTAGCCCACCAGCACAATACATTGTCGATGGCGCGTGAGATGGCAGACAAACATAATACAGCGGTGGTCGTTGTTCTTCATGATCTTAATTTAGCGTCTCAATATTCAGATAGAATTATTGTACTAAACAATCAAAAAATCGTCGCTGATGGGACACCTTGGGAAGCCATTACAAGTAAAATGATTAAGGACGTTTATGGCTATCAGTCAATAATAACCAAACACCCAAATAATGGTTTCCCTGTGGTCCTTGCCAGTTAATTATCAGACAAATACATATCAATTAAATAAATTTAACCGCTGATAATATAACAGAGAGTAAAAAAATACCGCGACCTTTCTCGGCGCGGTATTTTTAGATGACTAATTAACTAAATATCACTTAGATAGTTGAATCAACGAACGGCCAAGTAACCACTCTAATTCTTTCTCACTTCCTGGACCATATTGAGTTTCAACCAATTTATACAAACGGTCGATACCTTTAGATGCAAATTCATGAGCATTTTCTGAGGTGACAATATGATGGAAAAGCAGTTTCAAAATGGCCAAAAACTCTTCATTTTTTAAAGCTGCTAACCAACTGTTTATAAAGCTATCTAGTCCACCTTCAAACTCTAAATGCTCAATGAACATCTTAAAAATACGCCCATCTAATGCGGCGGTAAAATCGGTTTTCTTAGGGAAATGATGACTGATCCCTGTTCTTGAAACACCTGTCTGTTGGCTCAAAGTAGTGTAAGACATCTTGTCGTAACCCAAACGGATAATTTGGTCGACAACCGCTTCCATAATCTTCTGAATAGTGATTTCAGTATCTTCTTTACTACGCTTTGGCATTTGATGCTCTTCTCTTATCGCTATGGTGCGTTGACTGTATGCTATACCATAATTAAAGCAGTACTCGCAAAAATTACCTAACAAAAAAACATGAATATTTATTAAAACCCTATTTACGGCATCAGAGTTTGCATTTAAATGTTATATGTAGATATGCACACAATTGAAATATTATAAATGAATATATGACTTATAAAGTCTAACACTTCTCGGTTCAGTAAAGATAATTGTGTACTCTCTCACTAGCACACCGGTCTTGTTTTTGAGACTTTTGTCACATTATCCCTGGCGAGCTTGCATAATTAAATAATAGATACTATTGACAAGCATTCACATGCATTATGCAACATAGTGTATCGAAGGCGCCACGATTTGAGTCAATCCCCTGTAAAAGCTTATATCTCGTCATACATAGCTTTCATAAATTCAAACAATTTTTTCTGGCTACCTTAAATTCACAGCGATAGAATAGCCTTATAACTAGTAAGAGGTATTATCATGTCAAATACATACAAAGAAGAAGAAGTGTGCGAAGCCTGCGGCGTTTCTGGTGAGATGGGATTCATCATCAAAGAAGGCGACGATGTTGCGGAAGTACAGCTTTTTTCTGATTCAAAAGCCCAGCTTGAGCTTGAAATCCAAAAATATGTAGACCTTGCAAAGTCAGTATCGAGCGAGGTTCAATGTGACATCGCACCTCTCGCAGATGATGCTAAAGAGCTACACGCTCGATTTAAATTTGAAGTCAGCGCCGAAAAGCTAATTTTTGAATTAAAAACACGCACGCTTTCACGCTAAAGTTCATTGCGTTGACCACCAAAGCGCATCAGCGATGGTTCGCACTGGAGTGAGATTCGCACATAATAAGTGAAGCGAGCCTTATGGCTCGCTTTTTAAACGCACCCATTTTAACTCGCCATTCATCTCAAAGTCTTGCTCAGCAACACATTGTAAAACCACCCCTTCTACACTAATCACTGAGCCCAGTGAAAACGCCTTATCACTGTAGTAGCAGACACGCTTGCCAATTTTTGCATCCGAGAGCAAGACAGCCGCACCAACATCAACACCTGGTGTGCTAATCACCTTGGCTTGAACTGCAGAAAAAGGGATCGCGGTTCCCAGCAACAAAATTAAACCCGTCTTCGAAACTAGGCTCCATGTTTTCCATTGTTTTCGTTGATTATTCATTGCACACTACCTGTATTCTGCGTTGTTTATTGGTTCGACTTTCTATGATTCGTATTTGGTTACTTATTGCGACGTTTTTTGCCTCAACCGGCAATCTCAGTGCTACGGCATTAGATCACTACAAAATTCTCAACCACCTTGATAATTATGGCAATCTCGATCTTCGCAATAAACCCTATACAGCATTACCGGAAGGACTCGTCGTTAAAGGTAACCTCAATATTGCTAAAACGCCTATCGAAGCATTGCCAAACAATATTGACATCCAAGGTAGCCTAGACGCATCAAATAGTTTAGTGGCATTCATTCCAAGAGGAACGAAAATCACAGGTTACGCTAATCTACTCGGCAGCCAACTAACGGCCTGGCCAGAAGCCGTGACACCAGGAGGGTATATCAATTTAACCGACACACCAGTCGTAAAGCTACCTGAGGGTATGATCGTCAATGGCGATCTCAGTGTGATGAGAGCGCCAATCGATACGCTGCCAAACCATCTCATTGTGAAAGGCAGTTTATTCATTGGTGGCTCAAACATCACCACCTTGCCTGAAACACTGACCGTAGATGGCAACATTTTTCTTGGTGGTAATATCATCACCGAGTGGCCAACGACTCTGAATCTTGGGGGAGCAGTCGCGCGATAACTGATAGCTTGTGTAAAACGTTATCTACTATGTCAGATAACCTACATATCAGTGCCGTTGTCCTTGCTTATCATAGCCATTAAAAGTAATGAGAAATGGTAAGATATCGCGTTCTAATATGCTCGATTAACAAGCGTACCTTGTTTGGCGGTTGGCGTGTAAAAGGGTAGACCGCATAAATACCCAGCTTTTTCCCCACTTGCTCAGGAAATATATCGACTAACTGTCCATTTCGAACATCATGATAGACCAAACATCGCGGTACATAAGCGATACCATGTCCTCCAAGAGCCGCTTTTCGTAATGCACCCGCATTGTCCGTCGAGAACGACCCCGAGACCTTAACGATATCGTTACCCTCACGTCCCTTAAACTCCCAGTCTGATGCGCCTGTTGTTTGGTAGGCATATTGCAGGCAGTTGTGGTCGGTTAAATCATTGGGCTTGAGCGGCTTGCCATTCTTGGCAATGTAAGAAGGAGAGGCGCACACCACCCATTGAGAGTCGAGGATATGGCGAGCAATGAGGCTAGAGTCTTCTAGATACCCTGTTCGGATGACTAGGTCATATCCGCCATCAACAAGGTCAACAAATCGGTTGTCTAGTGACATATCAACACTTAAGCCTGGATGCATATTACAAAATTCAGCCACTGCATCAGCCAAAATCAGATCGCCAGAAATAGTCGGTACCGACATTTTAATATGACCACTGACATTTTCACCAAAGCCCGATACGGCTGCCACGGCCTCCATCGTCGCATGCTTCACATTTTTAGCACTAAGGAGCACTGCCTTGCCTGCTTCAGTCAGCGTTAATTTACGTGTTGTTCGATATAATAGCTGAACACCTAACTCATCTTCCAACCGAGCGATTCTTTTGCTAACCACTGAATTTGTAAGGTTATTTTGTTCTGCAACACGGCTAAACGCCCCTGCTTCGACTACTTGATAAAACAAAATTAAATCATCTGCGCGCATCATATTATGTCATTTTTGGAAATAATCATTTTCATTATTTCTCTGTATTCATAAAAAGGGAAGCGTTAAGTTCACACAACGCTAACAAATTCATTACAAGCCTACTTACTGATGAAGGCAACTCGAACATGAACAAGCGATTTGGACGATAGAAGAACTGAAACGGGCTATCGAGCAGTGAAACTCACCCCATTGGCACCGTGTTCCGGTACGGTTTACGCTGACGGGGCATGTTGTTTAAATACGTTAGGTCTGTTTATTTTTCATAACGTTAACTATGGTCTATAACAAAATAAGCCTATCGAAATAGGCAGTGAAGCTGGAGCTATTACCATGCGCATTTATCCACCAAAGCCGACAAAAGTGTATTTCTATGCGACTTGTCTTGTCGACATCTTTGACCCAGACGCTGGACTTGACGCCATTACGTTGCTTGAACAGCAAAATATCGACGTCATCTTTATTGAAAAGCAAACGTGCTGTGGACAACCTGCCTATACCTCTGGCTACGAAAAGGAAGCCAAGCGTGTTGCTCAAAGTCAAATGGATCTGTTCCCTGACAATATCCCCGTGATTGTCTTATCGGGATCTTGTGGGGGTATGATGCATCACCATTATTCACGGCTCTTTCGCGGAGATGTTAGTGAGCAACGCGTAAACACATTTTGTGAGCGGGTGTTCGAACTGACCGAGTTTTTGGTCAATGTATGCCGCGTCAAGCTCACAGATACCGGACAGGCAACCTCCGTCGTTATGCATACCTCTTGTGCAGCACGAAGAGAGATGAACGTGCATGTCACCGCCACACAATTATTGAGCCAGTTATCACAGGTGGAATTACGGCAACAAGATTACGAAAGTGAATGCTGTGGTTTTGGTGGCAGCTTTTCAGTCCGGCACCCCGACATTTCTCAAGCCATGGTAGAGGACAAAACTCGCCACATTGAAAATACACAATCCGAGACATTCGTCAGCGCAGATTGGGGTTGCCTGCTCAACATCAATGGCGCCTTTGAATACCAAAATAAACCAATTAAAGGGCGTCACCTTGCTTCTTTCTTATTAGAACGCACGCAGGAGAGAGACTCATGAGCCAAAACCCACAGCACTTTCACCAGCAGGCCAAAGACGCCCTTGCTGATACGCAATTGCGTGCTAATTTTCGTGGCGCGATGGATTACTTACGAGAGAAGCGGCAAGCAGCCTTTAACGATCCACAAGAAGAAGCACGTATTCGAGACATTGCCGAATCCATCCGTCAACGTTGCCTAAGTAAGCTCCCTGAGTTACTCGAGCAACTTGAGTTCAACTGTTATAGAAACGGCATTCAAGTGCATTGGGCCGACACACCAGCTCAAGCTAACGCACTCATCGCAAGTATTGCAAAACAGCATAATGCGAAACAGATCATCAAAGGCAAGTCGATGGTCAGTGAAGAGATTGAGATGAACCATGCGATGGAAAAACTCGGTATTAGCTGCTTAGAGAGCGACATGGGTGAATACATCGTTCAACTTGATGGCGATAAACCCTCACATATCATCATGCCGGCGATTCACAAAAATAAACAAGAGGTCAGCGACACCTTCGAGGCACACTTGGATAACTTCACGCCGACAGATGATGTGGACAGCCTTATTCAAACAGGCCGCACAAGGCTCAGGAAAAAATTCTTTGAAGCCGATATTGGCTTATCCGGTGTGAACTTTGCTGTCGCAGAGACTGGGACACTTTGCTTGGTCGAAAACGAGGGCAACGGGCGAATGTCGACCACTGTGCCTAATGTCCATATCGCGATTACTGGCATAGAGAAAGTGGTGGAGTTCTTATCAGATGTGCCTCCGTTATACAGTGCACTCACACGCAGTGCCACAGGCCAAGCGATCACGACCTATTTTAATATGATCAGCTCACCTAGAAAACCGGGCGAGAAAGATGGCCCTGAAGAAGTCCACCTAGTACTGCTCGACAACGGACGCAGTCAGGCATACCAAGATGAAGAACTTCGTAAGACACTACAATGTATCCGTTGTGGCGCGTGCATGAATCACTGCCCGGTCTATACAAAAATCGGCGGGCACGCTTATGGCACCGTTTACCCAGGCCCCATTGGAAAGATTATTTCTCCACATCTACTCGGCTTAGATAAAACGAAGGACCTCGTGACCGCCTCCAGTCTCTGCGGCGCTTGTGGTGAGGTATGCCCGGTTAAAATACCAATCCCAGAGATGCTGTTACGATTAAGAAAAGAAGCGAAGCAACCCACCAGCGATGGCAACGCACCTTTAAATGGGCAAAATTCAGCGCACAGTGTACTTGAAGCCGCGTTAATGAAGAGCTTTGCGGTCGCGGCATCTTCACCAAGCCTCTATCATTCGGCGACCTATCTCGCCACCAAGCTTCAACATATGGTGCCAAACAAACTCGGAGCATGGACCCAATGCCGCACGAGTCCAAAACCAGCCGCTCAAACCTTACATCAACAACTTAAGTCGCGCAGGCTTAAGTCCGATAAATCATCACATTGAGGCGACAGTTATGAACACTCGACAAACCAAAGAACGCATCCTCGACCGCCTCAAAAATGCACCCCGCAGCTCGAATTCATCGCCGCACAACGGCGCTTATTTGCCTTGGGGAAGTGACCCTAACCTAACGCCGGACGATTACACCGAGCGCTTTATTGGCATGATGACCGCCAACCATACTGATGTAAAAATCACAACGCGTGCTTCTCTTGTCGCAACGCTGCGCCAAACAGTTGAAGAGTATCAGCTGAATAACGTCGCTATTGGCACAGCTGGCGAATATATAGAGGCGTTCCATGACGCCACCTCTCAAATTCAAGTCACTGAGTTTTCTGACAAGATCGAAGAATGGAAAAGCAAACTTTTTGACCAAATTGACGCGGGTATCACACACACATTCGGTGGAATTGCTGATACTGGTGCCTTAATCTTATGGCCAACCGAGCATGAACCAAGAACACTCTCGCTGATCCCACCATGCCACATTGCCGTGATAAAAAAATCAGCATTATTCGCTAATTTCCCGCAAGCGATAGCAAAAGGAGAATGGAGTCATTACATGCCAACCAACGCGTTGTTAATTTCTGGCCCATCAAAGACGGCCGATATCCAACAAACGCTGGCCTATGGTGCACATGGCCCCAGCCAACTCATCGTTATTTTTCTGGAAGATGAATAAACCGTATTGAATAGACGGTCACGAATGAACCGTAAGGACACGATCAATGACTCACACTGAAAAAAGCCCAAGCATTGAATGCTATGAGAAACTGCAACACACGCTTGCGACACGCATATCATCAGAGCGCATTATTAGCGGTGAACCTGAACGCTTAGCTTACGGTACTGACGCCAGTTTTTATCGCCTGGTGCCAAGAATTGTACTGCGTCTCAACAGCTTAGAAGAGGTCATCTTTACCATTCAACAATGCGCACTCCTTGGTGTGCATTTTACCTTTCGAGCAGCGGGTACCAGTTTATCTGGTCAAGCCGTCTCTAACTCCGTCCTCATTACACTAACCGATGACTGGCGTGATCACGATATCTTGGACAATGGACATAAAATACGCCTACAACCGGGGGTAATTGGCGCGGATGCCAACCGATATTTGTTACCCTACAAAAGAAAAATTGGCCCCGATCCAGCATCGATTAATACCTGTAAGATCGGGGGGATCGCCGCGAATAACGCGAGTGGAATGTGCTGTGGGACAGCGCAGAACTCTTACAAAACCGTCGATAGTATGACGATTGTTTTCGCCGATGGAACAACGCTCAATACCGCTGATAATGACAGTATTGAGGCCTTTAAGCACGCTCGGCCTGATATTCTCGCGGGGCTCATGCAACTGGCGCAAGCGACGCAAGCTGATTCCACCTTATCCCAAAAGATTACGCATAAATATCGCTTAAAAAACACCACAGGTTATGCCCTAAATGCCTTAGTCGATTTCACCGATCCCATCGAAATCCTTGAGCACCTAATGATCGGATCCGAAGGAACTCTCGGTTTTATTGCCGATATCACCTACCACACCGTTGTTGAACATGAATTCAAATCCTCAACGTTGCTCACTTTCTCTACCATAGAAGAAGCCAGTCAAGCGGTGACCAAGCTTACAGAAACGCCAGTTGCCGCTGTTGAAATGATGGATGGTCGATCACTCCGATCCGTTGCCGACAAACCTGGCATGCCTGATTTTATCCAACATTTAGATATTGAAGCCGCCGCGCTGCTTGTCGAGGTTCATGCCTCTTGCCAACATTCACTGGATCAATCCACCAGCATCGTGATGGATTCGCTATCCGATTTCTCAATTATCGAGTCGGTACCTTTCACCACAGATCCAGCCACCGTATCCACGCTCTGGGGGATCAGAAAAGGCATGTTTCCCGCAGTCGGCGCGGTACGAGAAGTCGGTACGACCGTCATTATTGAAGATGTCGCGTTCCCTGTTGAAAACCTCGCAGCTGGGGTTCGCGATCTCCAAGCGCTATTTGACCGCTACCAATATAGCGAGGCCATTATTTTTGGGCACGCGTTAGAAGGAAATCTGCATTTTGTTTTTACCCAAGGGTTTGATAGCCAAGACGAGGTGAGTCGCTACGGTCAATTCATGGATGACGTAGCCGAACTCGTTGCCGTCAAATACCAAGGTTCTTTGAAAGCCGAGCATGGCACCGGTCGTAACATGGCACCTTATGTCGAACTTGAGTGGGGTCATGACGGGTACGCATTAATGCAAAAAATTAAAGCGCTATTTGATCCTGATCGCTTGCTCAACCCAGGGGTGATTATTAACGATAACCCAAATTCTCACATCGAAAATCTAAAGCCAATGCCAGCTGCCGATGATCTGATTGATCGTTGCATTGAATGCGGTTTTTGCGAACCCGTTTGCCCATCACGGACACTGACCCTTTCCCCACGTCAGCGTATTGTCTTATACCGTGAAATACAGCGCAGAGAACGCGCATCTATCGATAACGTCGCGTCGACAATGAGTACTGACGAGCTAAAGTCGGTCTTTGAATATCAAGGGCTGGACACATGCGCCGCTACTGGCTTGTGCGCGGACCGATGTCCGGTTGGTATCAACACTGGTGATCTGGTTAAAAAGCTTCGTTCTGCTCAATACAAAAATTTCCAACCCGTTGCCAAATGGACAGCCGAGCATTTCTCAACCACAGCTTCCATTGCGCGCTTCGGGTTAAAAAGTGGCGCGGTCGCCAAGAATATACTCGGTGGTGAACGGGTTGAAAAACTATCCGATGGATTACGAGCCGTGACCAAGCAACGCACACCAGTTTGGTTAGCTGAAACCCCAAACGGTAAACGTTTTAATCGCGCGGCAACCACCTCATATCAACTCAACTCGCATACGAAGTCGGATAAAAAAGTGGTTTACCTTCCTTCTTGTGCAAGCCGCAATATGTCAGCACAACCCAATGCATTCGATCAGCGCCCTCTTACAGAGGTGACGCTGTCACTAATAAGCAAGGCCGGATATGAGGTAATCATCCCGCCAGAGCTTGCCGACCAATGCTGTGGTATGCCCTACGACAGTAAGGGGATGATTGAGATAGCCACAAAAAAGGCATCCGAACTTGAAGATGTACTTTGGCACGCCAGTCAACAAGGTCGCTACCCGGTTTTGATGGATACCAGTCCTTGCGCAAAACGCAGTATTGAGCATTTTTCCAAACCACTCGACATTAGTGAACCCGTTGGTTTTGTCAGTCGCTACCTTTTAGATCATTTATCTTTATCACCTATCAACGAACCCGTCATGTTGCATATTACCTGCAGCTCACGTCGAATGGGCCTAGAACAGACCATGCTTGCTCTTGCTAAGCAGTGCGCCGACTCCGTCATTGTTCCAGAACATATTCAATGTTGCGGCTGGGCCGGTGACAAAGGGTTCACAACACCAGAATTGAACCAAGCGGCCGTTGCGCCGTTAAAATCACAGGTGCCATCTAATTGCCAGCGCGGGTTTAGTAACAGCATCACCTGTGAGATAGGATTAGCCCACCACAGCGGTATACCCTATCAGTCCATTCTGTATTTAGTTGACGAGGTATCCAGCCCAAGCTAAGCCGTATGTATCGCGTCTCATACCACAAATTCAATACAAACCATGCCTTAGTAAGGCATGGTTTTAGGCGCATATAATACGCGCCACTAATTGAGGAGAGCATCTCAAGTTAGCGTGAATTTGCGATAAATTGTCATTAGCACTACATGGCCCTTACCTGCCTTTCTCTACACTGACAACAGAGGAAGTCGTTTGCTGTTGAATACGGCGCAATAAATGAAGAGGCTTACATCTTCTTGATAATCGCAGGGGTTAAACACATGATGAACTATACACAACAAGATACAGACGCGCTCTATGAGGTCTGGATGTCACAGAAAGCAAAGATGCATATCACTCAGATGGAAGTCGCTAAACGCTTAAGTATCAGTCAGGTTGAGCTATCAAATCGTTTGAATGGCCAGCACCCTTTGGATGCGCCCTTTATCGAACGATTTTGCAAACTTTTGCATATCAACCCCAATCATCATCTGCCGTCATTAAAAGGCTCGTCGCATATCATGGCTGTCGATCAACGCCTCTTTAATACCAAGCTAACCATCGATGGTGACATTACCAATGTACACATTGATGGCAATCAGGTCACCATCGAGTATCGCGTTCAGTAACCGCGCTTAGTCAACCGGTTAGACTTGTTGACATGACCCGCTACTACAGAGTGAACAAAGTCACCCGTTTCACGGTTCTAGGTGTCGTTCCAACGAACCGGATAATCCAGTGCACTCGCGGCGTTATTGTTGATTCAATAACGCAACGCATTCGCTGTATTTGGGTTTGGCCGGTTTCTTTTTCGGGGTCTCTAGCGTCTTTGCTACCTTCGCTTTTGGCTTAGGTGCAACGTAGGGATTAGGCTTCCATGAGGCCAGTTCAGAGCCGCATCCATCACCTTTTGGCGGTGGTGATTGTGCTACGCACTGAGTGTCGCCTTCAGGGCAATGCAGACGTACATGAAAATGAGAATAGTGTCCCCACCATGGACGTACTTTTCGTAACCAGTCTCGGTCAGTCCATTCGGTGTCGCACAATTGTTGCTTTATGACTGGATGCACAAAAATCCGAGCCACACGGTCATCGACTGCTGCTGTCTGGATCAGCAATGCATGGCTGTCTGTCCATTTTTCTTTTTCAATTTGATAACTTTTAAGGTCAACAACCGAATACGCCTTAGGAGTAGACAGCTGCTCTGGGCTCAAAGGCTCATCAGGTAGGCGTAACCAGATATCTGCATCTAACCCCGTCTGATGGCTTGCATGCCCAGAGGCAAATCGACCGCCACGTGGCATCGCAATATCTCCGACTAAAATCCGCCCGATCCCGAGTCCGTCGACTTGGATGGCCAGCGATGTTAGATAGTCGATCATGTCGACATGCCCATAATAGCGATTTCGCTGCGTGCGTATAACTTGGTACCCTGTTCCCGTCGGAGCAAGCTCCGCTCCACCAGCAAGGCAGCCATTCGCATAGCTACCTATTGAGTTAGATTCACCTTCACTCGGTACGGTAACTTCTTCCCAAGCGCGGTTCATTGACCATGACAACATAGGAACAAATAAACAGAGCAAGGCTCCATATTTTTTCATATCAACTCCTCAAGCTCATCAAGTGTCTTGCGTTCAACATTTTATGTTTAGCCAATTGATGTAAGATCGGGCATCTTTAACGCCCAACTCGACGACGCTAACGCCTCCATCAGTAGTCTCTTCTTTGTATCTAGCAACTTTGCCATCCTCTACCTAGCATAGTGCCTAGAAGCCAATTTTTGTGATTTGTTGAGACAATTCTCTGATTTGACACTTGCTGAGGAGATGAAAAAAGCAAAAAGCGAGCAGCGTAAGGTTCACTATCTGTGTTGAAGGTCTAATGTGGGTTTAAGAATGAGGGCATATTTAATTTAAGTGCTAATGCGTATCTAAGCACTAATTCGTATCTAAGTGCTAATGCGTATTTAAGACCTAATACGTTAAGCTGACATATCAAATTTGACGTTTTTCACAGTTACTAATAAAAAACACAGGAAACAGTACGAACAAATTGAATCACCCACCTTTCGAACGTCATACTCGTTGCTCATGTCTAGGCATAGACTTGATCAACGAAAAGTCGTCATTCCTTTTTTAGAGGCTGCCACCTTCAGGGATGACGACTTCATCATTATAGTGGATTTATCCTCAAGCGCGCTTGGAACCAACCAACACCACCCACTCGTCGTCGGATGCCCACATCACTCCCCTTGCGCTAGGTAATCTTGAACTTGTTTTTGATAAGCCTGTTTAAGTGGTTCACCGATAAAACTCGCCTCGATCGCGTTCAACGTGAACTGAGCTAGCTCTTGTTTTGTCATGTCATGAGCCATACTGACGGCATAAAAATTGTCATTCATGTAACCACCAAAATACGCTGGGTCATCAGAGTTAATCGTCACCGATACGCCCTTTCGTAATAACTCGACAATGTTATGCTCAGACATCGTATCAAAAACTCGCAGCTTGATATTCGATAATGGGCAGACCGTCAGCGGTATCTTAGTCGCGATAAGTTGTTGGATTAAGGCAGGGTCGTCAATGCAGCGTACGCCATGGTCTACACGGCTCACCCCTAATAATTCAATAGCGTCGACAATATTCTGTGCTGGTCCTTCTTCACCGGCATGGGCTACTGTTAAAAACCCTTCGTTTCTCGCTTGCAAAAAAACCTGCTTAAATTTTTCCGGAGGATGACCGTCTTCTGATGAATCCAGCCCTACGGCGATAATTTTGTTTTTGTAGGGCAAGGCCAATTGCAAAGTATCAATGGCCGATGATTCGGGCAAGTGACGTAGAAAACACATGATGAGGTGAGATGAAATCGACAATTTCTGTTTACCATCTTGCAGCGCTCGGTCGATACCATTAATCACCGTCTCAAACGCAATACCGCGTTCAGTATGCGTTTGTGGGTCGAAAAATATCTCAGTGTGTATCACATTATCCGTCTGACAACGTAACAAGTAGGCCCATGTTAGATCGTAGAAGTCCTGTTCCGTAATGAGTGCATTCGCGCCTTGATAATAAATATCCAAAAACGACTGTAGATCGTCAAATTCATAGGCGGTACGGAGCGCCTCTGGAGACGAGTAAGGTAAATCAATATTGTTGCGCTGAGCCAGCTCAAACAACAATTCAGGCTCGAGTGAGCCTTCGATATGTAAATGTAGCTCTACCTTGGGAAGACCTTGAATAAATGCGTTCATATTCCACCTTAATCGTTCATATTGTGGGTGCACTTAGTCTTAGTATGGGAGGAATTCGTGACTTTTTCGAAAGCCTTTGGTCTCAACATGGGTGCCATAAACCCGTTGAAGGCGAATCATGGGGCTATTCTTGCCCTTGATTCATCATCAATGATTTCGCGCGCCTTGTTTTCATACACACTATTTTCATAGGCATTGTTTTCAAACGAACCGCTTTTAGACAAACAGTTTCAACAAAAACAATAATCGTGTAGAGACTTGAAGAGCAATACCAAATTCATTACCAATACAAAGAGTCAGCGCACAACTGTGATCTTAACTCTTCGTAATCAGCACTATTCGGGTACTGGTAGAGACCCCCAAACCATATTATTGGGGTTATACGAAGCAAACGGTTGCCATTATACTCAGCTCAACAACAAATACCATACTGAGCCAGCCTGCACCGTAAAAACCACCTCGTATTAACACCACTCACCCATCATTCAAATTCTTCGAACGACTTCATCGCTTGTTACGCCTGCAACCCCTTTCCACTGAGCTTTATAGTATGAGGCAACCTATATCGAGCGGATATCGCATGAAGCATGTTTATGCGTATGACGCTGCCAAGGATACGTATTATGACCATACACAGAAGCGTTCAACAAATCGTTCCATCCCACGCCACATCCGATGGCGATGGTGTGAAAATTCGTCGCGTTCATGGATTTGACAACCCGGCTTTCTCGCCTTTTCTCATGGTCGATGAGCTTCGCTCAGACGACAAGAAAGACTACATTGGAGGCTTTCCACCTCATCCTCACCGCGGTATCGAAACGTTGACTTACATGCGACAAGGACACTTTCAGCACCGTGACCACATGGGCAATGTAGGGGAACTTCGCTCTGGAGGCGCACAATGGATGGCCGCAGGTCGAGGCGTAATCCATAGCGAGATGCCAGTCATGGAGGAAGGCGCCTTACATGGCTTCCAGATTTGGATAAACCAACCAGCAAAAAATAAAATGCTCGCGGCGCAATACCATGACTTTCAACCAGAGACGATCACTGAATTCAACGATGAACAGGTGGGATTATTGCGAGTCATCGCCGGAGACATTCGCGTCAATGACATCGCAGTCAGTGGCCCTTTACACAAAACAGGTGTCCCTTTAACCGTCGCAGATTGGCACGCAAAACCAGGCCAGCAGACGCATTTAACCGTACCCGAACATTACAATGTCATGGTGTACTCATACCACGGAAATAGTGTTATCGCGGGTCAAACAATAAAACAAGGAGAATTGGCGCTGTTGTCTATGGGAGAGGTATTGGCATTAGAAGCGCTCGATGATGCAAGGGTATTGGTTTTTGCAGGAGAACCTATCAATGAACCGATTGTTCACTATGGCCCGTTTGTGATGAACAGTACCAAAGAAATTCAGCAAGCCATTGAAGACTATAACTCTGGCGTCTTTGAAACCTACTAATCCATTGTTTCTCAGTTGTTTACAACCCGTTCACTTGCAGTCCATTCACTTGCAAGCAAGTACCGAACATTGCGTTAAAAAAACAAAACCGTTCTCAATCGAACGGTTCACTTAGACACCTTATCCACTGCCTTTGTGTCACGCATCGACGAATTTGTCGATGTGTTATTTTCACTTAGCACAGTGCTCGAAGTCCATTCTCACAAGGCCTTAGTGCTTAAATCATGCTCACAGCAAAATCTATAAATATTCACACAGGTATGCAGTTGGCGTGTCAACTTGTACGTCAAAGCTTGAATCACCCTCAACATCAAAGCTTTCACCAGCGCTAAACGTTACCCAAACTGCATCAGTGGTGCGCTTGATCGTCAAAGCACCTTTAATCACACTCATTTTTTCTGGTGCGCCCGTACCAAATGTATAGGCACCAGCAACCATAACCCCGACACTGCTGTCACCATCAGCTTGGGTAAAACCGAGGGACTTCACTCCACCATCAAAATAGGTATTTTCTTTTATCATGGGACTTCCTTGATCAATTATGTAACGTAAAAACATGGTTTTACCGCACTATTTGACGTAAAACAAGTCATTGATCAATTGTGGCGCTCAATCGGTATAAGATTATAGATACGTTTAACGCAACAGCCCGCTGGAAGTTGATATTGTGGTATCTCACACGTCGTGTTCACGACCATCACTTCTCATATTGCATCACTTAATGACTGATTTCGATATCGGAGTAATCCTATGGCCTACAACGAAAGTAAGGTTCCAACTAGTCGCCTAACTCGATTTGGCAAGCTTGCCTCTTTGGCGACCCGAGTTACAGGTGCGATGGTGACAGAAGGTGCCAAGCAATTCGCACAGGGTAAACGCCCCACCAAGAAAGACCTGCTGCTCACGCCTAACAATGTCAAACGCGTTGCCGACCAACTTGCGCATTTACGAGGCGCAGCAATGAAGGTGGGTCAACTCATGTCCATGGACGCAGGCGATCTCATCAGCCCCGAACTTGCACAGATCCTCGCTAGGCTGCGCTCCGACGGGTCACCGATGCCTTCAAAACAGCTCGCGAATGTCATGAGCCAAGAACTCGGCTCTGGTTGGAAAAGCCACTTTATCGAATTCAATTTTAAACCTATTGCCAGTGCCTCTATTGGCCAAGTCCATCAAGCTCACTCTGAAGAGGGCACCAAACTTGCCATTAAGGTTCAGTATCCCGGTATAAAAACAAGCATCGATAGCGATGTGGATAACGTTGGGACGCTACTTAATGTCGTTGGATTAATCCCTAAGGGTGTTAATTACCAAGGGTTGCTAGAAGAGGCAAAGCTGCAGCTTCATGCGGAGGCCGACTACTTGCTTGAGGCATCCCTGCTCAATCGCTATCGCACTCATTTAGACGGCAGTGATGATTTTATTCTGCCAATGGTCATTCCCGACATCACCACTGACAGTGTTCTTGCCATGACTTATGTGTCTGGTGACCCTATTGAATCCCTAATTAATGCCGATCAAGAAACACGAAATCGTGTGGTTCACTTGCTACTGAGTTTGTTGTTTAAAGAAATATTTGAGTTTAAGTTGGTGCAAACGGACCCAAACTTCGCCAATTTTCTTTATAACGCTGCGGAGAAGAAAGTGGTGCTACTCGACTTCGGTGCGACACGCAGCTACAACGAGCAAATAAGCCAAGGTTACCAGCTCGCATTTTCAGCCATCCTTAACGATGATGATGACGCACTAGGCCACGCACTGACTCAAATCGGTTTCTTTAACCAAGACATTCTTCCTGACCAAAAAGCCGCCATTTTCGATTTAGTTAGGCTTGCCTGTGAACCGCTAAAACAAGCTGGGCATTATAACTTTGGCAGCAGTAACCTAGCTCAGCGCCTCAGCGATGCAGGTACCGTGTTGAGTATGGAAAAAGACTATTGGCACACGCCCCCTGCTGACGCTTTATTTTTACACAGAAAAATTGGTGGTTTATATCTATTAGCTGCAAGGCTAAACGCTAGCGTTAACGTGAATCAGCTGTTTCAGCCCTATCAACAAAACGTTGCTATTAGTTAACATAAACCTTGTATTAACAGGCTCTATAAATGCGACGGTGAACGTTTGAGATCGCAAACCACAAACTGTTACAACCCAAGGCTACAGCAAATAAACAAAGCAACGTAAGCTCAAGTATGCGCCCAGATGGTCGATATCATCCTAAGAGCTAAAAAAGGAATACTGAATGACGTCACGTCGCAGAAAACAATCAACGACAAACGATAGCCTAGTTCTCGTCATCATCTTATTGGTTTCTATTATCCTTGCCTCAGTACTTGGTGTCACTTTTTACACCAGCCATCAAAATCATGTCGCGCCATCACGTGTCTACGGCAACTGGATTGAGATTGGTGCCCCCAAGCAAAGCACCGAGATTCTGACGTTTGCTTCAAGTGGCGTGCAGCGAAATCATCGGCTTATCGCGACTCAATATGAATTCGATGGCCGCATTATCAAACTCAAAACCGGCAGCGGTTCTTGGGTCTACGAAAAAGTAGGAACGCCACGCTCACCTCAATTACGACGTATTACACCAGCGCTTCCCCCACAGCGATTTATTCTGCAAGGTTACGAACACACCGTGCCTATGGATGGCTACAGCCCAGGGCAGAATCGTCGCTCAGCATTAAGTGAGCATTTTACAACTAATTGATATTGGCATTTGCACAATGTCACATTATGACATTGCTCTGTTAGAAATAAGGTAATAATCCCTTATGATGCCTGCTGAAAAAATTCAGTAGACGGATACCATGCCACATATTTCAACCTCAGATACCAAAATTTCCGGCATGCTTTGCCTCTCCGTATTCGCTACGATTACCTTTCTGTTAACGTTAATATTTTATCCGTTCGTATTAAGTAGCGACGTCAGTGATGTTACTGGCGCGGCGATGCAGTACCTTACTTATTCGGCCGGACATCAAGGCTTCTTAATTACCTTAGTGGTCTTCATGACAACAGCGGCATGGGTCGTAAAAAAGGCACCAAATAAGTTGTCTCTTCTTGTCCAATTAGGGTTACTTCTGGTATTAAGTTTTGCTGCTAAATCACTGTTAAAAGACGTTACACAGAGCCCACGTCCCTACACGGAACTACTGGCGGAGCAGCATATCGTACATTCTCCGGAAGGCTTTTATGACCTCAGCGTAAAAGAGAAGAATCAAGCCATCGAACAAACATCGCAACAAGTCAGTCACTGGAGAACCAAACATTGGATGGGTGAAACTGATTATTCCTTCCCTTCTGGGCACACTATTTTTGCTTCAATTTGTGTGCTGTTTTTTGGTGGTTTGTTTGTAAGAAATGGTCATTATACTTTGGCGGCATTGACTTTAGCTTGGGCGTCTAGTGTTGCGATGAGCCGTTTATGGCTTGGTATGCATCGGCCTATAGACTTATTTGGGTCCATGCTATTTGCTCTTGGGTTGTATGTCGTGATTCCCATGGCCTACCCAATCCTCGATAGGCTCTTTGAAACCTTAAAAAAAGCTAGAGACTCCCAGTAATTTCCATTATTATCGAAATACAGAAAATGGGAGAAACTCTATGCAAATCACCACTGCAGCAAAAGCACTAAAAGAGCTTGGCCACGTCACACGATTAGCAATATACCGCCAAGTAGTGCGTGCAGGCCATCAAGGTATACCGGTAGGTGAGATTCAAGATCGACTCGACATCCCAGGTTCAACCTTATCGCATCATATTTCAAGTCTCACCTCTGCTAACTTGCTCACGCAGCGCCGAGAGGGACGCACATTATATTGTGTTGCCCAATATGAGCATCTAGAAGGCGTCATTGGGTTTTTACAAGACGAATGCTGTATCGATGAGTCTTGTAGTGACGATTCGTGTAGTGAAACCTCTTAGACACCGCACTGCGTTCGAGTCAATCTGTCGATCACAACGCAGCATCACCGCATTACCATTTATACAATGAGGACATCTCGAATCTCACCATGACGTTCGAGATGTTTCAATACCAGCCAATAGGCTTGCATACAATAAACGAACAACTAACACCAATGCATCACCACGATCAATAGCACCCAGCAACCCCTTCGACACCCCCTCAGTTCACCCCTCCATGTATTCACTTTATTCATAGTTAATCAATTCTGGGTATCAATGTTTTCATCCATTTGCCGACAAAGATTCAACAATAAACCGAGCTCAATTTAGAACTCAAAGCCCCCTTCAAAGGACGTTTAAGTGAATCTCAACAGCTTGTCTATCCGTACCAAACTTCAGTTCATCGTTATTATTGCGGTGATGATTCTTTTTTCCATTGGTGTGTTTAATCTCACGGTACAAAAACAACAAAACTATGAACATCGAAAAAATGGGATTCGCACCAATATCGAGATAGTAAAAACACTCGTCCATCATTACATCGGTCTGGAGAACGGAGCAGGAACACTGGAGGCGCAAGAACAGGCACTGGCTGCCATACGTCAGCTGAAATATGAACAAGGCAATTACTTCTGGGTGGCCAACGCTAGCCAGAATATCGTTATGCACCCCACACAACCTCACTATGAAGGTATCAACACATCAGGGATCACGGATGCCCGCGGTCAGCCTTTTATGCAGCAACTGATCAACCTTGCCGTCTCTGAGGGACAAGGCTTTGTACAATATTTCTGGAAAGATAAACAAGGTACAGAATCTGAGAAGATCACTTACGTGATTTATATCCCCCAATGGGATTGGATCATTGGGACTGGCGTGCCTCTTTCTGATATTGACGATGAGTTTAGATCCTCAGTGATCAAAGAGTTGGTGATTGACGGTATTGCTGCTCTCTTTCTCGTTCTGATCTGTGGCGCTATCGCTCGAAACATCATTCTACCCATCGAGTCCTTAGTAAAAAGCGTACATAACATCGCAGATGGGGACTTAACCCAATCCCTAGAAACAAACAGACAAGATGAGCTAGGGGTTTTAAGTAATCAAATACAGCGGATGATGGTAGCCCTTCGCGACACAATCTCTGTGGCGAAAACATCGGCCCATCATTCAGAGCAGCTTTCATCCTCCATCGCCGCAACCAGTGAAGAAACGGCCACCAGCATAGAGTCGCAAAATCAACAGCTTGAATTACTTGCAACCGCAATGAATGAAATGTCGTCCACAATTCAAGATATTGCAGAAAATGCCGAAAGGACCTCCCAAACGACAGAAACAAGCAAAACGTTAGCTAATAATGGAAGTCGTAGTATGGCCCACACATTGGATAATATCGGATCAATCTCAGACGACATCACCGATACGCATACCTTGATGGAAACACTTCAAAAAGGCGTCGCCGATATTAGTCATGTGGTCAATGTCATTACTGAAGTATCAGAGCAAACGAATCTGCTCGCACTCAACGCCGCGATAGAAGCTGCGAGAGCCGGTGAAAAAGGCCGAGGGTTTGCTGTCGTCGCTGATGAAGTGAGAAACCTCGCCAGTCGGACCCAAGAGTCAACGTCTCAGGTCCAACGGACAATTGATGAACTCAACAAGCGCACCACTCGTGTTCTTGGTGTCATGGCAACCAATCAAAATAAGGTCACACACAGTGTGCAACTCGCCACACAAACGCAAGCGCAGCTCAATGATGCTGTAAACAGTTTAAATAAAACGTACGATATGGTGACACAAATTGCCGCCGCCGCTGAACAGCAAGGCATCGTCGCTAATGACGTCAATGAAAATGTGAGCGTCGTAAATATGTCGACCAATGAGATAAAACAAACCAGCCAGAATCTAGCGGAACAATCTCAAACAATGGCTCAAGCATCTGAAGATTTATCACATAAACTGGCTTACTTTAAAATTTAGCGCCTTAATCTACCCAAGAAATGACGCATCGATAGTTAGCACATCATATTTGAACCACGTCGTTTACTGTGTTGTTCGGTTTGGTTCAAAAACAAAAATGGCAGTTTTCTTCATGCAGACCATACCGGCCTTGGCGAATCAATAGATGTTCCTCTCCCGCCATTCGTCCCATTTGATAGCCTTGTTTCAAAATCTCTTGATTCATCGTTAATCGTTTCACTGCAAAGTTTTCAGGAGGGGCGATCACCCTGATCGTGGCGTCTTTTGGAGGGTGTCGAATGAAATCGAGTGACTGATTATAATTGTCTGAACGAACTTTCATTGCTTCAGCGATATTAGGATATTTGTTCAACAGTATCTTAATAAGCCAAGAATATTTACTGGTTTTCATTTCATAGCTTAGTGGGTGAGACAAAATCACGGTAATGTCTCGGGCTCCACGACGATACGCCTCTCGAACAGGAATAGAATCTGCCACACCACCATCGGTATAACAGCCACCGGAAAAACAAGGGGGACGGCGATAAGCAAGAGGGAGTGCTGTCGTCGCTTCAATAATGTTCGCTAAGGAATGAGGCTCCACTCGATAATAGTCAGCCAACCCATTGTCAATGCTGGTAACAGCTGCAAACATTGGAATACTTGAGAACAACGCCTCACAATCAAGTGGGTAACGCTGATTCGATTCCTCCCATAGCCATTTCACATCAACAAGATCGCCACCTTTTGCAAAACGCGTAGGATTAAAAAAACGTTTATTTGTGGCCATTTTGGTAATGACATCAAAACTCCGCTCAGGTGCTTGCGACAAGTAGCCCACCAAATTTGATGCGCCGGCCGACACCCCAATAGCAAAATCGAAAGGCATATAATTGTCTTCCATAAAGGCATCAAGGACGCCACTGGCAAATATGCCTCGCATTGCGCCACCTTCTACAATTAATGCTCGTGTATTCATTGTCATTTTCTCACTCCGATCATAGAACTACAGGATAGAGAAAGCCAAAAACAAAATATAATGGGATTATGTGATAGATAGAATAGCTAATACCTATCAATCCAGGATTGAAGATAAGTTATTGACACAGTTATTATTAACGTAGAGCTGATCAGTGTGAATATGACTCAGGGGTATCAGAATGGCCATGCCTAAGTTCGAGGTCTAATCACCTAAATGCTCCAAAGGAGCGTTTAGGTGATGCCAGCTGAGGTATTGCTTATTTATGATCAAAGACCAAAATAAAAGTAATCGGGACAGACGAATTAATAGACGGCAGACCCGCCACTTCTCTTAGTTTTTCGATACCCGCTTCCAAACCAAAATCAGCCGCGTTCAAAATAATTGGACTGTTTGAGACAACGGTTAACTTATGTTCTGACAATTTCATGACGGTAAGATTCGCAGCATACGTTTTTTGTTTACCGTGCAAGTCCACGGTAACATCGTCTGTTGTGGTGTAGATACCGCCAATATCAGAGCCATCAAGTTCGCTCATATTGACAACAGTAGTGATCGTTGCATCTTTGAAGTTCGCCACCTCAAACAGCATGGTTTTCATTCGCTCATTTCGAATCGCTATATTGGTTTCGACACTACTCAAGTCCAGGATGAGGGTTGCTTTGCCATCATCGCTGATCGAACCAGACATTGCGTTAAAATGATGCACCTCACTGACGGCATTTTTTTTCGTAGACACAAATTTTAGTGTTGAGTCCTTATTATCGAGCATCCAACTCGCCGATGCTGGAAGTGCTAACATCAACGCGATTAAACCAGTGCTTAATCCAATCTTCATCCCATTATCCTTGATAAATAAAAATGCATTATTAAGTTGTAGACCACTCCTAGGGAAACCCCAAGCCTGCACTTAGCAGAGCTAAGTCCAGCTGCTAACTGCTAACTGCTAACTAAATAGAATAAATAACCACGATAATAATCTCCTGCTTTAATTCCACCCCGTTCGAACGGCTACTTTCAGGCGAGGACATACTTTTAACCTAGGATATAAACTCGACTGTTAGGTACCAAAAATGATGTAAAAAAACCCTGACAGTATCGACTATCAGGGCTTTTGTTAAACAGTTTCAACGAGTAAGGTTACGCTGCTTAGGTTACGATTTTGATTTTAAATTTTGGATAGCAACCACTGCTTAGTCTTCTCATCCGTAAATGCACCATCAACGCTGTTACGATAAATGTGGGCATAATCATCAGCCGATAGACCGAATTGTTCAATGACCTTTTGAACTTCTTTAGTCATGGTCGTGTTCGATACTGTGCGATTGTCTGTATTAATCGTCACAGGAATGCCTTGTTGACGAAACGATTCAATTGGGTGGTCAGCAAGATTCTCAACCGCTTTGGTTTGTACGTTACTGCTTGGGCAGGTTTCAAGTGCTATTTGCTTGCTGTGAACAAGATCAAATGCCGCTTGATGGGTCGCAATATGGATACCATGCCCGATACGTTCAGCGCCGAGCATAGTAATCGCATCAAAGACGTTCTGTCCTTCACCTTGCTCGCCGGCATGAATCGTGACATTAAGCCCTTGCTCTTTAGCGTACTGAGCGAAAGGAATAAATTTCTCACAGAAACCAGGTTCTTCACCGCCTGCAAGATCAAATGCCGCCACACCTTGACCTACGTACTGAGCTCCTACATCGATGACGGCTTTAATATCATCGGTCGGCATATGGCGCAGCAAAGATAAAATAATGTTTCCTTTGATGTCGTAAGCCGCCTCTGCACGCTTCATGCCGGTAACAACACTGGCAATAATCGCATCAATCGTTAGATCTTGTTCGCGGTGAAGCAGAGGGCCAAAGCGCACTTCCATATATTTTACGTTTTCTAATGCCGCATCTTCATAAACTTCAAAGGCAATACGCTCGATCGCTTCTTTGGTTTGCATCACAGACAATGGCAAATCAAAGCGCTTTAGATACTCCATCAGATCGGTACAAGTCTCTGGTGCAATCATCAGATCACGAATCACGTCCACATCGGTACTTGGTAACGACACACCTTGCTGCGCCGCAAGTTCAATAATCGTTTCTGGTCTGACACTACCATCGAGGTGACAATGCAGATCAATTTTTGGTAATGCGTGGTAATTCATTCTAACTCTCACTCTTTTTATTTTTAAACGATGATATTTTTTGCTCATTAAATAGCGTAGCGCATACTTTGAGCAGCAAACATACACGAATCAATGACCCCTTGCACACGCAAAAAACCACGCAAACGTATGCGCTCAAAAAATAATAAGTCGCCCTGCTTCACTATTATGGGACACGATGTACAAGCATTTGGATTTAGACGAGAATCAATGATAATGTTACATGTAACATTATCATTGATTCGTCAGGCATAATACAGTGGAACAAAAAGGTCGTCCCACCCTACAAGACATCGCCGATCAAGTTGGCGTAACAAAAATGACGGTATCGCGCTTCATGCGTAATCCCGACTCAGTGGCACTTAAAACGCGAGTCAAGATTGCCAAAGTTGTAGAGGAAGTGGGGTATATCGAGAACAGAGCGCCAGCGATGCTATCTAAGTCATCAAGTAAAGCGATTGGGATTTTATTGCCGTCGCTCTCTAACCAAATTTTCGCATCATTTGTTCAAGGCATCGAGGCGGTCACTAAAGCGCACGGATACGATACATTGATTGCTCATTTTGGTTACGATGAACAAGAGGAAGAAAACAAGGTCGCCTCATTACTATCTTATCAAGTCGATGCGCTCATTCTAACGGAAAGCCACCACACAAAACGCACCTTACAAATGATTAAAACCGCTAACATCCCAGTGGTTGAGACCATGGAATTGCCCGAGAACCCGATTGATATGGCCGTTGGGTTGGATCATATTGAAGCATCTTATCAAGCCGTAAAACAGATGATCATCAAAGGGCGAACGTCGATAGCCTACTTTGGTGCACGGCTAGATACCCGTACTCAACTTCGTATGCAAGGTTACGATAAGGCCATGAGCGAAGCTGGGTTAGAGATTAAACATATCCTAACAGGCTCGCACTCTAGCTTCTCTCTAGCCTCTGAACTGCTTGATATGGCATTAGCACAATACCCTGATATCGATGGCGTATTTTGCACCAATGATGACCTGGCAATTGGCACTATCTTAACCGCGCAGCAACGAAATATTTTAGTTCCTGACGACCTCGCGGTAGTGGGTTACAACGCATTAGATATCGGACAAGCGATTCACCCTAGGCTCATCAGTGTTGACACGCCTCGCTACGAAATTGGTGAAAAAAGCGCACAGCTACTCATTGCCGCTTTAAAAGGAGAACGTCCAAAACAACGGAGTTACGACTTGGGACACCAATTAACAACAGGAGATAGCCTCTAAAACCATAATCTCAATCGCCATCCTCTCGGTAATCGTATTTTCAGTAAGCACGTGTTCGATATCCACAATAGGTAGCATGGCCTTGCTGCCTATTGTCACACAATGTGACACCATCTATACAGACTCAGACATTCCCTACACAGAGATAAACACACCAAATCATTATAATACTGCGCAAATAACAACGTCCTTATAAATACAATTTTAAAGAATAGGTTTAAGAATGAAAAAAGCAGTGGCTCTAGCACTATGTACCGTATTTGCCTCAAGCGCTTATGCAGGCGCAACTGACTCAGGTATCTATATTGGTGGTGGGTTTGGCCTTACAGAAAGTAAGATGGAAAATGTCGATGAATCTAGCGTTCCAACAATGGATGGTGAGCGAGCGTTGAAAGTGTACGGAGGCTATCAATTCAACCGTATCGTGGCAATTGAAGCCGGTTATACGCATTACGGTAAATTAAGTACGTCGTCAGACACCGATGCTTCCGCGAGCCCAACTAGCTTGTCGTTAGCGGCAAACCTTGGCTACACGTTCGATATCGGTCTTCGCCCATTTGCGACAATCGGTTTATCTCGAGTTGGGATGGAGCTCAAAGATAACGGTCAAACAAAAGATGACTGGGCTACTGGGTTGCGTTACGGCGTCGGGGTTGAGTATTCACCTCAAATGATTGACGGCCTTGCGATGCGCCTTGCTTACGAAATGGATGCATTCAATGTAGAAGTGGCACCAGACAACACCGACGTATTTACTGTTGGTGGTCTATATCTAGGCGCTTCATACAAGTTCTAATCCGTCATCGCTAGATGAGTAACTAAAAAGACCGCTGAACATTCAGCGGTCTTTTTTATTTCAGAGTGACGGTTACCACATCAAATCATCGGGTATCGCGTATTCTGCGTATGGGTCATCTTCCGCTAGGACTTCTTCTTTAACATCATTCTCGAGCACTGTCGTCGAATCACGTTCAGCAATTTTCTTCGCCACAATCGTCGGAATCACAACGTAAGTTTCTTCATAACGCGCAATCGATAAGATGCCTTTCGCTAACTGATCTCGCGTCTCTTGCACGACGTACAGGGATTTCACTAGGTTACCATCTGTGAAATTGTATTTAATATCACCGTGCTTGTTGTCTATCTTGTTCATATTGAGCAGCTGCTTAACCTGAGCAAGAATTTCCTTGCTCAACACCAACTCATCACGCTCTTTATTCAGCTGTTTATCACGCTCAACCTGCGCGGCTTTGTTTTCTTCCACAGCGGCTTTAGCTTCACGGGCTTGAACACGTGACTTCTTTGAGCCTTTCTTGGCTTTTTTCAGTTTCTTCTCGTTAACTAAACCAGCTTTTAGCATCTGTTCTTGGAGACTTAGTTTGGACATAAATAACAGGCCTATAAAAATTTTCATTATCTGCTGCGATGATCCCAAGAAATGACGCGTTGAGCAAGCCTGAATAGCAACTTTCCTGCTATGTATAGATAAGAGTAACTGAAACCACTCGCGTAAAACCATCGCATAAAGCAATTGTACAAAAACAATGACACAAAACAAAAAGAGCCTGCCAAGATAAACTCACGCAGGCTCTACAAATGACTCAGACAAGCCGTGGGTTCATCTGGCTCTTTGATATTTGAATATATGGACGGGTAATCAAACGCTTTCTATACGATAAAGCTTGCGCCTTCTTGTGCACTCGATACGGTATTGCGCATCACTGAGAATAGGTTGCGCCCCCACTCTTGTTGTTGTGATTCCGTATTTACCACCGCCGGCGTTCGTCCTGTCATATCGGTCAGGTTTTCTAACGTTCCTGTCTGACAATCTAAGCGAATTATGTCGCCTTCTTGCACTAACCCAATCACGCCGCCGCGCACCGCTTCTGGTGACATATGAATGGCCGATGGAATCTTACCTGATGCGCCCGAGAGACGGCCATCGGTGACAAGAGCCACTTGATGCCCTGCTTTTTGAATATTCCCTAAAATCGGCATCAGTTTATGCAGTTCAGGCATACCGTTTGCCGCGGGGCCGTTATGCGTCACCACAATCATGCAATCTTGATTGAGCTCACCATCATGGTACGCTTTTTCAACATCATGCTGAGATCGAAACACCTTGGCAGGCGCTTCAATCAGCCGATAATCTTCCGATACCGCAGAGACCTTAATGACCGACGTCCCCAAGTTCCCATTGAGTACTTTCGTCCCACCACTTTGACTAAACTGCTCATCTAATCGTGAGATCACAGCGCCATCCGTCGATTCCTCAACTGGCGTCCAAATCAATTCTGCACCTTGTAAACTTGGCAGCGACATTTGGTCTGCAAATGATCCAAAGACAGGTTGAACATCTCGGTGCAGTAAGGATTCCGAATCTAGACGTTTCAGTAATGCCGGTACCCCACCTGCGTCATGGAAGGCATTCACATCAGCCGGGCCATTTGGATAGACTTTAACCAATAACGGCACGACATCTGACAGGTCGCTCATGTCCTGCCACGTTAAAATAATACCTGCCGCTTTTGCGACCGCAACCATATGAATGGTGTGATTCGTAGAACCGCCGGATGCAAGCAGTGCAATCACACCATTGACGATATTCTTTTCATCCACCACTTTATATAACGGTCGATAATTTGGCGTAGCCTTCGCCATTGAGGCTATCGATACCGCTGCAGACTTTGTCAGTGCATGTCGCAGTGCGGTATCGGGTTGAACAAAGGCAGAGCCCGGAAGCATCAATCCCATAGACTCAAAAACAAGCTGGTTAGTATTGGCAGTACCATAAAAAGTGCAGGTACCCGGTGAATGATAGGCGCTGCATTCCATCTTTAATAACGCATCGTCACCCACTTCACCCGAAACATATTTCTGGCGAACATCGACCTTTTCTTCATTACTGATACCCGTTTTCATTGGTCCAGCAGGGACGAAAGCCGTAGGTAAGTGACCGTAAGTCAGTGCGCCCATCAATTGCCCTGGCGCAATTTTGTCACAAATACTGAGCAGTAATGTGGAATCAAATACGTTGTGGCTCAGTGAAATCGCCGTTGCTTGTGCAATCACATCACGGGAAAAGAGTGACATGTCCATGCCCGGTTGACCCTGCGTCACGCCATCACACATTGCTGGTACTACGCCAGCGACTTGCGCCGTATGACCATACTCAGACAGCGCCACTTTAACCTCTTGTGGATACCCTAAATACGGTTGGTGTGCGCTCAGCATATCGTTATACGACGATACCAAACCAACGTTTGAACGAGTAAAGTTAAGAATTTGATTTTTTTCGCTCTGGCAAGAGGCAGCAACCGCATGAGCTAAGTTACCACAGGATAATTGAGTGCGACCTTTGCCCAGTGATTCCTGGCGCTTCATCGCCTCAAGATATTGACTTCTTAGCACTTTACTGCGCTCAATAATGCGTGAGGTGACCTCTCTGACTACTTGATTAACCACGTGAAACCTCCAGAGCAATCGCTGCTTTCGTTACCACTTCATCCATCGTACAGTCGATATTAACAACCACCGTTTGTGGTTCTGTATCTGGGCGTTCCAACGCATCAAACTGACTTTTCACCATGTTTTCTTTCATAAAATGGCCCGAACGATTACGCATACGCTCAAGGATCAAATCATAACTACCATCTAAAAATAGAAAAGTAACATGTTCATTACCCTCTCGAATTTGATCTCGGTAATGGCGTTTTAATGCAGAGCAAACAATGATGCCGTGTTCATTTTTGCTTTCAAGGCTATAGGCCGCATCGCGGATACGCTCCAACCAAGGGGCACGATCATCGTCGTTAAGTGGCTCACCTGATACCATTTTTTGAATATTCGCTCGTGGATGAAGATCATCACCATCGATAAACTTGCGGCCCAATTTCTGCGCCAACATTGCCCCTATTGTGGTTTTTCCTGATGCGCACACGCCCATCACTATTACACTGCTACCCGCCATATTCTTATCCCCTAATCCAAGCCTATGTTGAATCCTGATTTTAATTAATTCGTCAATATGGGTTTATATTATGCATGTTACTGGTAACATGTTACCAGTAACTCAAATAAGTGTGAGCTACGACACAATTAATTATTTCCCAAGCAGAACATGGATCGGCTAATCGTAGATATAGAAGCGTATATCATCACATTGAAAACACCTCGACAAACGACATGACTGACCTTGTTTTTTCACAACAATTCAATTGGTTACACATAAAAACTACGTTGTATAATTTCGACTATGTATCGTAAAACCAAGTGGCACGTTACGTCGGCTTTCTCAATGATGATTAACCTTAGAGAAGTCTTAGCTCGTTTTTGTCTCTTAACCACCAGCGTACTTCGTGTATAGGTAAACTTGCTTCATGCATTGTTAGAGGGTTGAGCCAAACGTTAAGCCACCTCTCAATCACGGGTAAACAGTATTGCTGGAAAAAACAAAATCCTTTATTGTTAATCAATTGTTTCAACTCAGCACTTAACCACTATGTCACTGGATTTTCTACAGCTTTTATTGCTTTTTAGTGCCGGAGTTTTCGGTGGCATTCTAAATTCGATTGCCGGTGGCGGCAGCTTTATCACCTTCCCTGCCCTCATCTTCGTTGGCATTCCTCCTATTATTGCTAACGCTACCAACACCTTTGCTTCTTGCGCCGGTTACCTCAGTGGGACTTTTGCGTTTCGCCGCGAGATCATCAAAGACCGCTCCAATCTGATCAAAATTGTATTGCTCAGTGTTTTCGGTGGCTTCAGCGGAAGTTTATTGCTGATCTACACAACGGAGCAGCAATTTTTGTATGCGGTACCGTGGCTTTTACTCGCGGCTACCCTGTTGTTTATCTTTGGCGATAAAGCTAACCGTGCACTACAAAAGCTTTCGGCTGGTGATACTCATCATGGTGGATTCATCACTGTTTTTCTTGGCTTGTTTTTGTTCTCTGTCGGGGTGTTTGGCGGATTTTTCAACGCTGGGTTAGGTGTCATTGGGTTGAGCTACCTCGCGATTGCAGGCTACCGCGACATCAATCTCATGAACGGGCTAAAACTACTGATCTCGACGTGTGCTTCTGCAATGGCCATCGTTATTTTTATTTTTACCGATTTGATTGACTGGAGCTCAGGGCTTACCGTCATGCTAGGTACATTAACAGGCGGCTATTTCGCGGCGCATTTCTCCCAACAGGTGCCTCAAATCATTGTGCGTCGCTTTGTTACCTACAGTTCCATATCCATCACCCTGTATTTCTTTTACAGCACCTACCTATAAACGAGCATTATCTCTCGTCTGGGTTTATGCCTTCTTTACCTAACTCAGGCTGTCTTCTGACATTGCCGTAACCTTAAGTAAACTGGATATGTTACTCATATCCGCTAGCCTAATTACTATCAATACCCTTTATTTGAGGTCTACATGTCTGTGCGAAGTCTTCTTCTTTTGTCTATCGTTTCTAGTACCGTGATAGCAAAACCTGATCCCTTTCCTACCTTACCTAATAGTGAGGGTGACAACTTTATGGTGAGCGCCACCAATCCTTATGTCACGAGTACTGGCTATTCTATTTTGAAACAAGGGGGCAATGCGATTGATGCGATGGTCGCCATGCAGCTTGTCATGGGTGTGGTCGAACCGGATATGACCGGCATTGGTGGGGGCACGTTTGCTCTTTACTATGACAATAAAAACAAAAGCTTCACCGCTTACGACGGCCGTGATGCGGCGCCCGCCAGTGCAACGCCGGACATGTTTTTAGACAGCAATGGTAAAGCCATCAGCCGCAACGATATTCTTGGTCCACGTTCTGTCGCGATTCCTGGGACGCTCAAACTGCTTTACAGCACGCACAAGGAACATGGCAAACTCGATTGGCAACAATTGGTACAACCCGCCATCAACTACGCTGAAAATGGCTACGCGATGAACAGCTATACCTATGACATTGTGGTTCGTGAGAAAACGCGACTCATCCATGACCCAGAAATCAAGACACTGTATTGGGACGGTAAAGAAATACGCCCAACTGGCACAAAAATGACCAACCCAAAAATGGCGGCAACACTGAAAAAGATTGCCGCTGAAGGTGACAGTTACATGTACCAAGGTGCACTTGGACAACATATCGTCGACACCGTCAACGCTCGCCTCAAAGACAACGAAAGTAAGCTCACCCTAAAAGACTTCACCGACTACAAAGTGAAGCAGCGTGATATTGTGAAATCAGGTTACCGAGGGCACGACATCGTCTCCTTTGGTTATCCTGCCTCAGGGGGAGTATTGGTTTCTCAATCTCTGGATATGTTGGAAAAGTCCGACATTGCAACGATGCCCTACACCACTGCTGAACCGTGGCGACTGATGGTTGAAGCCATGCGACTCGCCAAAGAAGATCGCATTGCTTACGCGGGGGATCCTAGCTATGTCGATACACCAGTAAAAGAGCTGCTAGCCGAGGGTTACATCGATGATCGCTATGAAATGATCCCAGAAGAAGGCGCAGGGAAATCCAAAGACATCACACCTGGAAAGGTGATCGATGCGGTTCCTGCTAATCATGAAGGATTTGAAAGCCAAGATACCGGGCATATTTCGATTGTCGATAGTGAAGGCAATGCCATTGCCATGACCAGTACTGTTGGCACAGGGATGGGTTCGGGTGTGATGGTTGATGGTGTATTACTCAATGCGCAAATGGCCAATTTTTCTTCTCTCCCAACGCTTAATGGTAAGCCAGTTCAAAATGCCATTGAAGCGGGTAAACGCCCACGATCAGCCATCACCCCTCTTATGGTGATGGATCCAAACGGCAAACTAAGGTTGGTTGTTGGTAGCCCAGGCAGTTCACAGATCCCTGGCTATGTGCTGAAAACCATTGTAGGGATGTTAGATTGGGATCTGTCGGCTCAAGCCGCTATCGACTTACCCAATATTCAGTACGGCACCAAGATTGACCGAACCAAGCCTTACAACCCAACCGGGCTTTTGGTTGAAAAACGCACTTTTGCGGAATCACTTGTGCCAGAATTTACTGAGATGGGATACAAGGTTCACGTTATTCCGGTCGTGAGTGGGCTTAATGCCATTGAACTAAAAGACGGTAAAATTTACGGCGCGTCAGACCGACGCCGAGCGTCGACGTCTTTGGGTGAATAACGTCACCTCGTCCAGTCGAACGTAAAAAAGCACGCCCTGTTAAAGAGGGAGTGCTTTTTTCATTGGTTATAGGGTGCCCGTTTTACCGGGCTAATCGAGGCAATCGATTATTTGAATGAGTAGTGTGCACCAACACCCGCAGAGAAATCGGCTTTCGTCTGTTTACCCGCCGTTTCATAAGCGGTGGTAAATGAAGCACTCCAAGACTCGTTGAAGCGGTATGCACCACCAATCGCTAATGCTTACTTGCTTCCCGCCGCGCCGATACCAGCACCAACCGCAAACTCACTAACATCGTAAGCAACAGGACGGGCGTTAGTGACCGCATGCATGGTTGCTTTCACACCGTCATAGCGCTCTTTCATTTCTTCGCCTTGTTGCTTAAGCGCAACCTCAAGATTATCGATTCGACCGCTGTTTTTAGCAATTGCAGCCGTATTGTCAGCAATAGAGGCTGTATTTTATTTGGTGGAGTAGGCTTGCTTGGCGGAGTAGGAGCGCCAACACCGTAGTCAGGATCATTATTACCAGTATCTGATTTAGATTGGAAGCCAAGCTTGACTGCGTCTACGTCCGTCGCGTTCTTGAACTCATCAGAATTGCGGATAGACTTAAGACCTTCGTTCATCAAGTGGTCATGAGCAGACAATGTACCGTTTTTGTCAGACTTAGATGCGAACTTATCAGTATCACCTATCGGATTACCGCCATTTTTGATGACTTCAACAGCATATTTTTCTGCTGCTGCTTTACGTGCTTCTGGGCTCTCAGCTTTGAAGTAATCGCTAACCGTCTTGTTCCCTGAGTTGGCGCCAATAAGAGCACCAGAGCCTTGAATAAGCGCATCATCCTGCTTGTTACCATTGCCAGGCTTGTCGAAGTCATAACCCTTATCAACAGCAAAAGTAGAACCAGCAGAAAGAACAGAGATAAGAGTTAGTGCGATAATAGATTTTTTCATTTTAAATAGTCTGAATAAATATATTGAGCCGTCCGTTGCATCACGTAATCTTCCGAACCCTTCGTTAGATATAAATAAGTTCAATGAACTAGGTGTCTAGTACATTTCGGTTGTGGACTATACGGAATGAAATCGAATGGGTTAAAATGGTACCTACTAACAGATCGGTTAGTTATTTATGAAATATTTTGTTACATGGTTGCCATCAGTATTATCTTTTGTATAAACACAAAAAAGCCGAGCTTTCGCTCGGCTTTGGGTGGTTATCGCTTGGGGAGAATCGATAACTAATGTTGAACTTTTCGATTAAACGATACGTAAACCGCCTTGAGCGATAGCAAAACGACGGGCACGAGTGTAAGACAATGCGTTTGTGATGCCTTCACCGGTTGGACCAGCGATGGTGAACGTTGACGTCCCTTCTGCGTTGTAACCGACACCCGATAGTGTTGGGCCGTTATGAGCGAAGATTGTTGTGTTGATTGCACGACCGAACTTCGTCACGTTCTCGATGTTGCCAGAGTAGATGCAAGAAGAGTGCTTGTTGCCACGCTCTGCCGCAACGGCGCGCTCAACCGCTTCATCGATGTTTGCACAACGAACAACAGGCAGTACTGGCATCATTTGCTCAACATGGACCAGCGGGTGATCGTTCTCAACAACCATAACGGCTAGACGAGTATCAGAGTCAATACCGATTGATTTCAAGATGTCACTTGCATCTTGACCAACGTGCTCTTTCACTGGATGCCATACACGAGCGATTTCTTGTGCTGTACATGGCATAGCGCCGTCAATTTCATCCATCGTTAGGATTTCAGACGTCAGCTTCTCAGCTTCATCTGCAGACAGTACGTAAGCGCCCGTGGTTTCGAGTTTCGCTAGGAACTCATCAGCCACTGAATCTTCAACGAAAACTTCTTTCTCACCGATACACAATAGGTTGTTATCGAAAGATGCACCGCCGTATACGCCAGCCGCCGCTAGGTCTAAGTTAGCAGAAGCGTCTACGATGACGGGTGGATTACCCGCGCCCGCGCCGATACCTTTCTTACCAGATTGTAAAATCGCTTTCACTAGACCAGGGCCACCCGTACCAACCAACATGTTGATCAGTGGAGATTTAGCGATTTCGTTAAGCGTTTCTAGCGTCGGCTCTTTAACCATCGTAATAAGGTTCGCTGGGCCGCCCGCTTCAACGATAGTTTTGTTTAGCATATCAACCATCACCGCTGACACGACTTTTGAAGATGGGTGAACGTTGAACGTGACTGCGTTACCAGACGCTAGCATGGAGATCGCGTTGTTCACGATAGTTTCTGTTGGGTTAGTGACTGGCGTCACTGCACCAATAACACCGTATGGTGCACGCTCTTCTAAAGAGATACCGTGATCACCCGACCATACCTTCGTTTCTAGAACTTCCGTACCCGGCGTTTTTACTGCGGCTAACTGATGCTTTGCGACTTTCTCTTCTACACGGCCTAGCTTTGTTTCTTCACGAACCATTTTTGCAAAGTCTTCTGCACGCGCCAATACTGCTCCACGAATGGCAGTAAGGATAGCTTCGCGACTTTCTTTTGTAGAGGTAGCATAAAACTCAACTTGAGCGTTATGCGTTGCTTCAATCGCAGCGTCCACTGTCGCGAATACACCTTGGGCGTTATTCAAATCAAAAGACATAGTCATTACCTTATAAAGAATCAGTGGCTAGGCACTGTAGTTAATATTGTTTAGCTATTCGTTAGCTATTGCGCTTTCTTGGTAAAATGAGTGTGTGAGCGCACCAAGAAAGTGATTGCAATTTAATCGAATAAACAAAGTGGGTAATGTCACTCAGTGTCAAAAACATTGAACGGATTGTTATTAATTTGTGACGCAAATCCGTTTGAAAACTTGACAAGTACAATGGGGAATAATGAAAGGGGCAAGACATAGATGATACTTATTAAATCATATACTTGCAAAGATTAACCGTATCTAAATCATCGAAAAAAGTCTCTTAGACACTTTAGAGCAATAATCCCAAAACACAACCCACACCCACCCCTCATGAATAAAGTAACGTTAATGCAACACAATAAGCCTCAATGCGTAAGATTTATTGACGGTGGGTGACGTGATGGTTTTACAAACAATCGATACCATGATTATCAGTTAAAGCACTTATAAATCTGAATTCCAATTCGATAGAGGCAAGAGATGAAGCATCAAGTTCGTTTAGAAGAATCTGTAAACCACTTAAGTATGGTCCTAGAAGAGCAACAGCAACTTCTTAAAGAACATAAAGCAAATATGAACTATGCCGAACGTCTTGATACTATTCTTACCCCTACTGATGAGCTCACTACTCAAGGTGATGATCTACTGATCGGCGGCTGTAAAGCCACTGACCTTATCGAGCAATACGGCAGCCCACTATTCGTACTAAGCGAAGACACGCTCCGTAACAACCTGCGCCGCGTTAAAAATGCATTTAGCAACTACTGGCCACAGCCGGTTAATGTCATGTTTGCCATCAAATCAAACACTAACTTCGCCGTTCGTGCTATTTGCAACGAAGAAGGCGTTGGCGGTGACTGTTTCGGCCCCGGTGAAGTTGAAGCCACACATTACGCCGGTGCAGACCCAAAAACCATCGCTCTTAATGGCACGGTGAAGCCTGAACTCGCAATCCGCAAAGCGATTGAATACGGCTACGCCGTTCACCTCGATTCTTACGAAGAAATTGAAGTCGTTGAGCGTATTGCTCGCGAAATAAAGCCGACAGAAAAGGTACGCATTGGTGTTCGCCTAAAAGTACTTCCAGAAGACTTCTTTGGTGACTTCACTGCCGACGCTTACCCATTTCCAGATTTCAAAGGCGCTATGAAATGGATCAAGTTTGGTCTTCTAAAAGAAGAAGCAAAGAAAATCATTAATAAAGTCAAAGACATTGACCTTTTTGAATTCTACGGTTTTCACACTCACCTAGGCCGATTTTCAAAAGACCCATCGGGTTGGGATGCCTTATATCGCCAATATGCCCGTGACATTATTGACATCTCTCGTGCATGTGAAGTTCAGCCATTCATGATGGATCTTGGTGGAGGTTGGCCACGTGAGCGTGAGCCTGAGTGCCGCAGCAAAGACAATCAAATGAATACTAATACCATCGAGGACTACGCCAAGATCGTATGCCAAGGTATGTTAGAAGAATTCAATCGTGCCAGCTTTGCACTTCCACAGTTGTGGTTAGAGCCTGGCCGTTATATAGCAGGCAACATTGGCACATTGCTAACGTCGGTTTACGTAGTCAAAGACGACCAAGAAATGGACTATACCTACACCATGGTCGATGCATCAACGTATCTAGCAACGCTGGTAGAATCCCAAGAGTCGAAAAACTGGGTATTACCAGCCACCAAGATGACACACACGTTGCAGCAAAAACCAACTGAAATTGCAGGACCAATCTGTATCCCTTCCATTTGGGAAAGCGGAGCAAAAATGCCAGCTCTTAAACCTAAAGATATCCTCGCGATTATGGATGTAGGTCATTATGCTGAATCGCAAGCGAGCCAGTTTAATTCACTTCCTCGCCCCGCAACGGTGTTGGTCAAAGAAGGCCAAGCGGAGTTGATTAAACGCGCAGAAACCGTCGAAGATGTGTTTGCAACGCAAATCCTTCCAGAGCGTTTTAAGAAGACGACGACGGTAAAGAAAAAGGCGACGAGAAAAGCGGCGGTAAAAAAACCGGCAACCAAGCCAGCAACCAAGCGTAAAATAACCAAAAGCTAGGCCAATAACCAACAATACAAGGCCTCTTTAACGGAGGTCTTTTCTTCTTGATGAATATTGACGATCGTAAAAATAACAAACCAAATCAAATACTTAAATATCAATCAAGTTGTATTTTATTCAAAACCGCTTCCTATTACTCCAATTTAAGTCAACCAATATACTGCTAATCTACATACCGGAATATCAAGTTCAACACCAGCACACGCACGTCATTTTTGCAGTTCATGCGCCTCCCAAAATTGACAAATAAATTGGGTTGAACTTAGGGTGCCAAACCATCGAGTGGATCTGGCGCTATTCATCATCGTGTAGCGGCTTTGATGGCCGTCATACCAAGCATCACAGGCGGTATGACTTTGGAGTGCCATAAAATTGATAATTTCGTCAATGTTTTGACGATTAAACGATTCACCCTATTGCATGTTGGACAGCATATTCTTACACTTGATAAAAAAGAAAGTACCGATAAGTACTTATTAAAATTAGAGACTCCGTAGTCCCCTCCACCTTTGTTGGTGATTAACTGAGTCCAATTGAAAACGTCGGAATGGTTCATAGCAGTGACGCAAACACATAACCCTAAAAACAGACCCCAAGCACCTCAACGCACAACACAAACCCTAAACAGCACTGATGCTCTGGCAATGATTGAACATGGCAGTGATGTCACCTTAACAATCACAACACCAGTCGGTACATCATTTCGCTGCAGCTCGCAATTTATTGGTGCTCACTCTGACCATCGTATTTTGTTGGAGTTGCCCCAAATCTCCGAGTCGGAACTCAAAGATTTTTATCAAGAAGGTTTTTGGTTGGTTGTCCGTGCAATTTCACAGCGAGGTGAAGGCGGTATCATCCAGTTTCGTTCGCAACTGCTTCATCTAATGGAAGAGCCCGTCCCACTGTTAGTACTGAGTATCCCTCAGTCTATGACTGTCACAAACCTACGCAAAGAAGCACGCTACGAGGTTAACTTAGACGCGGTGTTAGAATTCGGTGACAGACGCGTTCGTTGCGAGATTCGGGATATGTCCAAAAGCGGCTGCCGATTCATTTTACCCGCACTAAGTAAGCACCTCACCATCGGTGAACCGGTGACATTACGGGTCCAATCGGATGCAATGAAAGGTCGAGCCTTTCCTCCTATATCTGGCCCAATTTGCAATGTGCAAAAGTCTAATCATTACAATGGTTACGGTATCCGATTTGATGAATTTGGCGAGGCGAATGCAAAAGAATTGCTTTCTCTTCTAAAATTTGACGGCACGAAATTTAAGCTTCGCGCTTAACATTTTGACTCACCGTATAAAAGCAAAACCCGTCATATAAGACCTTACCAATATTGAGCTTTATCAGTATCAAGCTTTATCAGTATAATAAAAGTTAAGGTATGCGAATTAAGCTTAAACTCACAAAAATGCCAAGCACGAGGCTTGGCATTTCTAACAAGGTTCACCGACTCCTATTACTTTCTCAACGCATTCAGCCGAGCTTGAGCAATGCCGAATACCGTATCGATGGGGTAACTCCCCTCTAAAGAGGCTGTCCCCGCGGGTTTACCAGTAAAGAGCTCAACCGCTTCCGTCACATGATCGATTCCCCAGACATGAAACTCACCTTTTTCCACCGCTTTGACGATATCTGAACGCAACATTAGGTTATGTACATTAGAACGAGGAATCACGACGCCCTGCTCTGAGTTGCGCCCTTTGATGGTACACACATCAAAGAAACCTTCAATTTTCTCGTTCACTCCTCCAATCGGTTGAGATTCACCAAACTGGTTCATTGAACCAGTAATGGCTATATCTTGACGGTTCGGTTGCCCAGAAAAGGCTGAAACAACGGCGCAAAATTCCGCCATACTGGCACTGTCACCATCAACACCACCATAAGACTGCTCAAAGGTAATCGTAGTGGTGAGTGGGACTTTCGCTGTCTTACCAAATACAGATGAAAGGTAGGCGGTTAGGATCATCACGCCTTTAGAGTGAATACTGCCACCTAGGTCGACGCTACGTTCGATATCAATCACCTCACCTTCACCATAAGAGGTGGTGGCGGTGATACGGTTTGGCGCGCCAAACATATGGTCACTGGTACTCAATACAGACAGTGCGTTGACTTGTCCGATCGCTTCTCCCTGTGTATGAATAAGGGTTGTGCCGTTAGTGAACCCCTCCATGACACTGTCTTGTAGACGATTGACTCGCATTTGTTGATATTGCAGTGCTTTCTCGACGTGGCCAACTCGAATCAAGTTGGATTTCGCGTTGCGCGCGACGTAATTAGATTCCCTAAGCAAATTCGCGATGTTCGCTGAATGCAACGACAGCTTCTGTTGATCGCCTGATAAACGCGAGCTGTGCTCGATGATGCGAGCGATCGCTTTACGGTCACAATGCAGCATATTGTTGTCATGAATGATACTGGAAATAAAACGGGCGTATTGCAGTTCAGAGTCCGGGCTACGCGTCATTTCATCTTCAAAATCTGCCGTGACTTTAAACAGCTCTCCGAACTCCGGATCATAATGCTGAAGCAGTTGATAGGTTCGATAATCACCGAACAAAATGATTTTCACATCAAGAGGAATCGGCTGCGGATCCAAAGAGACAGCGCCCGTCAATGTGACCTCTTTTTCTAAAGAGGTAAAACTGAGCTGTCTAGAGCGCAACGCTCGTTTTAAGCCATCCCAAACATACGGTTGTTCTAACACCTTAACCGCATCAATTAACAGGACACCGCCATTGGCTTTATGCAAGCTTCCTGCTCGAATAAGAGAAAAGTCGGTAAACACGGTTCCCTTGTAGGTCGCCGTCTCTATATAACCAAATAAAGAGTGGTAGTTTGGATTTTCTTCCACAATGATAGGTAGGTCTTCGCATGCTTGTTTTACCAAAACATTGACCTTATAACGACGAGGAAAATTCTTATCAAGCGAGGCGGTTGCAATCTCGCCCTGCTCATTGCCTTCCTCCAAAAAGATATCCACATTCTCGCAAATGTCTTTTTGGAGTTCAGTCAAATATTGCTTTATTTCGGTGTAGCCGTTATAGCCTTTTTTAAGCTTCTTAATGGAGTGACTTATCACACCCAATGTCACTTCATCATTTAATTTCTGAATATTGTCAGTGTAGGTTTCTTCGAGCGCGGTTAACTCACGAGCCATTCCACGTAGACTGATCTCTAACTCATCGATACTGACACCGAATTGTGCTTGCTTTTCTTCTGGCAAGGCATCAAATGATTCTTCCGTGTGCAGATCTTCACCGTTCAAAGCAACAAACTGATAATCACCATGTGGAGTAATCGTCAGGCTGATCTCTTTTGCCTTTGCTTCCTCACTCAGTTTATCTAGTTCAGTTTGCTGAACACTCGCTAAGTCATTCTTAAGCTTGTCAGCACGACCGTAATACAGTTCATTATCAAACGCCATCGGGATCGCTTTCACCAACTTTGCAATCAGCTTCTCTACATCTTGCTTAAGGCGAGACCCCGTCCCACAGGGCAATTTTAGGACTTGCGGTATCCGTGTGTCAGAAAAATTAGCCACATAGCACCAATCAAATAATGCCTCGCGGTCATGTTGATGACGGCTAAGATAACGCAAAATCATCGTACGCTTACCAAGACCATTCTGCCCAATGGCGTAGATGTTATAGCCTTTCTCTTTGATGGACATCGCAAACTCAACGGCTTTCTGTGCACGCTCTTGACCAACGATTTCATCAATAGGAGAGAGTTCTTTGGTTGACTTACAAGGCAGCTTTTCAAGCTCTGCCGCATGGTATAGCGATGTAGATTCTAATCTCTGAATTGCCATAACCCGCTCCTGATTATTCCTTTAATAATCTAAGTTTAGCTGAATTACTTTTAAGATTTAGTGACTTACTCTTAAATTAAGTTCAAGTGATTACTTTTTGAACAGCTGCAAGCTCAAAATACATGCTCAACCATGAATAAAAGACCGATAAGTGGTCAGCAAAATGGTCACGAAATCAGCATGCCGCATTGCTTCAACCAGAGACAAAAGCAAGCAATTCCCTTCTCATTCGATGTCGTCTGGTTGGTGATTAAATAATGCTGACTATTGCTTTTCATTGCCAATGGATGCGCAATCATTAAGTCTCCTTGTTTAATCGCATCCTCCACTAACACCGACTTTGCCAGCAACATGCCAAGTCCTTGCAATGCAGCCTCCATCGATAACTGGGTGCTATCAAACGACATAATCGGCTCGTCAAATGTTAGTGGCTTGTCATGCAGTTGAAACCACTCCCTCCAACCTTCGCTATACCCTAATGTGGCGAGCTTTGGAAATGCTGCGATATCTTCAATCGGTTGGGTAAAATCAAATTGATTCATAAATGAAGGGCTCGCCACAACCACCCACTCTTCACTTTGTGTCAGAGGCTCATACGTTACCTCAGACCAATTGCCGTAACCGTTAATGATTTCAACGTCGACCATGTTGTTATTGCTTGGGTACAAGTTAGTGGTGGAATAAAATTGCAAGGTGATATCAGGGTGATTTCGGTGAAAATCTGCCACGCGAGGCAATAACCACGTATGACAAAAGCTTTGTGCAACACGGATCGATAACGTTTGTCGCGTTTTTTTACCAAAGAGGTGATCAGTACCCAGACAAAGCTTGTTGAAGATGTCGGTCAGTAGCGGTAGATACTGGACCGCCTGTTCCGTCAACACCAATTGCGCCCCCATTCGCTCAAATAGGCGTGCACCTAGATACGCTTCGAGAAGTTTTATTTGCTGACTGATCGCTGCCCGAGTGACATTGAGCTCATGAGCCGCTTCAGAAAAACTGCCATGCCGAGCAGCCGCTTCAAACGCCCTTAACGCTTTAAAAGGGGGGATCCGACGTTGATTTGTCATCGGTTGGGGCGAGGTCACTAGCATCAATAATTATCATCGCTTAAGGTGAGGTTAGGCCTCGACTATAACGGACCTATGTTAAAAACGAATGAATGCACGCTAATGAAACCAATGGACAAGCAGCACAGCCTTTAAACCGATCTTTCGTTTTAGATCGTTGTACTGCTTTCCATGCTTTATATTTTCTGCATAGACGACATCTTCTTTACGACCATACGGACGTTACAGCTTGTCGGCTTTTCCTGCCGCCCCCGCGAGCTTTGACAGCCATCGGTCAATGAGCAATGGTGTTATTTCTTGTTGCTCCGCGGCTTCTTTTCTTCTGACGGCGTTTCGAACCATCATGGCACCGCACCAACGAAATGGCTCTGGCGGGAAATACCCTCTCGGCCCTTTGGCTAAGCCACATTGCGTATACGCATTGTCTTCTTTAAGTACCATACTCGACAGAATTTTTGCACCAATGCGAGTTTGTGCCACACCATTCCCCGAATAACCCAACCCATAAAAGATATGAGGATGGCCACGTAGCCGATCAAAAAATGGCAGCCCCGTCACCGAGCGATCGGAGCCTCCTGTCCAACTATGCGCAATGTCCGATTTATTTAAATAAGGGAATAGCCATGAGAAACTGCTTTCTAGTTGCGTTAAATACCGGCTTGTAGAATGGAACATTCCATCCACTTTATTACCAAATGAAAAACGGTTTCCCCCTTTCCCTAGCATCAGTCGACCATCTTTCGTATCACGGTAGTAATGCACGAATATGCGAGAATCCACGACGGTCACGCCTTTCTCTGGCCCAAATTCAGCTAACTTTCCCTCAACCGGTTTAGTCAGCACCATATCCGATGACACGACGACGATAGAGCGCTTAAACTCAGGAAATTGTTCTATGAGCCAAGCATTAGTGGCAAAAATCACATTCTTTGCCTTCACTCGTCCCGTCTCAGTCGTCACTACCGCGGGTTGGCTTTCATCCAAGCTAAGCATCGGCGTATTTTCATAGACTTGCACGCCCAGTTCTTTTGCTACACGCATCAAACCACGTGCAAGCTTTGCGGGCTGAACACTGCCGGCTGCCGGCGAGTAAAATGCTTCCTTATGAACTTTTGAGCCGGTTCTTGAGGGTAAACTTTCGGGGGCAACGTTTGCCCAACTATTTACATTTTCGGCTTCAAGTGCGGCGACGACAGGACCCATTGTGCCTGACTGAGCCTGATTCGTTGCGGTGTAATACGTGCCGTTGGTAAACAGTTCCGCGTCGACCTTATATTCTTCGCAAAATTCACGAATTTCAGATATCACGGCCTCTGATTCTTTCACTAACCATTGAGCTTCTGTTTGTCCGAACAGCTTTTTTAATGTCGGGTATTTCGTTGCCCATGTCAGCAAGCAGCCACCGTTATAGCCGGAAGCGCCTGAGCCACAGCGCCCTTTTTCCAACACGGCAACCGTCAAATCTGGCTGTTTTTGCTTAAGGAGAATAGCACTCCATAAGCCGGTAAACCCTCCACCAACGATGGCAACATCCACTGAAATATCACCATCCAACGTTTCTACAGGCTGCTGATCGGAGCCTAGCGCATCGTGTAACCAATAACTGTATTCTTTTGACATAATTCTTTTCTGCCGTCTTTAATTGATGACCGTTAGACTAAGTGGATTTTTACTTTTTCGTCAGCGAGAAAAACTTAACGCTAGCGTTAGAATAAATCGCGCTCACTTCATCTATTGTTCATAAAGCAATGCACGCTCGCGTGACCTTACTCGTATCTATCGACAATTCACAAGTTAGTTTTATTAAAGGTTTGGTAAAGAAAATCAACGACCTTGTGACATATTGACGCCATTGACACCTCTTAATATTGACCCCATAAATCAAAAACATGGAGTGATAAAAAATGAGTATCAATGTTAAAATCGCTGGCGTTGCGGTTACGTTACTTGCGCTGTCGGGGTGTAATACCTCTTCTAAAGATGACACGACTGTGTCTGAACCAAAGGTCAGAAAGTCACTGTTAGTCATGATCGATGGCGCAAGATACGAAGCGGTTCTGAATGCTTCGACACCAAATATGGATCAATTAGAAATCCAGCAAGCTTACACGGGAGGTATTTCAGGCTCACTTTCGCAATCAGGCACCAGTACCGTCGAAGGTGAATCAACGCTGTGGACCGGAAGCTGGCACACTATCCAAAAGTCTGGAGAGAATGGGTTTCAAACGGTTTGGCAACATCTCAAAGAAGATGAGCCTGAATTAATGATCGGACTTTATCCAAATTGGCCAATATTTGACTACATTAGCTTCGATCTCGATAGCATTACAAAAAAAAGTGCGTTTCGTACGGGTACTGATCGCGATGCGGAACACCAGAACTCACGAGTAATCGCAGATAAGATCGCGTCCGGAGAGTATGACTCTTTGTTTACCACTATCGATATGGTTGATTACTCAGGGCATTGTAACTACGGAAATAGTGGCGGAGCTTGGTCTGACGAATATGTCACTACGATTGAAGAAGCAGACCAAGTATTTGGCTACATGCTTGACGCGGTCAAAGCAAGGGAGGCAGATTACAACGAAGAATGGCTCGTTATGGTGGCACCCGATCATGGGTTTAATCGCCAGAAAGATAATGGTTCTGTTGACTGTGCGCATGGTTCACAAGATATCGATGCAAAAAAAATCTGGATTGCTTCTAACCAAAGTGAGCAATTGAACAAACAGTTTACCCGCCCATTGCAACAAGTCGGCGATCGAGATAAAGACGGTATCTACCGTTACCCAGCACAAACCGATGTCGCGCCAACCTTAATGACCTGGCACAATATCACTATGTTGCCGGAGTGGGAGATTGAAGGTACACCACTTATCGGAAACATCGGGGTTAGAGGGCTGTTTACCGAATATGAGCAAGACTCGAATACCGTAAAAATCCTGTTTACCCCATCCAATAATCTTCCCGTTCAAATATTGGTGAAGGGCGAAGAAATCGCACTACTCGATGATCTTACGGCCGATGAACTGTATACCTTTGAATACACACCGAGTCATCTTGAACCTGGTAACCATCAAATTGCCTACACCTTAGTGAATAACACCATTCCTAAAACGACCACCACCAGCATCACTATTATCGACGACTCAGATTTTGATGAACTTCCATTTTCATCAATTGAAGCTCTGTATAGCTTCAACGGTGACCTCACGGAAAATAGCATCACTGGCGGGCATAATTTAGAGAAAACGGGCGATCCAAGCCTATCAAGTGTGACAGGAAAATTTGACACGGCACTTTATCATATTCGCAATTTCAACAATGACTTACTATTTGATGATTCGATAACAAACACGGATAAGTTTACGATTTCTTTGTGGTTTGCTGGCGATGGAACATCCTATGACCCTGCTATCTTAACCAATAAAAAATGGTCGTCTTCTGCCGACGGCATGATTTTAGCGCAGCTCAATGATAGCTTGAAACTACAAGTTGGAATGGACGGCGAAGGAAGTTGTTGTTTTGTGCAACTCCCGTATGTTCCTACCACAAGCACCGACAACATCCAATGGAACTTACTGGTACTGAGTGTCGATAAAACCGCGCCATGGACGAATGGTGATGGGTTCGGCGTTATGACAATGGGGGTTTATGGCACAGATGAAAAACTGCAGTACGGAAGTGTCGACTTAACAGGCGACAGAAACAACACCATTCACACTGGCCTACAGTGGTTAATCAATAATGACCATGCACAGTCGCACAATAATGGGCATGCTGCACTTATCGACGAACTGGTTATATGGACCGACACCACGTTCTCTCCTGGTGACGTCGTCGCTCTAGGGTCATCTGAGCTATCCGTCACAGAGAAAATTAAAACACCTAGTTCCCTTGCGTTACCCCAATCTCATCGACTGTCTGATATCGACTACCTAGGTGAAAACCCGAACCTGTCAGAAGTAGACAAGCTGACTGAAGCATTTTGGCAACGCCGCCGTCAAATGGAAGAATTACGCGCTGAACTAAGCCTATAAGATAACACCTCGCACCGCACTCTGCAGTTAGAGTGCGTTGCGTTATAAGTGCACTTTATACCGAACCAAGTAAAGAACTAGAACCATTTCACAAGCTCAGCAGATAATTGATTTACTCAACAAAAATCATCCGTTATGTTGGTAAAACTATGACGTTGTAATGGATGTGAAAGACATGGAAAAAATCACCGCATTATCTCGAATTCTGTTTGCGATCGCCTTGGTTGCACTCGCAGCTTCGATATACACATTTACCCAAGAAGCGAGACAACTTCGCACTGAGCTACCCGCTCTTCTTGCCCAAGTCGATACCACCGCCCAACGTATCACCCCTGTCGTGGAACAAATCAATCAACTTCAAGCCATTGTGCCGTCAATTTTGGCACAAAGCGCCGAATACCAGCGGTTAATTCCTGAAGTATTAACCCGTGTTGATGACATTAATCAGCAACTGCCCATCATTATTAAAGAAGTGGAACAAGTCCGTGGGGCGATTCCACCAATTTTGGCACAAAGCCAGTCATGGAATGAATCGTTGCCGAGTATCCTAAAACAAGTGGACAAAACGAACACAACCGTTCGTCAAACAAATCAACAAATCGGTAAAGTAAACCAACAAATCCCAGATATTTTAGGTGAAAGTGCCGCGCTCAGAAAAGAAGTACCCGTGATCATCACTCAAGCTGAAGAATTAGTGTCTCAGGCTGAGCAAGCCGGGCGAGATGCCAGTAAAGGGGCGGTATCTGGTGTTATTGGCGGCATACTTAACTCTCCTTTCCAGTTAGTCGATAGAATCACCGATGTTTCTTCTGAAACCTTAGGGCTTAAACAAGACCAAAGCTATACCGATGAGGACCGCGAAAAACACAAAGTCGCGCTCACACAACTGATGAAAGCCCCAAAAAAAGGACGAACGACAACCTGGTCTAACTCTCGATCGGGTAATAATGGTGAAGTGACGATTCAGTCCGTCACACAAAATAACAATACGTCTTGTTATAGCGTGTTAAGCCGCCTTAATATCGCAAGCGGACCAGACAAAGGGACGCACAATGTGGTCACTGAAAAATGCCTTGAGAATTAGACCTAAATGACAGAAGGAATGTAGGCGATGACGGTCTATTATGTGCTAGATAAATACGTCGATGAGGCGTTAGATAAGCAGCTTATCACGTTGCTAGGGACTTGTTTCACTAAGCCAAGTGATGTACGGTTTAAAACACAACGTTATTTCAACGAAATGCCCACCCACCGCTGGTACATCAAAGATGAGGAGGGTAACCGTGTTGTTGCCCATCTCGCCGTTCACGAAAAGAGTGTCTTCGTAAACCAAGAAGCGATTGCTATTTCTGGTGTTGCAGAGGTATGTGTGCATCCTGATTATCGATCACGTGGTTATGTCAAAACCATGCTTGATCATTCCCATCAGGCTATGCAGAAAAAAGGGATGCAATATTCCGTTCTTTTTGGCCGCGATGAGGTGTATTCATCAAGTGGCTATACCCGTGTTACCAATTTATTTCTAATGGATAAATCAAGGTTAACTCCAGGAACCAGCCTATCAGCAATGGTTCGTTCTTTGCGCCCTGATGCACGCCAGTGGCCAACTCAACGCGTTGAATTAATTGGATTAACTTTCTAGCACGGCTGATATTGTGTTGTGCGGCTAAAATGCACCGCGGAGGACGTCGCACTTTAACCAATTCATGGGGTATTAATCGACCGTGGCGGTACTCATCAGCGGTGAAGACCCTATAGGCCGACAAAAAAGCTAATGACAAGTGCGTTGATTAAATCGACAAAAAAACCACAGACAAGCGGCACGACAATGAACGCTTGAGGACTCGCGCCATAACGATTAGTAACGGCGGTCATATTGACGATCGCAGTGGCCGTTGAGCCAAGCGTAATGCCTCCAAAGCCGGAGCTCACCACAACAGAATCGTAATTTCTCCCCATAGCGTAATAGACAACCAACACAGTAAACAACAGAGAAATTAAGATTTGAATTGTCATGATGACAGAGATATAACCGAATAAGCCGTCTAAGTCCCAAATACGCAAACCCATAAGCGCCATCGTCAAAAACATGCCTAAACAAATATCAGAAATCATCGCTAACCCTTTACGACCTTGCGCGATTTTCTCCTGCGTCCTGCGTTTTTTAAACAAAGCTCGACCAATGTTTCCAACGAATATACCGGAGAGCAAACAGCTGACAAACATCGGCAATTTCACTCCCATAGACTCGATCACTTCACTTAAGCTGTAACCCAGCATTAAGGTCACATTGAGTATCAACCACGCCCACAGCACCCCATAATGACTCAACTCACTTCGTGTTTCGTGTTCCTGGAAAGCACCAACCGTCACATCTTGTTCATTAGAAGGCTTAATATTATGTTTACTGATCAGGTAGTTTGCAATCGGTCCACCGATGACACACGCCGCAATTAAACCCACTGTATTGGAGGCTACGCCAAGCTCCAACGCATTAGTAATGCCAAACTCTTCTACAAAGGTTGGCGCCCACGCTAGTGTTGTCCCTACACCACCAATAAGACTGACCGAGCCCGATAATAATCCCGCTTTTGCATCCAAACCAAAGCCAGAAGCAACCGCCATTCCGACCACGTTTTGCAACACAATAAAACTGGCGGCAAGCGCGAGCAGAATGAACAACGGACGCCCACCATTTATCAAGGTTTTGAAGTCGGCTTGAAGCCCAATGCCAGCAAAAAAATACAGCAGTAAAAAATCTCTCACGTCGAGGCTAAACGTAATTTGAATGTCAAAAAGATAGTAAAGTGCTGCAACACTCGCGGCACAAACAAAGCCACCAATAACAGGTTCGGGTAACGAGTACTTTCTCAATATTTCAGAGCGTTCAATCAATCCCTTACCAACAAACAACAAAGAGATCGCGATGGTAAAAGAAAGCAGGGGAGGAACGAGAGTTTCTGTCATATTACAAAAAATTCCTGATATAAGTTATGAACATAAAATGTGAGCAGTTGTTAAGTTCGTCAACATTAGTGTAGAAGCAAACCGCAAACTATCCATAAGATGAACGCCTGTCTTGGTCATTTCACGCCAATCATGCTGTTCTTTTAAAGACTTTTCTTTTTTAACAGCAGGCAACAAAACAAGCATCGCATTGCCAATACGACACTTGAGTGTATTGGCAATGCGATAAACTGAGGGATAGGAGGACCATTTGGTAGAAGAAAAGGGACTTTGGAGTAGTGAACTCATAGGTGTGTAGCTATGATGAAAAGCTCGATAACGAGATCAATATTTTTTCCAATTCCCTACAAAGCCATTACCCATGTTTGAAGATACTACGGAGTGCCCGGCACATTTCTCATCATTGAGGCGATAATGTCTTCCATTTCATCGCGCTGACTTGGGTCATCTATCCGTTGCTCAGTGGGTCCTTGTGCCAGTACACGCCAGCGAGGAAAATCACCGATAGGAGCAAACGCGGCGATATAAACACTGCCTTTTTCTCCCTTTTCACCTGGCTTGGCATCGACTTGAATACCCGTTGAAATTTGAGTACTTTCGAACACCTCGTCATCGGTCATTTTTGACTCTGTGGCAATACCAAACTCCATCCACATCTGAGGAGATTGTGAGGCCAATACTCTTACAAAGCCTTTTTTAGACAGCTCGTTATCGATAAGTTCTTGGATTACCGCGATGTATTCTTGAGCATCCACTTTAGAAGGGACATGCGCAACGGCAGCATCCGCTTTCCAAGAATAAGTATTAGGTTTGCTTGCCGGTAGAAACGAAAAATCACCCGTTGTCGCTATACCGTACGAGAAATTAGCTTGAGGTGGGGTGACCGTCGTACAACCCATTAGCAATAGACTAGTAATAGCGCTTAGTAGTAATGTTGACTTCATGCTGGTGCTCTTTATTTACCCAAATACACTCTTAATATTAATTCACGTTTCCGGGAGTGCCTAGTAAAAACAATGACTTTGCGAACCAACGTCGATTTATCGTTTGGTAGGCAGTGGTTTAATGGGCAGTAGGTTTAATGAGCATTAGGTTGATAGGCAGCGGGCCCATTAGCATATCGATTGACTCCGTCATGCTAATGCTAATGCTAATGCTAATGGCGTCTGATTACTGGTATACCGAGCGATAGGCAATGCCTTCTAATCGTTTACGGAGTGTTTGGGCATACCCTTGTTCACTCTCAAAGCGATTAAGCACAGCCGACAGATCAGCGCCTTCCCCATACATAGCTCGATTCAGCGATGCATTTAGCTTTAGTTGAAAGGTATCAATGCTACCGCCAAAGTAGAGCCCTGTATTCTCAGAAACCATCATGGCAGAAATACCACTCGTGCCGCCAATCACTTTACCACTTATGCCAGAACCAACCGTTAAATCCGCCGTACCTCCGACTTTGATGGGACTGGCGACCAGATCATCAATAACGTCGTCTGATAAAAGAACACCAATGCCGCCAATTTTTTGAGCGCCAACCAATAAGCCAAACATCGCACTATTAAACTCAACGAAAATTGGTTCACTCCATTGTTGACCATGCCGGGTCATGAGTATCCCCTCCCCCCATTGAGCGCCCAGTAAGAAACCAACCTGACCACCAGCAGGAAAAATAAGGATCGCTTTTGCTACACCCGTTAATCGCTTTACAGAATCCCAATGTTCAGTAGAGTCAAATTTATCGATTTTTTCTGCCGCATTTTCAATCATGCGAATAGCATCGTTCTTATCCGTTTTCAGCGTCATAGCAGAGGCCGAACTGGTTGTGTTTAAAGGCTCTGTGTGAGTAACGGCCGGTGTTTCTGCGAGTACGACAGAAGAGAAAAGCACAGACAATAAAAGCCAAGTAGCTTGAATGAAAGAGGTAGGAAATAGTCGCATTGATACACTCCATAAAGTTTGAGGTGTATCTTATCAAGAAAAGATGGCGCACGGGGCACCATCTATTGATGAATTAGATAGTTGGTTTTTTCATTACCAGGTGTCGAGCCTGATCACAGGGTTGGCTAATGATTAACGTCAATTGCCATACCGTGATAACCAGAGACAAGTAAAGAGGGCTACTTACGCGCAACCGCCATCAACACAGGACGCACGCCTTTACCAGTATCAATTTCAAAAGGAACGGAAACGGTGACACTTTCAAAACCAGCATTTAACAAGACAGTTTCTGCACGATGCGTCGTCATACCGTAGGCCGCATCATCACTCTCCACAGCCCAGTCCCATTGAATAAACAAGCCGTATTCATCAAGTAATGTATAGATAATATTTGCCGTTTCCTGCAGGTTATCTATGAATCCGCACACGGAAGACGCCACGACAAGATCAAACTGGTTTCTAAATGCGGGATGTTGCGCCACTAAACCACGAGTCAACAGATCAACGACGGGCTCTACGTTATTCAGTGCTTTTTTATCCAGCTCTTCAATCATAGATTCAGAGCCATCAAGCGCAATGATTTGCTTGGCGTGAGGCGACATTAACTGGCTCAATAGCCCTGTACCACAACCAAAATCCAGCACCGTTTTACGGGTCAGTGAGGTAATGTCCGTCAGTTGTTCAAAACAAGATTGAGCAAAAATGGCCGTCGCTTCATCATGCTCCCATGTCGCTGCGTACTCATCCCAATCGTTTGACATAGTTCACTCCATAATTCATCAGTAACGCTTATAGAATAAGCACTGATTTTAATTCCTTAATAACTGGCCCTAGATTAAACCAGAATGCCCGTCAATTCCTAGTGTTATCTTCGTAATCTTTGTTGTGCGTGCTATGATTTTAACCTACCTTTGTTGCCATAATTTTATCATTGGATGACTATGAATTTTACTCAAATTGAAGCGTTTTGTGCGGTTGCAGAAACCGGCTCGGTTTCTGCTGCTGCCCGTCAAATTGACTGTAATCGCACCAAGCTAAGCATGGCCATCAAAGCATTAGAAAAAGATTTGGGCACCGAGTTATTTGTTCGCACCGGTAACAATGTCGCGTTGTCTGAAACAGGTAAGGCTATTTATAAAGACTGCGAAAACTTACTGATCACATCGGCTCGAATTCGTAAAACCTGCAGTCAGGTTTCAGGTGAGTTTGCTACTGAAGTGTGGATCGCCCATGACGACTCACTTCCAGACACGCTTTGGCAAGATATCACTGTTCAAGTCAATCAGAATTTTCCAGCCATTTCGTTTAACGTTGTGTTGGCGTCGTCCGGTGATCTATCGGCACTTGTCGAGAAGGGGCAAGTCGACTTTGCTTTTGGTGTGGATTATGAACGTATTGATGATCCGAGAATTGTTTACCAACCCTTAGGTAAGATTCGCATGATGTCCGTTTGTCGTTCCGACCACAAACTGTCCAAGCTTCCAAGAGTCTCTGACGAAGTGCTTCGTGATTCTATGCAGGTGTCATTGGCCTATCTCAATGAAAAAGCAAACCCTGAATTGCTACCCTTTTCTCTGAAATACATCGGCTTTTCGAGCTTTGAATATATGCTCAGAACCATTATTTCTGAGGGAGCGTGGGGGGTGTTACCAGAGCCTCTTATTCGTCAGTATCTTAGAGAACAAGAGCTCTCTGTTATTAAACATACTTACGGACTCACACAAGAAGATTTTTGTATGTTTACCGCCGCAGGGATGTCGGAACACCCCGCGATGATTTGGACCGCAGACCAAATCAGTGACTATTTGTTCGCGTTCTAACCCTTTTTCATCGTCATACTCTCCATTAAATAGCACAGAAAATGCGGTGTGGCGCGCCCTCTCACCTCACTCTATTCCGATTTAGTTATCCCGAGATCAACCTCAGCGCCAGAATGAATAATTCAGTTCATTAGTGCCCCTGCCCATATCTAATACATTTAATAGCGTCGCCTTACCCATCAGTGAGTGTCAAAATTAATGACACCCCAAATTACAACTTATCTACTTGATTTAAAACAGAATAAAATTAAAACCGTTTAACCACCACTCCTTAATGTTTAACTATTGTTTGAAATAACATCACATAGAGCAAACAATGGACTTAGAAACTAAATAAGGTAAATGGTATGCGCCCGAACAACGGAAATAACGAAACTCGAACTTTGACAGTCTCAGCCCTTATTGCAACAGTATTTGCAGGTGGCGGACTCGCAGTAGGGATCGTTATGGGCTCTCTTGTCATTGCCTTTGATGGTGTCTATTCGTTAGTCAGCTTGCTGTTAACATTATTGTCACTGGCAGCAGCAAACCAATTAAAAAACAGCAACAGTGTGCTGTCATTGGTGGGTCGCAATCGTGTTGAAGCCATCGTTATCGCTATCAAGGCATCCGTCATCCTGTTTATTGTCTCGGTGTCCTTATACTCAGCAGTCTCTTCTCTGTTTTCGGGCGGCCGTCCTATCGACACCTCAATCGCAACCATATTTGGTGTGTTGAATGTCGTGGGTTGTGGTTACGCTTGGTGGTATATCGAGAAAAAAAACAAAGCCTTGTCTTCCAATTTAATCGATGCTGAGTCAAAACAGTGGCAAATGGATACGATGTTGAGTGTCGCGGTCACGGCAGGTTTTATTGTGGCATGGTTTGTCGAACAAACTCCATGGTCAGGATACAGCGTGTACGCCGACCCAATGATGATGATCTTGATGTCCGCTTACTTTATCAAAGTACCTGCCGTCATGTTGAAAGAAGCATTCACCGACCTAACTAAAGAAAAAGCCAAGCGTAAACATGCGCAGCAAAAGCAGAGCAGTACAGCACGTTCTCGTAAGCGTATTGCAACCAGCAATGCCTAGTCGGTCACGTGTGGATGAGAGAGATGCTGGTAATGCTGTATTTCTCTTTTCAATCCTTTAAAGGTTTCAATGGCTCCGTCAATGGCCAGTTGATTCACCAACCAATCAGGTAATGCACCACCGGGATCAGCAAAAGCTGTGTACATGATAAATACGTTGCCGTCCTCCAGCTTCGTTAACTCCCATCGAGACTTTACTTGAGTAATACGCACAAAACCTTGCTGTTCCACCAAGTAATCAGATGCATCTTTTATCTCAAGTATCAAGCGATTGTCTTGTTGATAGTAACGTGAATACGTCACCATATCTCGATCAAGTGCTGGCCATGGCGCTAGAAATGTCGTGTAAACAATGTTCTCATTGGCCGATATCTGCGATAAGACTTTGGTCTGGTCAACATTGTGTAACCAATTAGGCACATGTTCTGTGTCTTCAAATAACCGCAGGAAAGCACTGAATGTTGTTGTGACATCGGCATGCACCCGTATCTCTACCAATCCGTCCTTGTGCTCTCGTTTATACAAGGTCACCGCATCTTGGTTATAACTCACCAACCACGGTTTTCGAGCCGCATTGACAGGCGGGACAAGCGAAAGGACGAGCGCCGTCGTTACAACCAAACGCAGGATAAAAGCGAACACGAACCACTCCTTGTGTATGATAACTCACTCTATTGGTTACCGTATTACGTTAGTCTACCACCCGACTTTTCGCGAGCTAGAGACATCAAGACTGAGTCTGGCTTTCTTGTGCTGGTTTCTCTTTCGTTGCCCAATAACACAGCAACGATCCGATTGTCACCATCGTGACGCCTTGCCAAAACGAGGCACCCAACACCACCGAAAGATAAAACGACGAGAAAATAGTCGATAGCACTGGCGTAAAATACGAAAACGTCGCCAAAAGCATCATGTTTCCCCCTATGATGGCATAATTCCATAGCGCGTAGCCTGCGCCCATCACAAGACCCGACACAATCAATATCATCACAGAGGACGTAGAAAACGTCATACCTTGCTCATTACTCAGCGCATATTGGACCCATAGCGTGACGGCGGTTGCGATAAAAAACAACACAATCGCATTTTTTCCTTGGCTCATTACTGGCGTAATGTTGCAGTAGATTGCCCAAATAAAAGCCGCAGTAAATGCCATGAAATACGTGGCTGGATTCGAGGCGATATTTTCAACAATACGCTCGAGTGACAACCCCTCATCACCCGAAATGCACCATACTACACCTACAAACGCGAGTATCACGCTCGGGTACACCAAGGCGCTGACCTTACGATGACTTCTGATAACCGCAAAGAGTACGGTCAAAGCCGGCCACAAATAATTGATGACCGCCATTTCCATTGCTTGATGTCGATCGTTTGCCATACCAAGAGACAACGCTAAGAAAATCTCATAGCAGACAAACAAGCTTCCCCCTATCAAGAGATATTTGAGAGAAAAATCTTTCAAACGAGGAAAGCCCATCACTAATACTAATGCTATCGCACTGACGCTATACATCATTGCAGCGCCGCCAATTGGACCAAATAACTCGGCAATATTTCGAGTTAACGCCAGCAAGCAACTCCACAATAAAATGGCTAGCACACCACACAACGTATATTTTTTTGTATTTGAAGCCACGCTCATCCACTCTAATATCTAAAAAGCCAACCTGAAAATAAACCGTTATAAGCCCTTACTATGCAACTTACCTAGCGTACAGTACCCTAGAAAAACTCTTGAGAAAAGAGTGTGTTAAAATCACAATCATCTCGTGATTTTTCGGGCATAAGTGTCTACACTCTTTAAAAAAAATCCGTCCTTAACTGTATTCAACACTTAAATCATGCACTTATTTTTATCTATTAAAAACATCTTGTCCGTATTACTCATCCTTATGCTAACAGGGTGTGTATCATCGAGCATCGATCCGAGCCGTTACGATAAAACGGCGTCATACAACATCGTTAACGACCAAGCCACCAAACTGGATGATTATTTTCAAAGGCACGTCCCTTTGCATTCTTTTGATGAAGAGACCGGCTTTTATCCCTTAAATCGAGGTCACGATGCGCTGCTTGCTCGACTGGCAATGATTGAAACCGCTCAATCTAGCATTGATGTGCAGTACTATATTTTTCGAGACGATGAAGCGGGCAATCTCATCGCCTGGCGATTATTTGAAGCGGCAGAACGCGGAGTCCGAGTCAGGGTGCTGCTTGATGACATGCAAAAATATGATGACAATGACCTCGTTCGATTTAGCAGCCACCCCAACATAGAAGTTCGAATGTTCAACCCTCATCACTTAAGAACTGCACGTAGCCTTGCCATGATGAGTGATTTTGAACGCTTAAACCATCGCATGCACAATAAGTCATTTACGGTAGACGGTGTCACGAGCATTGTTGGAGGGCGTAATGTCGGTAACGAATATTTTTCTATTGAATCCCCTGTTGAGTTTTCCGACCTTGATTTGTTATTGGTTGGCAAAACCGTCCGGCAGGTCGCTCGCCAATTCGATTTATATTGGAACAGCGATTACAGTATTCCCGTTGAATGGCTAACCGAAATAGACACCCATTACACCGATAACGATATTGATCGATGGGTGGACGAAATTGGATTACGAGATAAATTTAACGGTGGTATTTACGACTTTTCTCAGTTGCCCATGTATGACGACATGATCAACGGCAAGCTTTCTCTTTACTGGGGAGAAGGCAAGCTTCTCTATGACTTACCCGACAAACCCGACAGCAAACAAAGCACCCTCATCGATAGCCTTGGGGCGGTAGTATTGGAAGGTAAAACATCGTTGGTCTTAATTTCTCCCTACTTTGTTCCAACCCAAAAAGGAACAGAAGAACTGGTGAAAGCCGCAAGCGATGGTCTTGAGGTCATCATTGTGACGAATTCATTAGCATCCAATGATGTGTTCGCAGTTCATGGCTGGTATGCCAAATACCGAGAAGCTCTGGTAAAAGGCGGTGTACAGCTATGGGAAGTCAAATCGTACGCTGAAATCAAGAAGAACTGGAGCCTAACGGGCAGCAGTCGCTCTAGCTTGCATACCAAAGCAATGATCATTGATAAAAAGAAACTGTTTGTCGGTTCAATGAATTGGGATCCTCGCTCAGCATACCTCAATACTGAAATGGGCGTTGTTATCGAACAACCTGAGTATGCACTCAAAGCTTACCACGATATCTTGAACGAGCTGCCAGACACGGCGTATCAAGTCGCCATAAAAGATGGCGATATCATTTGGACTGATCACGCGACGGGTGAGCAGCTCACCAGCGAGCCCGATGCCAGTCTGTGGCTACGCTTCGGTGCATGGTTTAGTGGCGTATTGCCAATTGAAAAGCAACTGTAGCGGCTCTTAATATCAACATTGCCGTCAGTAAAAGAATGGATGAGGCCACGAAGGATACAGGCGTAGCCTCATCTATAAAGCAGGGTATCGGGTCCATATCCTGCTCGAATTACGGATAAATCACTCTAAGAAAAAGCAGCTTGTAAACGCGCCACGGCTTCTTCAACGAGTGACCTTGGCATTGCTAGATTAAAACGAAGAAAAGACTCCCCTCCCGAGCCAAAACTCTCGCCGTGACTCGCGGCAATGTTGGCAACCGTTTGAACACGCTGTATCACATCTTGTGGCGACAACCCAGTTCCAGAGAAGTCTACCCAAGACAAATACGTGGCCTCTAGTTTCATTGACCTCACACCAGCAATAGCATGTACACCCTCATCGAATATCCTACGATTTTCATCCAGATAGGTCAGCAGCGCATCAAGCCAAGGTTCACCGTGTTCGTAGGCAGAAATGGCCATCAACATGCCAATTCTATTCGGTCCAATACCCGCGGCGTTCAACACGGTTTGGTATTGATTTCGAAGCGTTTTATTAGGAATAATAGCAGCGCCTGTCAGCGCTGAGGCAATGTTGAATGTCTTGGTCGTTGCCGCCAAAATTACCATGTTGTCGATCGCCTCAGGCGCGGCTAAAGGCGCGGCCGTATGCTTCGAGCCTGCGTATACCAAATCATGATGGATCTCATCCACCACCAACACTAGGCTATGTTGTTGACAAAACGTCGCTAATGCTTGGATCTCTTGTCTTGTCCAAACGCGCCCGCCTGGATTATGCGGTGAGCACATCACGACCATTTTTTCATCGCCAGTGAGTTGCCGCTCTAACGCATCTAAATCCATATGGTATTGACCATCACGCTGAACCAATTCACTTTCCACCACGCGGCGGCCATTGGCCTTAATCACCCGAGAAAATGCATGATATACCGGCGTAAACAAGATCACGCCATCGTTAGGCTCACTATACGCTTGCACACAAAGTGCGGTTCCTTGTACCAAACCAGCACACGTTACCACCCACTCAGGTTCAACAGTCCATTGATGACGACGTTGCATCCAACCCGTCACGGCCTGTTGATACTGTTTATCATCACCATAATAGCCATTTACGCCGTTTTGGGCGGCGGCGAGCAATGCCTCATTGACTTGCGATGGGGCCTTAAAGTCCATATCTGCCACCCACATGGGTAAGCCATTATCAGCGGACACCCCAAAAATCGACTCCATTTCATCCCATTTCGCGGAGTGGGTGCCGACACGCTCTATCACTTCATCAAAATCAAACGTCATCCCTTACCTCTAATCGTCGTATGTTCTACCTAACCAATGGCGATAGCACCATTTTTAGTCGCTATTCCAGTGTAAGGCAAACCCAGTAACATTTGATGGCCTGAACCTGATCTATCCTTTATCATTAACAACACCATCAACTGGTATTTTGCTCTTTAGGCGAATAATATTAGGCGGTGAACCGCATTGAATATTCCGGGTGCCCAGTGTGCTCATCTTCTTGCTCGCTGACTACAATAAATCCCTGCGATAAATAAAACTGAACACTGGCGTTATTGGCCTTATAAACGTTCAGAGTCAGTGGCAAACTTTGTTGTTTTGCGTGGTTTATTAACTGCTTTCCTATACCTTGACCCTGCTTTTCTGGCGCGACAAAAATAGCCGCTAATGTATCTTCATACAGTGCATAAAAACCAACGACTTCATCCGCCCATTCATACACATACACCATTGAAACCGGTAAATAAGTATCACGCATAACATCGACTTGAGATACCCAGAACTCAGGTGGTACAAAATCATGCGCTTTGATGGACGCTTGTAGCCAAATCGCTAATACAGTGTCGCTGTCATTATTGCCATAAGGTCTAATCATTGGTGTTCTCAATTACTATCTATACGTTGCGAGTGAGCGTCCATTATGTACTTATTTCCGAAAGATTTATTGAATATTTACGACAAAACGATCTCGGCTCTTTATACGACGAACAAAGCACTCGTCTCTGTGTTTTATCTATCATTTTTATCATTAAAACTGTCAACGACTCATTCCCGTTCATCCATTAAGCTCCCATAACCCCTAATGGACGTTTTCCATCACATGCTCCTTTTTCCAAATCATATAACGGGCTACTGCCATGATTACTCCACCGATGATCTTCCCTCGCTAACTTTCGATACTGCGTTGGCGTCACGCCAATATAAGTTTGAAATGTCTCATAAAACCGACTACTGGAGTTAAACCCTACCGTCAGTGAAACATCCAGTATGGTTCGATCTGTATCGCTGAGCAGCGCGCGAGATGCAATACATTATGGATATCAAAGATGAGCCGCATGAACGACCAACGCAAGGCACCAATGGTGACTACCCTGAAATTTCGTTTACCTTTATCTCGAATACCATTGAAGGCTTGATGGGGATTAAGCCCGATGCGGGAAACAATAAAATAATAACAGCATCGCACTTAACCGGTGATATTGATTGGTTGGAAGTGACACAACTCCCTGTAGGTACGCATGAGGTAACCGTTCGCCACGATGGTGTCAATCAAACAACATTCACCAATGATTCAACATTACCATTGCTTTGGGAGGCGTGGTTCTATGGTGACTACGCATCGTTAATCGTAGATGGTCAGTCGGTCACCGCTACGAAAAAATTGATCAACGGGCAAACCGTCAGCTCTGTCCAAATTTCGGTTTCGAGCGAAGAGACACGGGTCGTACAAAAGTAAAAGTGTTAATACCCCCTACAAGCCCAATATGTGAGTATTGGGCTTTAGCAACCATCGCCTATTGAGCCTAGTTGATGATCACCTGACTTCAGTTAAAACCCTAAGCCCCTATATCGATACTGTAAAACTATATCGATACCGTGAAACTATCAATCCTGTGAAACTATGCCAGCGCGACTATCAACCCAGCTAGTACAAGCGACACACCAACGCCGCGCGTATAAAACCATCGTTCTTTTAGGAACCAGATACCCATTACAACGCCAAATATAATGCTCACCTGCCGTAAGGCCACCACATAACTCACGTTATCAACCATCGTCATCGCAAACAAAACCATTCCGTAAGTCAGTGCCATCATAATTCCAGCAATGGCGGAACGGTGACGATGCTGCCAAGTCAACCTTAGCTCATGGCGCTGTTTGGTAATAAGTATCCAACTGATCAGAACCAATGCAATCGCAGCAAATTGGATCCCTAAGTAAAAAATCGCAATCTGATGCTGTGATAGCCCTGTTGTTTCGTGTTGTAACCAGCTTAAGGCTTGTTTATCAACGATAGAGTAAATAGTGGTGCCAACAGCGGCAATACAAGCCCAAAAGACACCAACATTCGCATATGAGCTAAGCCTAAGGTCTCGGAAGTGCCGCATCGGTATAATCATGCATCCAATCGTCAGTACCGCGAAGCCAAGCCAAGCATTGACACTGAGCGTCTGCCCGATCGCTACGGTTCCAAGTCCGACCATAAGTACTGGTAATGCTCGTGCAATGGGATACATCACACCAATGTCCCCAAGACTGTATGCCTTAAGAAGACCAACCAGATAAATGACCTGGCCAATCGCACTTAGCAATAGTAGCCCCCAAAAATGCATTGAGATATTTTCAAACCCAATGACGGTAAGGCACCATATCAAATAAGGAGAGAGTAAAACCAGTGGGGCCAATGCTGCCCCTAACGTAAACGAATACCCAGAGCCGCCATTGGATTTTCCGAGCACATTCCAGCCTGCGTGCAGTAGCGCCGAGCCGATCACCAGAATCATTGCGTAAAGAGCCACTTGAATCCCTTAAAAGAAAAAGCGGATGATAGAAACATCCGCTTATTAAGCACTTAGTATTTAGCACTTAGCACTTAGCACTTAGCACATCCGATATTACTGTCGGCATGAGCGTTAAGCATTTACATCGAATGTAATGACTGGCAAGCCAATATCAACGAGTAAGCTGAGCGACAGACTCAATACTTATCGCATCATGGCGCCAATATTCGATATCACAATCTATCAACTCACCGTGTTGGTTATAGTTGATTCTTTCGACCATCATGGCAGGCGTTCCTGAGGTTGCTCGCAATGCTTGTGCCATTTCTCCTAACAGCGAAGTTGTGCTCACGCGATACTTCACTTTGCTATATTCAACCCCATATTTTTCTCGATATATATCTGTTAAGGACTGGGATAAATCATGCTCTAACAGGTTGGGAAATTGCTCTGTGCGAATGTAATTCGTCACGAATACCACTGGCCTATCCTCTAAATAACGAACTCGATCCACACGATAAATATCGGAGAAAGGAGGAAGTACCAACAGCTCAGCCGCTTTCTTCGTCGCCATCATCGCTTTAGCCGACACCAAGCTCGTCTTTGGATGACGGCCTTGGCTCTGTGCCATATTAGTAAAGTTAAGCGTTTGGGTTGGATCGTATTTCAATGGCTCCGGAGAAATAAACCAACCTCGACGATCTTCTCTAAATATTCGTCCCTCAGCTTCAAGCAACGATAACGCTTCACGTAACGTAACCCTAGTCGTATCAAACGACTCTGCGAGCTTTCTTTCCGCTGGCAGTTTTTGTCTAGGCGTTAACATACCCGACTCTATTTGCTCAACCAGCGCATCTTTTATTTTTACGTATTGCACTTAGTATCCTTAATTCTTATAGGCGACATATCGCTTATCGGTGTTTAACAGCACAACCATCATTATCGAGCTCGCCATGCTTGGGTCTTCCCTTCGAGCAACTTACCCACCAGCATATGTAGGAGTTTCGCGGCCGCAGCGGAAAGCATAATCATCACCGCCATGGCAGCTGCCGAGCCTGTCTGACCGGCATCATCCATATTCAAAACCGATACGGACGCAGGAATCGTTTGAGTTGAATACAAGAATACTACTGCGGAAGTCGTTGTTAAAGCATTGATAAATAAATATATGGCGATATCTAATACCGCTGGTAGACAACACGGTAACGTCACTTTAAAAAACAACTTATATTGCGGCAACTTAACGGAAGCGGCCGTTGCTTCAATTTCGGTTGGTAGTTGCTTTAGTGCGGTCAACGCCGTCATATGTCCTACCGTATAATAGTGAACGACCGTGTTGATGACCAAGAACGCCATCGTGCCATAAAGCACTCCAAGCGGATTATTTGCGTCATTAAAATAGAAAATATAACCTAAACCAAGCACCAAACCCGGTACAGCCATTGGAATAACACTCATCATTTGCATCAACTGACGCAACGGAGAAAAGGCGCGCCCCTTCTCAATGCCGTAAGCGCCAAGAAAAATCACCACTGAACCAACAATCGCCGTCCATAAGCCCAGCTTTAATGAATTGAAATAAGGCGTCCATCCATAGGTGCTCATTTCAGCGAAGTTATAATTATTTAGTGTTAATGCCTTGTTCCAAGGCCAAAAGGTGACCAGCGATCCATACACCGCCATTCCCAGCACAGTAATCACCGCAAAAGAAATCACAACACAGTAAATCAAACTGATGTTATCACGTAGTTTATTGGGTTCTGGTTGATACGGTACGGAACGTGAATCAAGCATACTCTTTTGCTTTTTTTGCACCCAACGATCCACAGCAAAAGCCAATATTGCGGGTAATAACAGTAAGATACTCGTCACCGCGCCCATAGAGAAGTTTTGTTGTCCAACCACTTGCTTGAAGATATCCGTGGCCAGTACATTGTAGCTTCCACCTATCACTTTAGGGACGCCGAAATCACACACTACCAGTGTGAACACCACAATTAACGTACTGATCAACCCATACTTTGCGGCAGGCAGCGTCACCATAAAAAAAGTTTTAATTGGAGACGTATTCAGCGCCCTCGCGGCTTCGTAAAGACGAGCATCAGAGGTGCGTAAAGACGTTGTCAATATCATCAATGCATGGGGAAAGGTCCAAAAAATCAAACCCAAAGAAATACCTATCACGCCATATACCGAGTGACCTTGCAATAGATCCTTAGCAACACCTTGGTTGCCAAACAAATAGATCAAACTGATCGCAGGCAGCAACGAAGGAGCAAGGATAGGTGCCGAGCCAATAAAACGAAATAACCCTTTAAATGGCATACACGTTCGGGTCAAAGCGTAAGCATAGCCAAAAGCAAGCACCCCAACGACGAGGGTGACAATCAATCCCACCGTAAACGTATTCGTTAACGAGACCCACAGGCTATCTGTGGCAAAATAAGTAGAAAAGTTATCAATACCGACAAACTCGCCATCGCTATTTTGAACACTTTTTTTCATCATCGCCCACAACGGCATAATGATAAACAGCAGCATTGAAACAAAGATAAATGACAACAAACCCAAAAGAATCCAATTGTCTTTACTCATTTTTGCGCTCATTTCCGCCGCGCGTCTTTTCATCGTATCGCCGATAGAGAGCGTCGAAGTTGCGTACATGTCGTTCCCCTATGCCGCTTGACTAGAAGCGTGACTAACAGCACTACCGCCAGATACCGACTTAAATACGTGGCTCTCAGGTAAATACCCACGCAAGCCACTCGCACCAAACTCAATATAACGAATGTCGTTACGGCGTAGATTAAAGCGCTTCACTTCTTTTACAGGAACATCAATATAAAGGGGCGTAGCTAATGGCGCATTTTGCATAGCAACTTCAACTCGGTAAAACGCACCTTGAAATTCTTTAGCTAGGATCCGCACCGGAATAGCGTTGCTCGCACGCTCAACAAATTGAATGTTCTCTGGGCGAACAGCCAACTCAAAGATGTCACCTTGGTTTAGTGTCATGTTCTCAAGTTCAGGAAGAGGTAACATCGATTCAGCCACCCGCAATGATTGGCTAGACGCCACTGAGGCCTCAATAAAATTCATGCTGCCAACAAAGTCGGCGACAAAACGTGTAGCCGGTGCTTCATAGATGTCTTGCGGTGTCCCTACTTGTTCTATCACGCCGTGATTCATGACAACAATACGATCGGCCATCGACAAGGCTTCTTCTTGGTCGTGCGTCACCATGATAGTGGTGATGCCTAAGCGACGTTGCATCTGGCAAATTTCATCGCGAAGGTGAGTACGCACTTTCGCGTCAAGTGCTGATAATGGCTCATCGAGAAGTAACAACCCAGGAGACAGCGCCAGTGCACGAGCCAGCGCCACTCGTTGTTGCTGGCCACCTGACAGTTGGTTGGGAAACTTATTACCAGAGGTAGGCAGTCCTATCATCTCTAACCAATGTTCGACTTTTTCTAACGCTTCTTTGTTAGATAAGCCTTGGTTTTTTAGTCCTACGGCAATATTTTCTTGCACCGTAAGGTTTGGAAACAACGCATAGGATTGAAAGACAATGCCAAAGTCACGTTTCTCAGGCGGTAGAAATGTCGTCTCTTTATCGTCTTGGCAAATACGTCCAGAGGTAGGAAGATCCAGACCCGCAATCGCACGTAATAACGTCGTTTTGCCACAGCCAGATGGCCCAAGAAAACACACGAATTCACCACGACTAATCGATAATGAGATCTCTTTCAATGCCGTGAACTGGCCAAATTGTTTTACAACATTTTGAATGTCTAAATAGGGTTTGGATACTGTCATCACTTACTCTCCAAATGGTATATACCAATATTAGGCAGGCAATATTTCATTGGAATGACAATTTTATATCAGGTTGGTTTCAGTTTCATTGTTTGCAGGAAGAATGCAATAAATAGTAAAAGGAAGGCGTATGCCTTCCTTTCTATTTACGTATTTGAATCCCTATGTCGAACAGGACTCATTCTGATAATTTACGATTTTGGTTCTGATTTTGCGTCAAATTTTTGCGACCAAGTCTCCAACACGTCTGCACGATCGGTGCCCATTTTACCAAAGTCCATGTCAGCCATCACTTCTTGGACATTTGGGAAATTACTTGCTGTCGCTTTCACGTCTTTGTGGCCAACGACTGGGTACATCTCGATATACAATTCATTGGCAGCCTTTGAGACAGACCAATCAACCACGCGTTTTGCCGCGTCCGATTCTTTCACAAGACCCACCGCTTCTGATTCCCAACCAATACCAGCAGGCACAATCACATCTAATGGTGCACCTTGCGTTTTCAGCTTCGCGCCACGGCTAGCCATGGAGATACCAATAGCTACTTCGCCCATTCCGGCCTGCACACAAGGCTTTGACCCCGAGTGCGTGTAGTGGGCAATGTTATTGTCTAGCTTTTGCATGTAGTTCCAGGCTTGGTCGTCGCCCATGTTTTGCAGCCATGCAGACACTTGCATGTAACCTGTACCCGATGAAGCCGGGTTTGGCATGGCGATATGGCCTTTGTACACAGGCTTAGTCAAATCTTCCCATGATTGTGGTTTCGGTAGGTTCAGTTGTTTCGCGACGACTTCATTAAAGCAGACTGCATTAAAGAACGCATCATTACCAAACCAAGCTTGGCTTGACTGAGGGTCATTTAAGCTCGCGTTTAAATCTTCCAACCCCTTTGGCGTATAGGGCTGAAGAATGCCCTCTTCTTTAAGTAGCGCCATTGATGAGCCCGCAAGCCCCCACACCACTTCAGCACGGACATTGTTTTTCTCTGCGAGTAATTTTGCCGTCATGATACCCGTAGAATCTCGAACCCAGTTGATCGTGATATCTGGGTTTTCTTTCTCAAATGCGTTCTTGTATTTAGCAAGGATGTCCGTTTCAAAAGCGGTATACACCGTCACTTCCGTTGCGGCAAAAGCATTGGTTGCTAACAAAGAAACCAATGTCGCTAGTGTCCCTTTCATAAAACGGTTTTTCATGTCCATCTCCAGTTTGGTTTATCAGCACACCGGCCACCTTGATATTCACAATAATGATGAGTGCCTAAATACTTAGTAAGATTAATTTATTGGTATGTACCAGTTTGTGTATACAAGGTAATTCTCATTTATGACGATTAAATGAACGAAAAATGGCAATTTGAATACGATTGGCAAAAACAGAAAATGGACCTATTTGCGACGAAATGAACTGTGAAACTTTTATTAAATCTAATTTTCACGCTTTACGTGCACGGATTACGATTGGTAGAGTGATGACAACTTCCTGGTATAGTCCAATAAAGGCCCTGTAATGAAAAACGAATACTTGTTGTTAACACCTGGACCACTTTCTACCTCAGAGACCGTTCGTCAAGCCATGCTGAAAGACTGGTGTACATGGGATGATGATTACAATAAAGACATCGTAGAAGTCATTCGAACCACACTAACCGCGCTCGCCACAAGCAGTGCAGGCTATACCAGCGTACTCATGCAAGGCAGCGGCACCGCATCCGTCGAGGCGACAATAGGCAGTGCATTAGGAAAAAATGCTAAATTACTCGTTGTCGACAACGGCGCTTATGGCGCTCGCATGGCACAGATAGCGGAATATTTATCAATTCCTGTCAGTGTCATTGCACCGGGAGAAGTTCACCAGCCAAGCATTGAAGCCATTCAGCAAGCGCTTGTTGACGACTCTTCGATTACTCACGTCGCGATTGTACACTGCGAAACCACCACGGGCATGCTTAACCCCATTGACGCCGTCGTCAAGTTAGCGAAACAACATGACAAGATCGTCATTCTGGATGCCATGTCGAGCTTTGGTGGCATTCCAATGGATATTGCAGAGCTGGGCGTAGATTTCATGATCAGTTCGGCAAACAAATGTATCCAAGGCGTTCCGGGGTTTGGTTTTGTTATCGCTAAACAAAGCGAGCTAGAAAAATGTCAAGGGCAAGCGCGTTCTCTTACGTTAGATCTTTATGACCAATGGCAATGTATGGAGAATAACCACGGTAAATGGCGCTTTACCTCACCGACTCATACGGTACGCGCGTTCTACCAAGCCCTGCAGGAGTTGCACGACGAAGGTGGTATCGCCGCTCGCCATCAACGTTATCAAACGAACCAGAAAACACTCGTTGAGGGAATGCGCTCATTAGGGTTTAGAACGTTACTTAACGATGATTTGCACTCACCTATCATTACGTCGTTCTACTCACCAGAACACAGCGACTATCAGTTCAAAGAATTCTACAACCGCCTTAAAGCACAAGGTTTTGTGATTTATCCGGGCAAGGTGTCCAATGCAAACTGCTTCCGAATCGGCAACATTGGCGATGTATACCCAAACGATATAAAACGACTGATTACGGCGGTGAAAACCGCCATCTACTGGGAGCAGGTGTAATGAGCGTTCTATCTTCTCATTTACGCAGCGAAGGCGACGTGAATAACACGCCAGCGCGCCACGAATGGAATAATCAGATTCAAGATGACGCAACACAAGCCTTGCTCAAGCGTGATGCGGATGTGTTTTTGCATCAATCTATGTCCACGCCTTGCTTAGATTCACTGGAAGCTGCGGAAGGCATTTACCTCCAAGACACGCGTGGTAAACGCTACATGGACTTTCATGGAAATAACGTGCACCAACTTGGTTACGGTCACCCCCATGTTATTAAACGCGTCACAGAACAAATGCAAGCTTTGCCCTTTTCTCCACGTCGCTTTACTAATGATACGGCGGTGAGATGCGCGGAAAAACTCACCGAGATTTGTGGAGGCGACCTAGATCGCGTGTTATTTGCACCTGGCGGCACGTCAGTCGTGGGAATGGCGCTCAAACTGGCTCGGTATATCACTGGCAGCCATAAAGTTGTGTCGCTGTGGGATTCATTCCATGGCGCGTCACTCGATGCCATATCCGTTGGTGGCGAAGCGTGTTTTCGGGAAGGCATGGGACCGTTAATGGCTGGGGTTGAACGTATTCCACCCGCGGTGTCATACCGAGGTGCACTGCCCTCTCAAGACGGAAGCGATGTGCATTACGCCGACTACCTCGAATATGTCATCGAAAAGGAAGGCGGCATTGGTGCCTTTATCGCTGAAGGCGTTCGTAATACCGACGTTCAGGTGCCAAGTAAGGCTTATTGGCAACGTATCCGTGAAATCTGCGACAAACATAATGTCATGCTCATCATCGATGATATCCCAAATGGCATGGGACGAAGTGGAGAATGGTTTACGTATCAAGCCTTTGATATCGAACCGGATATTTTGTGTATCGGCAAAGGGTTGGGTGGCGGACTCGTCCCCATCGCCGCCATGGTGACCAAGGAGCAATACAATACGGCTGCTGATATTTCATTAGGTCACTACACACATGAAAAAAGCCCGATTGGCTGCGCCGCAGCGCTCGCCACTATGGAAGCCATCGAACAAGAGCAATTACTAGAGAAAACACGCGCAGACAGTGAGTTTGTTCAAGCTCGCTTAGCGCAAATGAAAGCAACCTATTCGGTGATCGGTGATGTACGAGGAATAGGCTTGTTGTGGGGCGTTGAGTTAGTCACTAACCATGTGACCAAACAGCGTGCCTACGACGAGGCAGAATCTGTGTTGTATCAATGCCTCAATCAAGGGCTGAGCTTTAAAGTCTCGCAAGGTAACGTTATACAGTTGAGCCCACCGCTCATCATCACTCGTGAAGAATTAACAAAAGCACTCGATATTTTCGAACACGCCATCGCAACCGTATGCAAGGATTTCAATTATGTCTAATCACTCTTTAGCAACACCAAACACCGCCACGCCATCACCGATTCAAGCCATTGTTTTTGACTGGGCGGGCACCATTGTCGATTTCGGTTCGTTTGCACCAACCAGTATCTTTGTGGAAGCGTTCAGACAAGGCTTTGACTTTGATATTACGCTTGCTGAAGCTCGTGAGCCGATGGGCATTGGCAAATGGGACCACATTAAAGCTGTCGGTCTTTTGCCTGCTGTCGATGCACGCTGGAACAAGCAATTCGGGCGCTCAATGACGAACAACGATATTGACGCAATTTACGCCGCGTTTATGCCACTGCAAAAAGCTAAGGTCGCAGACCATGCCGAGCCAATCCTTAATGCGATTGACATCGTCAACGGACTCAAGGAAAAAGGTATCAAGATCGGCTCTTGTTCTGGTTACCCGAGAGAAGTCATGGATGTGCTTGTCCCCGCAGCCAAAGACTACGGGTATGAACCTGACTATGTGGTGGCGACAGATGATCTCCCTCAAGGTGGTCGCCCAGCACCGTTTATGGCGCTCAAAAACATGATCGAACTTGAGGTCAGCGCCGTCGGTGCTTGTATCAAGGTCGACGATGCCGCTCCAGGTATCGAAGAGGGGCATAATGCGGGTATGTGGACGGTTGGTTTGTTGCTATCAGGCAATGAAGCGGGCTTGACGTTCGAGGAATATCAAGCCGCGGATAACGCCACATTAGACGCCGCTCGCGCTCGTGCTCGCACGAAACTTGGCCAAGCCTCTCCGCACTACCTAATCGACACCATTGCCGATCTACCTAACGTAGTCGCAGACATTGAAAAGCGTCTTACTGCAGGTGAAAGACCGTAATTAATGATCACGCTGTATCAACATAGTGATTAATAGGGGCAATCCTATAGGCACTTTAGGAATAAAGGTCTATAAAACTATCCGCTCCTGATGATTTAGGATTTTGAGAGTATCGGTAGCCAATACGATCAGTAACCGAATATATTGGCGTCACCTATTTACCAAAAGCTAGCAAGCTTACCCTTGCTAGCTTTTTTGTTTACTTAACGCTTTAATTCCAATATTTATCTCCACGTCACCAACTGTTCTTCAAAAGTTAAATTACATACTAACGAATAAAGTCTGTATTGGAGCATAAAGACATCGTTCGATTTAACTCCCAAATACGCCTCAGCATTAAATTGATTTATAAATACCCGAAGACACAATCCGCCATAACAAAAATAAATACATCACAATCAAAACAACAACCGAATGAATGATAAGTCATATATATAAGTAGTATTTGGTGATTGACTCGATATAACATGAAAAATAATTTCAACATATATTTATAAAACTAATGGGTATCTATACAATACCTTGGCTCGCTATCACCAACAGCACGAGCAAATAACATCAATAATAATTCTAAGGATAGATAATGCAACAACGTATCAAGACGCTGGCCTGCCTTGCATTGGCAACCAGTCTATTCGGCTGTGCGTCCACTTCGTCAGATGAACCACAACACACTGCAACAACCAACATTCAGCTGGAGCTGTTTGATAAGCTCAAAGCACAACTAAACACAGCCTCCGCTCAATACAAAGATGAGGAACTGGAGTGGTTTGCGGCCAAAGCTTATGCCTCAATGGGTAAATCGTTAAATACCGCTCAGGAAGCTTATTCAGAATTTGAACATGACCCAAAGCAAATCAATGATTCCGATCTTTTTTCTAGCCAAACGTACGGACAAGAAATGACAGAATCATTAGACGCTTTTGAAACGGCGCACCGTAATGCATTAGAAACAAAACAACGTGTATTATCAGTGATGGCCATTTCATTTGAGAACCGACAATATTTGAAAACAGCCAAAGCCGATACACTTTTCCCATCCGAGTTCAAACGCGTCGAGCAGCAACTCAAAAAAACCGTCGATTACGTGGCTAATAACGTAGAAATAGATAATGAAAGGTTAGTTTCTCTAGAAAAAAATCAGCATCAACTCGAAGCTAAATCTGTCACCAAACATTATTTGGGCGAGTCTCTTCAGCAATTCAGCAATCAAAAAAAACAACGTTACTTTATTGATGCGCCTTTAGTCATGGCTCGCTCTGAAGCCGCTCTGAATAAAGCCGAAGCCTTTATTCAATCTTCTCCGCGTAATCACGAAGAAATACAAATTCGTTCTGATGCCGTTACATTTGCTCTGCAACGTGCTGACAAAATTGCTCAACAGGTAAGAGACCTGAAAGCATTGCCAGAAAAGCAGTACGAACGCTATATTTTGAATCTAGAAGATGTACTACGAAATATTGCCGTTGCCTCAGCCGCTGGAGATTATAGAAACCAAACGCTCATTGATCATGCCAAACAAATAGAACATTCAATGATGAGCAACCAGCAAAGCGATCAAGAGAAGTGGCAAGCGCTCACCGTTGAGCTTAGTCAAGTAAAACAAGACTGGCAGCAAGACATTGAAACGTTTACTGCCCAATCCAACGCCTTATCTGCAGAGAAACAGACACTAGAAAACCAAATCATTGAACTACAAACACAGCGCTCTGCTACGATGAGTAACAATGATGTATTAGAAAAGCCACAAACTGAATCGGTCGTTGTGCCAGGAGATCCCGCTGATATCTCCTCTCAAGATACAGAGATTACTGAGCCTATTACGCCCAAGACGATGAATAACGAGGCTCAAGCCAATACATAATCACGAACAGTAAAAATACAATAGCCAGAGGCGACGCTCTGGCTATTTAATCTCATTGTACGCACGACAAGCAAACGCCCACGGCCTGAAACCTACAAACGACTCTAAGATTGAGTATGGCGACCTAATCAATCATACCGCTACACAATGTGATGCAATGGCTTGATTCTCAGTACGTCGATTCCAAGATTTTTCATGGAAAAAATAAGCAAGCGTATTAATGGCAGGCTCTAACAAGGCAACAGCTCCTCCCGCTAACATATCCCCAGTTAATGCATAGACGACAAGGAAAGCGACACTGTAGTGCACCGCGGCAAACGACGCCGTTTTGACTCGGGCATTTTTGCTTAGCTGTTGTAAGAACAGGTATTTTCCCCATGCTTTTTCATGGAAGTAAAATGCGACGGTATTTACAGCGGGTTCTAGCATTGCAATCATGCTACTTAGAATGAATTCACCCGTAAAAATATACGCAACGCTAAACGCTATTGTGAAGTGTATCGATGCAAATCGTAGTGTTTTTGTCATGGGTGAATGCCTGTTAGTTGGAATACAACAACTATATCCAAAACAAACAACCATTAAAAATCAATTGATTTTATTAATTTGATAGTCAAAAACTATTAAAAGATTATCGTTCTTTCCTATGCCCCATCGAATCCAGTGGACTAATAACGACCTCATAATGAAAAACACGCCAAGTAAACTTAGGCGTGTTTTGATTAGGTGTGCTTAATTAACTCATGACACAGTGTACGCTCGAACTAAAATACAGCCCCAACGGTCAGTAAGATGTTCGCAAATCGTCTCTGCTCACCGGTTGCAATCACCAACAATGTATCGTCCGATTTTACTGCAGAGTAGAAATCTGAACGTTCTAAAAAAGACATTGGTGTGTCGGCAGGCAGATAGGATTGATATTGTTCCACAATCGTATTATCGAAGTCAGACGGCCATGCCATCATTTCTGCACTTTCGATGTTCAACATGTCAACGACACCCGCTAAAACATCAGTACTTGGAAGCATTCCTGGCGCGAAGTTTAAATAGACAACATTCGCCTTTGGTGATGCATTGGTCACAAATGAATAGTTTGAATCTGCGATCAACACTTTAGTTTTGTGGCCGCACTTGGCTAAATGACACAAAAGCTCAGGGTGAATAATTTTTGTTTTAAGCATAACTACTCCTAAAAGTGGTACTGACGAATCAGTACCACTAACCACGTTACATGCGGTAAACGCCGCCATTTACGTCAATCGTAGCGCCCGAGATAAAGCCATCATACTCAGAAGCCAAGAACGTAATCGTACGAGCAACATCTTCTGAAGTTCCAGCTCGGCCCAGTGGGATGCCTTTGACGGTATCATCAGCCGATGCCTTCGTTGTATGTTGGTTGTGGAAACGAGTGCCAAGGATCAAACCTGGCGCTACCGCATTCACTCGGATGCCAAATTCACCAAGCTCTGCCGCTAAAGAGCGAGTCCATGTCAGCACTGCCCCCTTTGTCATAGAATAAGTTAATGAACCAGAGTGTCCGCCCGAACGACCTGCAAGTGAAGCAAGGTTAACAATACTCGCGCCTTCTTCCGCACTCTTCAGGTGAGGCAATGCTGCTTGAGTCACGTTAAGCATTGTCGTCATGTTGACGTCAATGACCGTTTGCCAATAATCTTGCTCGATTTCGCCTAGCCATTTTCTTGCAATGATTCCACCAACGTTATTAACTAGGATGTCAATTCCACCCAAGAACTCAACAGCTTGGTTAATACACTGTTCCGTTTCCGTGCGATCCGTTAAGTTTGCAAAACCGAATGCGGCACGTTGGCCTAAAGATTCCGCCAGCGCAACCAGTTTTTCTGGTCCTTCCGTGCCACTAAAGTAATGAATGAATACGTCACAACCCGATTCAATAAGTGTTTTTGCTGTGTAATATCCAATACCTTGCTCAGCACCTGTGATAAACACTTTTTTGTTTGTTAATTTTCCCATTTCTTAAATCCTTAGTAATTTTGTAGATCGTTAAGCAGCGACGCTAGCTTTGGGTTGTCTTTGATAAATTTTTCGTACACAGGTTGAACTTGTTCTTTAAATGAGTTGACGTCAGCAGGAACGATTTCGCCACCATTTTTCTCAATTTCGACGGTTGCTTGATCGACGTAGGCATCCCAGTATTTATCATGAACATCCAGAACCTCTGTTGAGATTTCAAGGATCGTCGCACGATCTTCTTCAGACAATCGCCCCCAAACTTCAGTCGATACCGCTAAGATATCTGGGATCATCGTGTGGTGGTCAAGAGCAAAGTACTTAGCAACCTCATAGTGGCGGTTAGCAAAATACGTTGGGATATTATTTTCTGCGCCGTCAACAACACCTTGTTGTAGAGCTGAATACACCTCAGTAGAAGAAATCGGAACAGCACTCGCTCCCAAACTACTCATCGTATCGATATCAATTGGAGAGTTTTGAACTCGGACCTTTAAGCTTTTCAAGTCACTCGCTTTTTCAATCTTATGGTTAGAATAAAAGCCACGTGAACCACTCGATAAATACGCGAGTCCGATAAAGCCATCTTTCTCTGATGACTCAAGAATACCTTGACCTACTGGCCCACGAAGTACTCGCTTCGAGTCATCTTCATCTTTGTATAAATAAGGCAATGAAAGTACTGAGTACTGTTCAGAGAAAGAAGCGGTAAGCCCTCCGCCTACTTTCGTAAAGGCTAGCGTGCCATTTTGAAGCATTTGTAGCGTTGACTCTTCACGGCCTAAAGTTGCATTAGGGTAAACTCTTACGCGCAATTTCGTTCTATCAGTGACTTCTTCAGCAAACCAGCTCAACGACTGATGTACTGGATGGTCTAGAGGCATAGCGTGTGCCAGTTTCATGTTACGCGCCGAGGCGTTAAACGCTAAAGTTGAAGAAATTAAAGTAACGGCTACTGCTAAAATTGTCTTTTTCATAATTAATATCCCAGTTTATCCATTATAACCAGCTAGTCTCGGTAACCACATCGAGAGACTAGGGAAAGCAACGACGACCGTAAGTCCTAAAAGAATCAGCGCATATAGCGGGATTAACTTAGGGACAACTTCGCCCAATTTACTACCTGAAACACTACAACCAACAAATAACGCGGTTCCTACTGGTGGTGTACATATTCCGATAGAGAAATTAAATACCATCATTACGCCAAAGTGGATTGGGTCCATTCCAATAAATGTCGCGATTGGAAGCATAATTGGTGTAAAGATTAATATTGCAGGAGACATATCCATGAATGTTCCAACAATTAAAAATATAATGTTAATTAAAATAAGTATCGCAATCGGGTTATCCGAAAAATTAAGTACAAAGTTTGCAATAAACGTTGGTATATCAGAGTAAGCCATCGCCCAAGACATTGCACTTGAGGTCGCTATCATGAACAAAACAATAGCAGTAATGATGACGCTGTTAACAACAATATTCGATAAATCTTTTACTTTAATTTCACGATAAGCAAAGCCAAGAACAAGACTATAAACTACCGCAATTGCAGAGGCTTCTGTCGCGGTAAAAATACCACCAACAATGCCACCCATGATAATAACAAGCATTAATAAGCTAGGTACAGCGTCAAAAATCGTTTTCAGTACGGGTTGTTCTAGTTTAATAGTTTCCGCTGGAACACCAAAGCGCTTGCCAAAGAAGTACACACCAAGCATGACACACAAACCCATGATAATGCCAGGAATGTAACCTGCTAGAAACAAATACTGAACTGAACTTGTGCTAACCAAAGCGTATAAAATAAGAACATTAGAAGGCGGTATCAGTAGTCCCGACGGACATGATGCTATATTAACCGCACTTGAAAACGCCTTAGGGTATTTCTTTTCATCTTGCATTGGCCCCATCAAGCCACCCACTGCAGCAGCAGAAGCTGTCGCCGAACCGGACAAAGAACCAAACATCATATTTGCAATAACGTTTACATGACAAAGAGAACCTGGAAGTTTTCCACCTATCAACATTGCGAAATTAATCAGTCGCTTAGCAATGCCTCCAGAGTTCATCAAATTGCCGGCAAAAATAAAGAACGGTAGCGCAAGCAAGCCAAAGTTATCTAATCCGCCAAGCAATTGCTGACTTGTTAATATTGCCGCTTTATCAATAGAAAAATGAAGAAAAACAGTTAATAGTGACGACAAACCAATAGAGAACGCAATAGGAACGCCTAACACTAAGAATACAAACAAGGTTCCGAATAAGACCACAACAGGTAACATGTCGTAAACTAGATCTGGCATGTTCATCAAATAATTTTCTGTAAATAACATATCCATTAAAGTCATGACTTATTTACCTCCTTGAGTTAATAACCTTTGAATTGTTTGCAATATATCGGCAACAGCACACATAACAATAATAACTCCAGAGATAGGGGCTGCCATATAGACATATCCCATAGGCAAGTTACTGCCAAATAAGTATAAACTTGGCGATACTTGATTAAATCCTAATGTTGTATTGACGACGCTACTACCACCGTAAACCAATACAATTGAAGAAAACAAAATTACAATCAAACTTACTGTTATTGCTAATATTTCTTGTTGTTTCGGTGATATCTTGGTGACAAGAAGTTCTATTGCTAAGTGCCTTTTTAGAGCGTAAACATAAGCCCCTCCAAGCACACCTACCCAAATCATTAAGTAACGAGATAACTCATCGGTAAACGTTGATGGTGAGTTGATAACGAATCGAGTAAATACTTGCCACACCACGGCAAAAACCATCACCCACATAATCAGAACTAGCAGCTTTTCTAATATCTTAGTAATTAATGCAACACCCTTGAAATAAACATCCATATGGCTACCTTTGGAGCTACGTGTTATATAAAATGTTACCCGAAACATGTTACTGGTAACTCTTGATGTAATGAGTCTATCTAAAAGGATAAATAATACAAATATCACTGTGTGAAAATGTGTTCTGGATCATAGGTCAACCCATCACATCTGTGACTAATATCTCATTAAAGCTGTTTATCGTTTTAGTTTTACCTTTTATAAAAACTCACTAATATTTAACCAAATGTCATACTTTCCTTTAAAAACAGCAAGTTAAACAATTAATGTTATTGATAGTATTTGTAAGGGCATTATTTAGTGACACACGTCTCATTTTAATAGTGATATTCCAAATTGATTTTAAATTTTTAAAACGCAATCACAGAAATTAGTATAAATAACGGTTTAATGAACAAAAAAGCAATGTTACAGTAACAATTAATTATCCAATAATAATGAGTACATTAAGATGGTTATAAATAAGAAAAATACTCGACCTTCTTTGAAAGACATAGCAGACCTTGTTGGTGTAACAAAGATGACTGTTAGCCGGTTTCTACGTAACCCAGAGTTAGTTTCAGAACAAACTCGAAACAAAATCGCGAATGCTATCGAAGAAATTGGTTATATTCATAATCGTGCACCTTCAATGCTGTCAAAGGCTTCGAGTAAAGCAATTGGAGTATTACTGCCTTCATTATCGAACCAAGTTTTTGCAAACTTTACTCAAGGAATAGAGTCGGTAACAAACAAGCATGGCTATGAAGTGCTGATATCTCATTTTGGTTATAGCGATGAAATAGAAGAGCGTAAAATTGCAATGATGTTGTCTTATCACGTTGATGGCATCATTTTAACCGGTACCACCCATACCAAACGAACGCTACAAATGTTGAAAACCGCCAACATACCCGTCGTCGAATCAATGGAACTGACTGACAACCCTATCGACATGGTCGTTGGTATCGATCATGAGCACGCGTCTTATACTGCAGTTAAAGCGATGCTTTCGAGCGGTAAACGTAATGTTGCTTATTTCGGTGCTCGTTTGGACCGAAGAACCAAGTTGAGAATGGAAGGGTATGACAGAGCCATATTAGAATTTGGCTTAAAAAAACACCACTTTCTAACCCATAAACACTCCAGTTTTACACTGGGGCGAGACCTTCTTGAGCGGGCGTTAGCAGACTGTCCAGATTTAGATGGTGTTTTTTGCACCAATGATGATATCGCAATCGGTACCATTCTCGCTTGTTTAGAAAAAGGGATTTCAGTGCCTGAGAAGACCAGTGTCATTGGATACAATGCCTTAGATATTGGACAAGCGATTTCACCAAAATTAACCAGTATTTACACACCTCGCTATGAAATGGGCGAAAAGAGTGCTGATATCCTATTAGACAGTATCGAAGGTAAAAGAAGCCAACAGAACGTCTATGACCTTGGATTCACCCTCACTAAAGGTGAAAGCTTCATCAGCTAGTGCTGTTTCTCTGCGCAATCCGCCCAACACTAGATAGTTTTAGTATGGGCCTTCATATCAATTCTCATCCCCTATTTTACTCAGACGAATAGAAACTCAACGTTCGCTTTTTTATTCGTCTGCAGTCACTTTTTCGTTACTTTGTCCAACCATTAATGTGATTAAGCGCTCTAAAATGAACAGGCCTGGTGTTCGACTGTTCACTTTAATTGCAGTTACGGGTAACATGTTACCAATAACATAACTACTATAACTTTTGCAGTCCACCTCAATGGTCACTGCAATCACTTAAGGAAGTCTTATGGCAGGAAAAAGTATTATTGTAATGGGCGTTTCTGCGTCAGGAAAAAGCACTGTCGGTGTAAAGCTTGCTCAGGCTTTAGGGGCAAAATTTATTGATGGTGACGATCTTCATCCTAGAAATAATATTGTGAAAATGGCCTCTGGTGCTCCGTTGAATGACGAAGACCGCGCACCTTGGTTGGAGCGAATAAATGATGCGGCATACAGCCTAGAAAGTAAAAATGAAATCGGCGTGATTGTTTGCTCGGCATTAAAGAAGACGTATCGTGATCGTATTAGAGAGGGTAATCAACACATTAATTTCTTATTTCTCGATGGTACTAAAGATATCGTGATAGAGAGAATCCGGCAGAGAAACGGGCATTTTTTTAAAGAAGAAATGATTAATAGCCAATTTGAAGCGCTAGAAAGACCAAGTGGTGAAGTAGACGTCATTATTGTCGATATTGATAATACGGTAGACTCTATCGTGAGCCAAGCTATCAGTCAACTCGATAACCTTAGACTAGTGGCGACCCATTAACCGACAAACTAGGCATGGGTACTTGCGGATTAACCTACCTTTAAGCTGGGGCCCATCACCACTTTTATTATCACATCAAGCAATATCAGGCCTTTAATACACGATACATTTGGTATTCTGTATTAAAGGCCTGATAGAATTCGTATCTAAACATTCAATATATCAATAAACATCGTTTACTATGCGATTGCTTTACTGACACTTTTTGACCTGCGTTGCAGTACAATAACCCTTAGATGGTCGTAAATGAGATTAAACGTAAAAGCGTAGAACGTTATGAAGATCGTGACACCCAGATCCATAATAAATGCCTGCCATAAGCTGACGCCGAGAATAGCGGCCATGACCGGAACCGTGAACAACAACAAACCCGCTTCAAAAACAATAACGTGTACAACCCGCAAGGACAATGAACGCTGTGTCTTTTCTCCAAGTACAACACGATCAAAGCCCAGATTAAACAAATAATTCCAGAACATTGCTATCGTCGCGATAACTATCATTGTTCCTGATAGTGCGGCGACGTTATGATCAGTAAATAATGACAATCCAATAATGGACAGTGTCACGGCTAATGCTTCAAACAAAACTGAATGAAATATGCGTTCTGGTGTTCTCATCTCTCTACTCCGATACCCTACTTAAATAACTGAAAGCGCAATTATGACAGGGCGTACATAGAGTAAAAGTTAACAACCATCACGTTTAGTGATAGCTTTATATTTTGATATCGCAAGAGGACGCCACATGTACAGCTTTGAACAGCTCAAGGTATTCGTCACCGTCTGTGAGAGTGGCTCTTTTTCTGCCGCAGCTCGTAAGTTGAAAAGAGCGCAATCCGGTGTGAGCCAGGCGATTTCTAATCTGGAGATCGCCATCAACCAAGACTTGTTTAATCGTGATAAGAACACACCAACCTTAACCACCAGCGGTCAAGCACTGCTGCCGATCGCGCGTTCGATTTTGAATCAACAAACCTATTTTGACCAAAAAGCGGAATCACTGACCAAAGCGTACGAACATGAAGTCGTGATTGCGGTCGACGAAAGCTTGATAAGCGATGATTTTTTTAACATTTTGACCCCTCTCGCCGATCAATTCCCTATTACCCATTTTGAGGTCATCACCGCTTCAACCTTTGATGTGGAATCTCTCGTTCGCTCGGGCAAAGCGCAAATTGGCATTGTCTATTCTGACGGTGAATTAAAGGTTGATATGGATTTTTTCGTTGTGGGTCATGCTAAGTTTCTCACTATCGCATCACCGCAACATGAATTGGCGATGCTCCCTATCGTGCAAGACTCAGATTTGAAAAGACACCGTCAGTGTGTTCATCGTAGTATTCAACAAAAAGAGTTGTGGTTCAGCTACGGGATCAGCTCAACATTTTGGTACGCCAATACGCACCAGACCTTGATCGACTTGGTACAACAGGGCATCGGATGGGCCGTCGTGCCTGAATTACTGATTAAAAACCAACTGCAAACAAAGACGCTCGTTTCATTGCCTGTCGCGCATGAATTTAACGGTTGGCTCACCGCTGTGGGCTGCTTGGTGTCACGTAGCCATTCTTCAGGGCCGGTGTTAGAAAGTGTTGTCGAAAGGCTCAAACAACATCGCTTCAATGAAGAACATTGGATGCCAGAAAACAGAAAACCCTAGAACGAGTCTGGGGCTTTCTGTTCATTGAAACCCGTCATTGAAACAAGCGTTATTAACTCAACGGTTACGGTACTCCGTCGCTCACGCACTGGCGCACTTTGCCACCTTTGAGCGCCAGAGGTTACCCTACTTTCTCAAATGGCTGCATAACACGTAGCTCGTGAGTTTGGTGATTCAGCTCAAGGGTATCTTGATTAACATGAACCTGAATGCGTCCCGAAACATCAAGTGACGTAGAGATGGCCTCTTTACTGCAACATGCTAATACATGATGCTGTTGTTTTGATTCAAGCGTCCACTGCGCGTGACATATGTCTTCACTTGCATCAGACACCACAACGTCGGTGTGGGACCTCTCCATGTCATAGCCGTGAGAGAGCAGTGGAGCCACACTTTCATGCGACAACATATTGATGTCGTATTGATACCCTTTGCCCATTAGTTGGATCTGATTCTCCACACAGTCACCTGATAACGCACTATGAAGTCGCCATTGCACAGCGGCCGCTTTATGCAAATCCAATGTGTCACAGACCAATACACCTTTATCAGCAACAAATACCAAGGTTCGAATGAATCGACTCACTGTTTCATAAGCATTGGACAAATCGAGTTGTACAACACTCCACCCTGTTCCAGACTGTTGATTGATCACCTTCGCAGTTGCCGTTTCGTCATCTAAAGTTTGGCCGACCCCCGCAATTAATGGCAAATTATGCGCTTGGGTTGTCTGTGTCCATTCACTATGATGTGCACTACCATAACGATAGCCATAGCTACCACTTGGTGTTAAGACATTCAATCCATTATCCATCAGAGCAAAATTACCCTGATCGGCATGGCGGTGAGAGCTATTACCAAACTGGCTCGCTCGGTAGAACACACTCATGTTAGGGCTCATCATTTTACCTAAACCGGCAAAACCATAAAATTGACCACGCACACTCTTTTCGTATTCCAAGTCAATATCCGTCGTGTTTAATGGTCGATTAGCATGGTTGATCTGACTGACCGTCGGAATCACATCGAGTAAATGCAATGCATAGGTCTCTATGTCTAGCTCCAACTTTAAACTCATTTCACGCGTTCTCGTATCACCGAAACGATCAGCGTAGATCCGCAGTGGGTTCTGAGCAAAAAATCCAGGCCATTCTGCGCCGTCCCGCTTGCACCAAAAGCCATCGCCAAATGGGTGAATCACGTCGTCTGTTGCAACAAAATCCTTAGCGAATTTGCTGTAGTTCTTATAGAAAGGATGGTTATAGAAAGAAAACCCACTAAGACGTTCTATCGATAAGAAAAATGGGTGATGCCACTTAGTATAAGACGAAGAATAAAATGGCCCTTCAGCCCAACTACCATCTTCACCACCATAAAACGGTAATACACTTTGGTATATCATTAGCGCGTAGTTTAACCAACGCTCACAAACAACTTGATCGAACTCCTTGTGCAGCACCATAGCAGCCACACCAAGGTACGACGGTAATCGCGATGTATGAGAGTGACCAGGAAATTGTTGAAACTGATCTTGTTCTAGGCGTTCTTCCATTTGAAAAGCAATACGTACCAACATTGGGCGCACAAATGCTTTTTCGCTGTCAGTCATTAGTGGACTTAGCCAGTGGTATGCAAGGTATAAGTTTCGAGCGAGGGAAAGACCAACCTCATCCCCCCACGTTAATGGGCGTACTAAAGAAGCGGGTCCTTCAGGGCTCCACTGCGCCAATTTCAACAACAAGCATCTTGCTTTGTCGCCACTTTGCTCGTCACCCCAAATCTTATAAAGCAAGGTCAATGACACAAGATCTCGGTCAATCCAGTTCCTTACGTTAGCGATGGCAGTACGTTTGCCTTCCTCTTTACCTCGTCGATAATGATCAGGGTAGGTTACCGCGTCGATATCAACCTTTTCTGCTGTCGCCTGTAGCTTATCAAAGGCGGTCCATGACGCGATTCGAACCGAGTTAATATCTTCATCAAAATACATTAAAAACTGATCACGATGCTCGCACAGCTTAAAGATATCTTGAGCGCTAGGTGGAAGATAACTGGTTGACGCCTGATCAATAGTGAAAGTAAACCACTCCGATAAAGCACCAGTATCTTTTGATAGGCGCCATCTATACCCGCCTTCGACCAACAAAAATGGCAGACGAAATGGGGAGCGGACGTCTTTCCAACGCCATTGTAAAGGCTTCTCCACGTGTTCTAGTTCAATCGTATACGTGTGTTGATAATCAGATTGTGGCCAGTTAAAACTTGGCGGGTTCAACGTGCTCGTGGTTTGATCTTGTGGAGAAAGAAAGACTTGAAAGTCATGGTTACGCTCGAGATTCAGCATCACTACGCTCCTTTTCAAACCAAATGTATTCGCCCGTTTCAGCGTTTATTTCCCCAATTGGCTTAGCCGGTGAACCAGCGACAATAGCGTAAGGCTGGACGTCTTGGGTGACGACTGCGTTGGCGCAAACCAGCGCGCATTTACCAATAGTGACACCAGGGGTCACCACAACACCCGAGGTCAACCATACCCCATTGTTGATAACGACTTGGCCTTTTGTAGGACACGTCCTAAGCCCAAACGTCTCTGTCTGTGGGTCATAAAGATGATTACCTGCCACAATCGAAACATGAGGACCGATCAATACATGATCCCCAATAACAACGTCGCCATTAATATAGCTATACAAGCCAATGTAAGAATGATTGCCAATCTGATTGTCATTGATTCTTACAATCGCGCCCGGTGCAATTCTTACATTGTCACCGTCGAATCCTAGAATACTGGCACGCGCCGTATCATCTTCAAAGTTGTTGCTCTTAGCCGTATAAAGTGTGAATTTTCTGAACTCTTCGTCCGTTAATTCACCACCAAATTTTTGTTGTACCGACATAAGTATCCTCACAAACGGGGACAGGAAAATTGCCCTGTCCCTTAAAAAATTATTCAAATCTAAATTTAAAACAATGACGTGTTAAGCGGTCGCCTTTACGCCTTGTGGTTGTTCGGTTTGCTTCTTAGTTCGAAGTAAAATGAAGCCAATCAGTCCCACCACTCCCGCCACGATAATAAACAATGAACGCCCCCACATTGGGTTCGGAACCAAGGCAAGTGAGGCGAGGAAAACTGAGGCCGTCAACAGCATTTTTCCAAGCATATCGTGTTGTTTGTTATCGGCTAAAATACTGCTTTCGCTTTCTTCAACAATCACTTCAGTATCAACGTTGCTAAAGAACTTATTGATCTCTGCGGCGCGCTCTGGTGATGGCTCTTTATAGAAGAATTGAGACAATACGAAGAACGGTAATGTGATGCCCATGTGACCAATGACCCCAAGTGTCACCGACTTCATCTCCGAAAATTCACGTGCAGTCAGTGGTGTATCTAGACCTAACACTGATTCGATGAGCTGTGGCGTGACACCAAAGGCGATAAATGCCGATACACCCATACCAACCATGATCGTGCCCCAACCGGCCCAATCTGGCGTTTTACGAATGAAGAAACACATAATTGAAGGAATCAGTACAGGGAAACCAACCAATGTCCCAACAAGCATCATCAAGTCAAACAAACCAAAGTTTTTCAAAGAGGTTAAAAACAAACCGGTAATGATAATCACAATACCAAATACAGCAGTCAGTACTTTACTGGCCATCATCAGGTGTTGTTCAGAGAAGTTTTTGCAAAAATACGGTTCGTAAACACTTTTCAAGATGATGCCAGCGTTACGGTTTAGAGCTGAATCCATAGAAGACATGGTGGCAGCAAACATCGCCGCGAGCATTAAGCCGACCATACCCACTGGCATTTCGCGGCTAACAAAGATGTAATACGTCGCATCAGCAACTTTATCGCCTAAGCCATCCAAGCCCCATGTGGTTACATCTGGGTAATTACCCGCAACGTACCAAGCCGGTAAGAACCAAATCAGTGGACCTAGAATCATCAAAGAACATGCAAGCAATGCGGCTTTTCGGGCATTCTTAGTATCTTTAGATGCAATAAAACGATAAGAGTCGACCATGTTGTTGGTGCTAAAAAACTGTTTAACAAAGATACAAATAAACCAACCGAAAAATAGGTAGCTGTAGCTATATCCGTCACCGATCAATTGCTCGGTTGGCAGACCAACCTCAAGCAGGTTACCCACGCCACCCGATTTCCAAATTGCCACCATTGCCGCGACAAATGTCATGACTGTGATGATGATCATCTGCATAAAGTCAGAGGCAATCACCGCCCAACTTCCGCCTACTAGGGACATAAATAACACCACCAAACCAGCGCCAATTATAGTCTGCTCTAATGGCACCCCTACCACTGCGCTGGTAAAAACCGCAAGGCCATTCAACCAAATCGCGGCTTGTAATACGCTAAGAGGTACATTCGCCCATGTGAACACTTGTTCGTTCACTTTACCCAAGCGCATTCTCACCCCTTGTAAAGGACTGATCACTCGCATTTGACGTGCTTTCGCGGCAAAGAAAAGGTAGTTACAAAAATAACCGAGCGCGTTAGCAAAAAAGACGATGGCAACCGACATACCGCTCGTCAGTGCTTTGCCCATTAACCCAGTAAAGGTCATCGCACTCAAAGCCATCATGAAGGCGCTTGAACCCACCATCCACCAAAGCATGCGGCCGCCACCCCGGAAATATTCACTGGTATTCGACGCAGCAGAGCGAAAAACCCAGCCTAGACTAATTAAAAACAAAAAGTAAACGAGTACAACGATAATATCGATATCCATGTGCAATCCTGTAGTTGTAGAGTACGTGCCATACCTCGCCTTATTGGTCACTGTTATGCGGCGATGGCGTTACTTAAAAAGTATGAGACTTGATGCAAGTTTCACTATACTCGCGCTTACATATGGCTGGAAATGATAATACTGTATAACAATAATACATAATGAGAATGACTAGACAAATGGACATAAAAACACTGACAACTTTCGTGTCAGTCGCTAAGCATAAGAACTTTTCGGCGGCGGCAAGAGAACTGCATAGCGTACAGCCAACGGTTTCTAGGCATGTCTCGGAACTGGAAAGCGAGCTCGGTTTAAAACTCTTCTTACGTACGACTCATCAAGTTGAACTGACTCAGGCTGGTGCGGTATTACTGCCTGAGGCGCAAGCAATATTAGCCAATGACAAACGAGTGAAAACCCTGGTTCAGAACACGCAAAAAGAAGAAAAAAATCACCTTAAAGTCGGTTATTTAGCTACGGCATGTTCCTTTTTCTTACCTAATCTTGTCGGACAATTTCTGCTCAATCATTCCGATGTCACGACCAGTCTTCATGAAATGACCGGACAAGAACAATTTGAGGCGCTGACACAAGATAAAATCGATATCGCCTTTTCACGGCGCCAACCAAAACTCGATGAGAATTTGTTTTCGGTAGAAGAAATATACGCTGACAAAATGGTCGCTATCGTGCCAGCGCAGCATCCGCTTGCTAACCAAACGGAACTCTCGATGTCTGATCTTGAAGGCGAATCGTTTATTTTGTTTCAACGATCTGACTGGATAGAGATGTATGAGCATATTTTATCTTTAGCGCAAGAAAGTGGCTTTACGCCCAATGTGACTTTTCACCCCGAAAACATGAGGCATCTGGTGACATCCGTGTCTTCAGGACTTGGGATTTCGATTGCCCCACAATGCATCAAATTCATCGCAGACAATAACTGTGTTTGTATCCCCATTAGCAACGTGAATCTGGTGCTTCCTCTTTATATCTACTACAAACGAAGTGGCGCTAGTAGCGCGTTAGAAAAGTTTGTCAGCACATGCGCAAGCATCAAGCCTGATGTGCAAAACGCGATCTGCTCAACGCATTAATTGCCATTAGGCAGTAAGGTAATGAACTAATAAGGTAATGAGCTAATAGCGAAATCCGTGGACGTTCTCATATTGTTTACTGCACGCTACGCTTTAATATCGCTGAAAAATGGTCCGAAGAAGAACTTGCAGACACTAATACCCAACCTTTTGAGTTCAAGAAATTCACGGCATCAATTGGCGAGTTAAAGGAGACCGTATTACCAGACTCATCGCGAAGAAGGCCTTTATTGCGAATACTTATTTCAACTTCTTGCCCAAAATCGACTTCGACTTTCCATTTGGTCAAGCTCAGCAACTTTCCGCGCGCCACCACGCGGGCATACTGTTCCGTTTGCCCACTCGCGACACTTGCCTCTGGACTATTGATGGCCATACTGGCTGGTGATAGTGCGAGCATAGACATTATTACCAACATCATCAGCTTAGGGTTATGACGCAACGAGTATCTTTTCATTTGTAACCTCTATCTTACTTTCTATGAACGTATTCTTGAGGCGTAAGCATACGGTTATTTCTTTTCATAATTTGAAAACCGTCTTATCCTTATTTTTAATATATGAAAACAAGCAATGAGTGAGTTAATAATATGGCCCAACTAGAAACCAAAGGATTTGAGTTTTTTGGTGAACAAGAGCACCGCTTTCGAGCCATGTTAATTGAACGTGTTGAGACCTATATGGTACACAGTCAGTTAACAAAAAATCAGTTGGCCAACAAAGCTGGCATTGGAAAAACCTCGTTTTATAGCAAAATGGACCGAACTCAAGAGAGTCAATTTACTACCTTGGATTTATTTCGCCTTGGCAAAGCCATGGACGTCAGTATCTTGCAGTTTTTCCCCGTAGAAGAGATCGATCGTGAACATGGTGGGCAACTGGCGGTTCCGGCCAGTGTATTGCATATGATGGACATGATGATGTCGATGAGTAATACCGATATTGCGATGCTTTACGACATGATAGAAACGTTAAAAAAACACAATAAGATCAATAAATAACCCCTAATCAACACCACAATCTACGCCGCAATCAATGGTTCACATTGCCTGCAACTCACGCATACCCCCCTATTTTCTTCTTAAGTAGAAGTTCAATACCTTTTGTTTTTCATAAAATTGAACATTTGTTCAACTTAGCCTTGAACGGTCGTTCAATTGATCTTATAGTAATGTTGTTCGCATGGAGATGACCCCTCGCGACTTTTTTAATTTCAGGCCCAATTCAAAGGAAAATGACATGCTGAAGTTCTATTTTCACAAAACCCCAAACCCAATGAAAGTCGCGTTATATCTTGCCGAAACTGGACTTCCTTACGAGCTCGTCCCAGTCGATACATACAAAGGAGAGCAACACCAACCTGAGTACCTGGCCATCAATCCCAATGGAAAAGCACCGGCACTTGAAGATGACGGCGTTAGAGTCTTTGATTCCAATGCGATACTGCTTTATCTATCAGAGAAAACCGGTCTACTCGCGGGTAAGCCCGAACACCGAGGTGAGTTGTTGTCGTGGATGATGTTTATCGCCTCTGGTCTTGGGCCATTTTCAGGTCAATCCGTGCACTTTCGACATGCCGCGCCTGAGAAGCTGCCGTACGCCATTAATCGTTACTTACGAGAAGCTCAACGCCACTACGACGTACTCAATAAGCACCTTGAAGGTAAGGAATACCTGGTTGGTGAAGAGTACAGTATTGCCGATGTCGCAGCCTGGGGTTGGATCGACAAAGCAGCCGTTGTATTAGGAGAAGAAGGTCTAGCCCCTTATCCGCACCTACAACGTTGGTTTGAAAATATTAACAGCCGCCCAGCCGTTGAAGTAGCGCGTAACATTGGCAGTGATGTGGCATTTAAATCTGAGCAAGACGAAGTCACTAAACGAGCATTGTTTCCACAAAATTATTCGAAAGATTAGACAATGACCCGAACCTCATGTTGAATGTGAATAAGTGGGCGATGGTCAGCCCCTAACCCACTTTGTGCTTGGCCTTCTATAATGTTCATGGCAGACGCATTTTCATTATGCTTGTGGTGGAATAAAAAAATTAAGCAGGCGCAGAGTTTTCTAGTTTGAATTTAGGAGTAAGTATGGACAACAAATATACACCACCAAAAGTATGGGTAGACAATACGGATGGTGGAAACAAATGGGCCAGCATCAATCGTCCGGTATCCGGTTCAACACATGAGAAAACTCTGCCCGTTGGTGAACATCCACTGCAGCTCTATTCATTAGGTACGCCTAATGGACAAAAAGTAACGATTCTTTTAGAAGAGCTTATCGCGCTAGGGATCCAAGAAGCCGAATACGATGCTTATCTTATTAACATTGGTGAAGGTGATCAGTTTTCTTCTGGCTTTGTCGGCGTTAACCCTAACTCGAAGATACCCGCACTGGTTGATAAATCCGGAGCAGAAGACATCAATGTCTTTGAATCGGCCTCTATCCTTGTCCATCTTGCTGAAAAATTTGGTCAGTTCTTACCAAAAGAAGGGGCAGCACGTACCCAAACTCTCAATTGGTTGTTCTGGGCACAAGGCTCAGCACCCTTCTTGGGGGGCGGTTTCGGCCATTTCTACGCGTACGCCGATGAGAAATTTGAATACCCAATTAATCGTTTTGCCATGGAAGCAAAACGTCAACTCGACGTTTTAGATAAGCAACTGGCCAACAATACCTTTGTGGCAGGTGAAGAGTACACCATTGCCGATATGGCAATTTGGCCATGGTATGGCGCCGTCGTGTTAGGTCGACTGTATGATGCTGCTGAGTTCTTACAAGTTGAGAGCTACCGTCATGTTATGCGCTGGGCCAATATGCTTGACGCCCGAGAAGCGGTGCAACGCGGGCGTATCATAAACCGCTCGTGGGGCGAAGAATGGGAACAAGTCCCTGAGCGCCATAGCGCAGCGGATATCGATAAAGTACTCGCGCTCAACCCCGACGCGTCGTAAGCTATCACGGTAAAAACGCTTAAGGTTTGAACACTAATGTTGGGTTATAACCAGCACGCTTAAAATTATACCCTAAGCACCTAAAAAGCCGAGAATCGTAGTCTCGGCTTTTTTGCTTCTGTACTATTTGCTTCTGTGCTTTTGGCTTTTGGTTCTTGGTTTTTAAATAACGATTTCAACGCCAAGCCCTGATTGTTATTCAACGTTACTTCATACCAATTATTTCGATAGTAATGCTAGGGCTTCAAGCAATCCCGTATCGTTATTACTGCCTTGCGTCAGGTAATTCGCTCGCGCTTTTAACTTTGGAGTCGCGTTGCTCAACGCGACCCCCATGCCCGCCAAATCAATCATAGAGACATCATTATCATTATCTCCTATCGCAAGTACTTCATCAGGGTGAATCCCCTTATGAACAAGGTATTGTGACAATAAGTAGCCTTTGCTGTTGCCAATCTTGTTAAAACCAATGCGATTGAACCAAGAATGCTCGTAGCAAAAGTTCTGTTGTAGATGAGGCAGAGAGATCAGCGCTTCAATATCACTTGAATCCCCTTCGGTCACAAAAGTCCAAACATGTTTCGATTGTGTTAGTGCTGCGTTTAAGTCATCAACACGCTCAATTTTAGGACGAATAGAAATAGGCAATGTCTGCGCCCACTGCTCTAGCGTAGTGATGTAATTCGCAGGATGAGTGTGCTTTAAAATAATGCGATCATCCACATAGGCGATGAGATCAAGCGTTTGGGTATGTTCAATGAAAAACGCTACGTCCTCCATCGCGATAGGCCGCTTGTACTGATATTCTTTCGTTTCGGGATAATATAGATATGAACCATTACAGCATATAATCGGCGTATCAAGTTCTAGTTGCTGGTAATACGGCAGCACGGTCGTATGATGACGACCTGTCGCGAGTACCACATGATAATGCTTACGCAAACCATACAAGCACGACTGCACTTCTGGTGTGATTGCACCTTGAGTATTCAGTAGCGTGCCATCAATATCAATCGCGATCAGTTTATAACCCATGTTGCACCTCAACATGACGGGGAGAGAGACCAATATGCTCTACAGTATTCATCAGAGCGTGGATAGTTTTAAATATTCGAGGCTTGAGTGTTTTCCCTGTTTCTAAAAAGCTATTAACACCCCATTTATTGCTGACCACCAACAAATAGTAATGGTCATTATGTTCAGATTTTATCGCAATGGCCCCATCAATATCACCGCGAGCAAAGTGTGCTTTAAATTCTCTTAGCAGCATAAGGGCATACCCTCCATGATAATTACATCGGTAATAAACATAGCCAAATCATAATAAATATGTGGCTACGAAATAAACGGGTTAGTTCAATTTAATAACACCGTTAACTAACATATTAATAAGAAGTTTATTGGCTAATTTTCAATGACTAAAGTTAGCCTTCAAAAAATAAAACACGCAATAAAAAGGGACGATAAATCGTCCCTTTCTTACTTGTTATAGGAAGGCTCGGTATGGCAATTCTGGGTCATTCTTAAAGACGTCAGCAAAGCCACGGAAATGTTGGTAATGCATACGACCTTTATCGGTTGGGTAAGTATAGCGACCGCCGACTTGCCAGAAGAACGGCGCAAAACCATATTGAAGACGCTCTTTTTTCATGTTCCACAGCATTTCGATTTCACGTGGGTCATTTTGGAAGTTAGCCCAAATATCATGGTGGAATGGCACGACCACTTCACAATCTAATGATTCTGCGGCACGTAAGATATCTGAAGACGTCATTTTGTCCGTCACGCCACGTGGGTTCTCACCAAATGATAACAACGCGACATCAATCTTATGGTCATTACCGTGCTTAGCGTAGTAGTTTGAGTAGTGAGAGTCACCAGAGTGATACACAGACCCACCCGTTGTTTCTACCAAGTAGTTAACGGCGCGATCATCCATGCCATCTAAGATGTCTTTATCCGTAGATGACGTGCCTTCTGGCAGTGTAACAAGCGCCGTACGGTCAAAGGCATCGAGTACTTTAATCGTCACATCTTTAATCGTAATCTCGTCACCCACTTTAGCAATAACACAACGATCTTCTGGTACGCCCCATTTCATCCAAAGGTCGACACAGGCTTTAGGACCAATGAATTTCACATGGTCACCACAGTTTTGTAGAACCGCTGCAGCAACATTGATATCAATGTGATCGCCGTGGTCATGAGATGCCATCACCGCATCAATTTCTTTAATCGCAAATGGGTCAAGTGGGAAAATCGCGGTACGTAGGTTAGGTTGTAATGCTTCAACACCGCCCATACGCATCATTTGGTGTTGGTTCTTCATTTTTTGAACTGCTTGTGTTTTCTTACCCGTACCACACCAGAAATCCATAGATAGGTTCGCACCGCCCTCAGATTTTAACCAAATACCAGTACAGCCAAGCCACCACATGGAAAATGTATTCGGTTGAACAACCGTTTGTTCAATTTCTTCATTTAACCATGTGCCCCACTCTGGGAATGTATTTAGGATCCAAGACTCGCGAGTGATTTCATTTACATTGCTCATGATAATACCTTTTATTTCACAAATTTAAATTTATTTAGGATGCAGGGAGCCAAGTACCTTATTTTAAATTAAGGCACTAAAGCTATTTTTATTATTTATTTATCGAGCATTGCGCTCTATATTTTATACCAGAATAACTTGCGTTCCTTGAGCTTCTATTAATTTCACCACATCAGGGTTCGCATCTTTTCCTGTAATAACGATATCAATATGCTTAGATTCACAAAATAGCATGCCCGTACGCTGGCCTACTTTCGAGCTATCAACCACAACGACCAGTTTATCGATTTGCTCTAACATTTGTTGCTCTGCTACGGCCGTTAACATATCCGCTTTGTACAAACCGACCTCTGTAAGACCTTTTCCTGACGTAAACATCCAATTCCCAGCATAGCCACCTAAAGAATTAGGGGCCGGGTTCAAAAAGATGTTTTGCGCCTTATTATATTGACCACCAATAATGATCACATCGTCATGATCTTCATTGATTAGGTAACTCGCCAACGGAAAATAATTGGTCACAATCTGCACATCACTCCCGCACAGCTGCTGTCCAAGCAAGAAGGCGGTAGAACCACAGTTGATCACTACGCTGTCGCCGGAATGACAAAGGTCGGCGGCAGCCTGCGCAATCGCGGACTTTTCCTCATAAAAATCGGTGCTGTTGATATTCAGCGGTGACCACTTTCTCTTTTTATTCTCAACCCGCTCCGCGCCATTACGTACCTTTCTTAGCTTACCTAATTCATCTAACTTGGCGATATCACGCCTTGCGGTCGCAGGAGAAACGTTAAAACTATCAATAATATGCGCCACATTAATCGTCTGCTTATCTTCTAGCAGCGACAAGATGTTGTTGTGCCTTTGTAATTCGTTCATATCGATCACTCTCTGGGTTGCCGTGACAACTTTGTGATTGCTTGTGATTTGTTATGATTCTAATAATCACCGTTATGATTGTCAAACCTATCCCTACATAAAATAAGAACTGAATCACACAATTTTATAAGCCATTGTTTTAATTGAAAATGTACAAAATATCGTGATCAACTCCCCAATTGAGCGCATTCACAACGTCAATAATTGATATAAATCAAAATAGTCACAAATGAGCATTGAATGATTACTTATGATTGTTAAAGTTTATCCCGTGAGCAAAACAAGATAGCAATACATCCTACAAATCATTAAAACTACAAATTATATAAGGGTAAAGATATGGAGTTCTTATACGACATCTTCTATATTTTTTACAGTCAAGTAATGACCAAGGCACCACTGCTACTCGGTCTCGTTACTTGTCTTGGGTACATTCTTTTAAAACGAGACGCAACAACCATTATTTCTGGCTCAATCAAAACCATCGTTGGTTTCATGATTGTGCAAGTCGGCGCGGGTACACTGGTCGCTGGCTTCAAACCTGTTATTGAAAAAATGAGCGAAATCCATGGACTAACGGGCTCAGTTATTGACCCGTATACCTCCATGATGGCAACGATGGAGACCATGGGTGACAACTATTCATGGGTAGGCTATGCCGTTCTTCTCGCACTTGGACTGAATATTCTACTGGTGGCCTTCCGCCGCTATACGGGCATTCGCACCATCATGCTGACGGGACACATTATGTTCCAGCAAGCGGGTCTGATTGCAGTGTTCTACTTTGTGCTTGGCGCAAGCATGTGGGAAACGATCATTTACTCAGCAATCCTAATGGCATTGTACTGGGGTATCTCGTCCAACATCATGTTTAAGCCGACCCAAGAAGTCACGGGCGGTGCCGGTTTCTCTATTGGTCACCAGCAACAGTTCGCTTCTTGGATTGCCACCAAAGTCGCACCGAAACTCGGTGATAAAAACGACAGCGTTGACCATGTGAAACTGCCTAAATGGCTACACATTTTCCACGATAGCATCGCAGCAACAACGTTAGTTATGACGGGTTTCTTCGGTATTATTCTGCTTTCTTTTGGCCTTGATAATCTTCAAGACATGGCAGGAAAAACTCACTGGTTTATCTATATCTTTGAAACTGGCTTGAAATTCGCGGTTGCGATTCAAGTTATCGTCACCGGCGTGCGTATGTTCGTTGCCGAGCTGTCCGAAGCATTCAACGGTATTTCACAACGCCTGATCCCTAATGCAGTACTCGCGATTGACTGTGCAGCAATTTATGCCTACTCACCAAACGCAATGGTATTTGGTTTCATGTGGGGCGCAGTTGGTCAGTTTACCGCTGTACTAGCCATGTTAGCGTTTGACGCGCCAATCATGATCATCCCAGGCTTTATCCCAATGTTCTTCTCAAACGCGACCATTGGTGTCTTTGCTAACCACTTTGGTGGCTGGAAAGCGGTCATGAAGATTTGTTTCGTCATGGGGATTATCGAAGTCGTCGGTTCAGCATGGGCAATCAACATCTTCGCTCAATCTGGCACTGAGTTTAACGGCTGGATGGGCATGGCTGACTGGGCATTAATCTTCCCACCTATCATGCAAGGTATCTCTAGCTCTAGCTTGTTCTTCTTCGTTATCGTGGCACTGTCTGGCGTATACATGTATTTCGCTTCTAAAACACTACGTGCTGAAGAAGATGCGATGGAAACCGTCACAGCGGTTACACCTGAAGGCATCGAAATTGAGGTCGCTGCACCGGCTCAATCTACCGCTACCGCCGACGCTCCACAAGCCAGCGGTAATGCGACACAAAAACCCGTTCGTGTCCTCGTGTGCTGCGGCTCTGGTCAAGGCTCATCAATGATGTGTTCGAAAAAGATTAAAGAGTACCTAGATAAAAGAGGCATCCCGAGCTCGACCTTCAACAGCGCGATCACCGATTACAAATCACACCTAGGCTCGTTTGACATCATCGTGACCTCTGTAGCTTTGGCAGAAAAGGTTACCGGTCTACCAGAAGGCAAACAGCAACTAGCCGTGAAGAATATGATCATGGTGAAAACCTTTGGTGACGAGCTGGTTTCAATTATTGAAAACAACTTCCACAAATAAATGACAATACGAAACGCTACAAAATAACGATTAACGATCATGTTCTAACCATAATAAAAAAAGACTCGGAGACACCGTCTCCGAGTCAATAAATACTCTGTCTAAGTGAGGCAAGCAATGAACTTAAAAGAATCTTTACTTCAAAATAATTCCATCATCTTGAATGCAAAAGCCAACGATTGGGAAGCCGCTATCAAGCTAGGGACCGATGCCCTCGTTAAAGCCGGTATCGCAGAAGCACGTTACTACGACGCCATCATCACGGCGATACAAACCGAAGGCCCATACATCTGTATTCACGATGCATTCGCACTGCCACACTGTCGCCCTGAAGACGGCGTCATTAAAACAGGATTCGCACTCACAGTACTGGAAACCCCCATTACGTTTGATGGTGTTGACGATCCCGTTGACGTATTGATTACCTTAGCAGGCAAAGACTCCGACGAGCATATTGAAGGCACCATGCAAGTCGCGAACCTTATCGAATTCGACGAAGATTTTTCTAAACTTCGCGCCTGTAAAACGGCCGATGATGTGGCTCAGTTGATTGATGCGGCGCTCGCAGCCGCAGATTAAGGAGACGTTATGTCACACTATCAAGCATTAAAGCAACGAGTGTTGGACGCTAACCTACAGCTTCCAAAATACGGTTTAGTCACCTTCACGTGGGGAAATGTGTCAGAGATTGACCGAGAACTCGGTGTTATTGCGATTAAACCATCTGGCGTGGAATACGATGACATGTCAGTAGAAGACATCGTTGTTATTGACCTAGAAGGCAACACATTAGAAGGGGCATTAAACCCATCGAGTGATACCGCCACTCATATTGAGTTATACCATGCCTTTCCTCAAATTGGCGGCGTGGTACACACGCACTCAAGAAGCGCGACCATTTGGGCGCAAGCTGGGATTGATATTCCGGCACTCGGCACAACTCACGCCGATTATTTTTATGGCGATATTCCTTGTACACGCAATCTATCTAGCCAAGAGATTGCTGGTGAATACGAGAAAAACACCGGCCTTGTCATCATTGAAGAGTTTCAAAATCGCCGCATTAAAGCAATGTCGATACCAAGTGTTATCGTCGCTGGGCATGCCCCGTTTTCGTGGGGAACCAACGCCACTGACGCGGTACACAATGCCGTTGTACTAGAAGAGGTCGCGGCGATGGCGCTGGCCACTCGTTCACTGAATAGTGGCATCAAGATTCAGCCAGAGCTGTCCGATAAGCATTATCTCCGAAAGCACGGTGAAAACGCGTATTACGGCCAAGGGTAACCAAACCGAAACACGCTCGAATACACCTAACAAACCGAATTACTAGCTGAATCGATGTCTCTAAAAGACGTGAATACATCTAGAAGGCGTTAAGAATCTAGGAGACGTTATGAATCCAGGAGAACCTGAATGCAAAGTCCTTGCTCTCGACTTGGATGGCACAGTATTGACCGATGACCACACGATTCACCCAGCGGTTAAACTCGCGATTCACGAGGCGCAAAAGGTCTGTCATGTCGTCATCGTGACGGGTCGCCACCATACTGCAGCAAAGCCTTATTATGATGAACTCGGTTTAACCACCCCCATCATTTGCTGCAACGGAACCTACGTGTATGACTACCACACCGATCAGGTCCTTGAACACCATGCAATAAGCAAAGACGACGCGTTGCAATTTATTGAGCTGGCCACTGAGTTTCAAATGGCGTTGGTCATGTACGTCACTAATGAAATGACGTACAGCAAGAAAAGCCCTATTCATTATATGCAAGCACTGGAAGCCTGGGCGAAGCAATACCCCAAAGACAAGCAACCTCAGATCCGCCAAATTGACTCGTTCAATGCGCTCGTTGAGAAAACGGATTATGTCTGGAAGTTTGTCGTCGAGGGAGAGCCAAGCTCAGTGCAACGCCTCTCCGACCACCCTTGGATACAGCAGCGCTTTAATGGTGAGCGCTCTTGGTCAAATAGAATTGATTTCGCCGCCAAGGGCAATAATAAGGGCGCATGTCTTGCAGACTATGTTGAACAACTGGGTTACGACGCCTCACAAGTAATGGCTGTCGGTGATAACCATAATGATATTTCAATGCTTAAGTATGCAGGCCTTGGGGTTGCGATGGAAAATGCCGACGATACGGTCAAATCTAACGCCCAAGTAACCTGCCTCACTGATAACAACAATGACGGACTCGCCCGTCTCATTCGTGAAAAAATTAAAGGATAAGTAAGATGACTAAACCAATGATCCAGATCGCCCTAGACCAAACAGACCTTAAATCGGCTATCGCTGTTGCGAAAAACGTCGAAAGCTTTGTTGACGTCATCGAAGTCGGTACCATTCTCGCATTTGCTGAAGGCATGAATTCGGTCAAAACACTGCGAGCTAACCACCCAGACCATATCTTAGTCTGTGACATGAAAACCACGGATGGCGGCGCGATTCTCGCTAAAATGGCCTTCGAAGCTGGTGCTGACTGGATTACTGTCTCTGCGGCCGCACACATCGCCACTATTGGCGCCTGTAAGAAGGTTGCGGATGAACTGAATGGTGAAATTCAGATTGAAATCTATGGTAATTGGACCATGCAAGACGCACAAGCTTGGGTTGACCTAGGCATTAGCCAGGCCATCTATCACCGCTCTCGTGATGCGGAATTGGCAGGCGTAGGCTGGACAGAAGAAGACCTCGTGAAAATGCGTCAGCTCTCTGAGCTTGGTATCGAGCTGTCTATTACCGGCGGCATTGTGCCAGAAGACTTGTACCTATTTGAAGGCATTAAAGCCAAGACATTTATCGCAGGCCGTGCACTGGCTGGCGACAAAGGCAAAGAAACGGCTGAAGCGCTACGCACACAAATCGACCGTTTCTGGAACTAGGAGAAGACTGCATGTTTGAGATGTTGCAACGACACCGTGTGGGGTTATATGAAAAGGCATTGCCCGATCATTTCTCATGGGAACAGAAACTCAAAGAAACCAAAAGCCTAGGCTTTGATTTTCTAGAAATCTCTGTGGACGAGTCCGATGAAAGACGCAGCCGGTTGGATTGGGATGATAAGACCATCTATGAGTTAAGGCGGTTGTGTGAAGACAACGCTCTGCCGTTGCAATCCATGTGCTTAAGCGCGCATCGCAAGTTTCCATTTGGTTCCGCCGACGCGGCCATTCGCCAAGAAGCGGCGGTTCACATGGAAAAAGCCATCACGCTGGCCTACAAATTGGGCATCCGAACGATTCAACTAGCGGGTTACGATGTTTACTATGAACCGGCTAACCAAGAAACGCACCAACGCTTCATTGATGGAATGAAGTTAGCGGCGAAGATGGCGGAACGGGCTGGAGTGATGCTGGCCGTAGAGATTATGGATACCGACTACCTCAACTCACTCAGTAAATTTGAAATATTGAATAGGGAGATCAATTCTCCGTATTTTACCGCCTACCCCGACGTGGGGAACATTTCAGGCTGGAATTATGACATTTGCACTGAGCTTGCCTTGAGCGTGCCGCATATTGTACAAATCCACCTAAAAGACACCTATAAGGTCACCCCAACTTATCAAGGCCAGTTTCGAGATCTCGTTATTGGTGAGGGTGAGGTTGATTTCAATGCCATTTTTGACACGCTAAAAACAACACAATGCGTGGTCCCACTGGTCATAGAGATGTGGGCCAAAGATGACCAATGGCGCACTAATATTCAGCAAGCACAGGTTCGCCTCAATGAAGCCTGCTGCCATGCTCAATTACCGTTATTATTTAACCAATAACGGTTCGAACGCGCGTTTAAGGCCAGGCGTTATTGGCATTATTTTCATTTAATTCAGTAACACCACTCCTCCAAAGCAGCACTTTTCTCGGTGCTGCTTTTTGTCACCTATTGACAACGCTATATCAAAGCCTCAGAGTGAAGCCCCTAAATTCTCCTACGAGCAGTTACGTATGAAATCACTTTATTTTCAACTATTTTGGCGTGAAAAACATGGCATCATGCTTGAAGTAAACGGCATACCTGACCTCCCTAAAAGATTGGAAGATGAATTCACTCAGTGGATTAACAACCGTAAAAAAATCATGAGTTTTGAGGTCAATCTACAGTCTTGGGTCAAGGTTGATGAAGATGGCTCCAGCACACACATCGAATTAAAACCCAACGGCACATTGACCGAAAAAAACCTATTTTCTGAAAAAAGTCTCGTTGGACAGTGGAAGGTCGTGGATGGCGTATTGCTGATGAGAGTTGCCGATAACGCAACCGTCGTTGAGTATCAGGTGGTGGGTAACCGTAGCCACAACATTCACTGTGGCGTGGTACACATCGACGGGGTTGTGAACAACTACTGCAAGTTTGTTCAAGTGAAAAACTCGCAATAGCGTTAGTCGTTAGTCTCTGGTGGTTGATGGTTTAAATCGAGTGTTGTACACACACTACCGTTTTCCAGTAATCATAAAGACCCTCGATATTAGAAGAGCACATTAAGCGCATTGCGCCCTTAATTTGTTCTTCACTCCACGCCCACCATTTCATCTCTAAAAGTTGAGATATCTCAGCGTCCGTGAATCGGTAACGTATGTGCTTCGCGGGGTTAGAGCCCACAATTGAGTATGGTGCGACATCTTTAGTCACGACAGCGCGGCTCGCAATAATGGCCCCATCTCCAACGGACACACCACTCATAATCATCGCTTCAGTGCCAATCCAAACATCATTACCAATGACGGTATCACCGGAACGCTCAAAGCCATCTTTCGCGTCAGCAGAATTTTCGTTGTCTTGATAAAAGAATGGAAAGGTACTTACCCAATTATTTTGATGCCCTTGATTTCCCGCCATCATAAACACCGCACCAGAGCCGATTGAGCAGTAGCTTCCGATAATCAACTTATCAATATCCGTTCTATCTGCAAGTAAATAGCGCGCGCAATCGTCGAAGCTATGATTGTGGTAATAACCGGAATAGTAGCTGTGCTCTCCCACAATAATGTTGGGGTTCGTCACTTGATCCTTCAGTGGTTTGCCCACAAAAGGGCTTTCAAAATAGTTGTCCAAGTTAATGCCTCTTGTCTGCTTACAACGTTATTATGCGCGCTTGCTTAAGTAACTACGCACAAACCCAAACGCTTCGTATTTCTCTTCTTTGTCGATTGACCAACCATTTTTTAGATAGAACTGGATGGCTTGTTCATTGTTCTGAAATGTCTCAAGGCGGTAGTGTGAGTGGCCAAGTAAAGACATTTCGTGTTCCACATAACCAAGGAGCATAGCACCAAACCCTGACCGTTGAATTTGAGGCGAAACCATCAGAATATGAACAAAATCGTGTTCAAACGCGCAATAGCCTTGGACAGTATCGTTCGATTCTAAGACGACACAATTCAATAATTGTTTCTCAACTTCTTTGTCTGACTCACCACTGTTAATAAACCAATCCACCCCTTCGTCACCTAAAAACGAGCGGTAACAGGTATTAATCGTGTCTCTCGCTAATTGTTGGATAGACGCTAAATCCGATCGTTGAGCTTTTCTAATGTTTGCCATGTTGCTTTTCCTTTCCTAGTGCATAACGAATGCAGTTGCCATTAAACGAAATAATCCGCCTTAACTTCCTGATACTGCTTTTCATTAAAGTAACTTATAGAGCCTAAGACTATCTTGATGCTGGATACCGTTTTCATAAATAGGCTCGGAATAGTGGCGTAGAAAGTAGTCTTTAACCACAGACTCAACACGAAAGCCAAGACGCTGATAATAGGTTAGCTGGTAACCAAACGTACCCGTGCCCAGCTCGACGCGATTTATCCCTTTGTTTGATAACTGAGATAGCACAAACGCAAGCAGCTCAGAGCCAACACCCTGACCTTGATACACTGGATAGACGGAAACGTTATAGATTTCAGCAAGCGTACAACTTTGCGGCTTCACCACACAAGCCGCAATGATTCGTCCGTTATCAGATGCAACAAAACACCATGAATCAGACAGATACGATAAGATGCTCGCTTCAGAAGGGTCGGCTTCGAGGAGCAGATCCAACGGGATGTCATTACTTTTGACTTCAATATAGTTCATTTCATATCCGGACATGTAGCGCTTAGCTCTGCTAATCTATGATCTAAGGTAAAAATATCACCGAGACCCGTTTTTTAATCGATTATAACAGTCCGCATAATTAATGCTGCGAGTACAAACGACTCTTAAGTGTGGCTCTATTTGACACATTGGCAGCTATCAAATACTAAACAAAGAGGGCTAAGCAGCGCTTAACCCAGTACTTACCTCCTAATCGACTGAGAGTCTACTTATAACAATTGCTGCTTAATAAAGCGCACTGATTTAGACAACCTCGCTTCTATTTCCTTTAGCGATAACAGGTCGGCTTTAGACTTGAGTCTTGTAGACCCACAAGTCAAACGCTCTAACGCATAAGGCGATTCAATACTAAAGAATGGAATGCTCTGCTGCTGTTTGGCAAATTGTAAAAGCTCTTTGTACCTTCCACTGCCTTCACCCAGCTCGCAACAACACCAAACGTTATTGCGTTGAGTTAGATCTTTCAGATGAATATGCTCGGCAAAGTCCAAGCTCTTAACGGCATGCTCTAACACGTCTAAATTGGGCCGATGAGATAGGAAGTTACCAGGGTCAAAGTTTATGCCCATCCCCTCCGCCCCCCACTCTACGACAATCGATTTACCATCATCTGCATCGTTAAGCACATAAGGCTGAGTGTCACCGACGTTTTCGAGTAGTATCTTGATTCCTGATAGCCGCGCTAAATCAAATGCTTGTTTTGCAGCCTCTTGGAATTGCCTCAAGCTCGCATCTCGGGGCGCGTATAAGATAAGCCTTGGACACGGTAATTCTGCGCAGAACTGAACACGCTTAAGAAGTCGCTCAGCGCAATTATCTAAATTCAACTCACAATGTGCTGCCAGTGATGTACATCTCATCTGTTTGTTTGCCAACAGTTCTCTAATCCGCTTAGCCATCTCAGGTGAGAGGTCACCTTCAAGTAAGTCATAAACTGCGCCTTGAATGAAGGCCAGTTCAATGTTTCTAACCCCAATGTTCGCTATCGAATCAAGAGCTTGATCAAGGTCATACCCCGCATAGGCCACCGTACTAATAGAGAAATCATAATGCATATTCCTCTCCTTTTACCTGCTCGCTCACGATGGTTACCAGTGCGAGGTACCCTTCTGGTGTCCATGCTGCCCGCCCAACAAATAGCCCGTCGATGTTAGGTTGATTAATGAGAGAACGGGCGTTTTCTTGATTAACGCTGCCTCCATAGAGCAACACCATTTGTGATGCCAACTCGCTGCCATAAAGTTCAACTAACGCTGACCTTATTGCTGCAATGCCTTCCTCCGCTTGCTGTGTCGTCGCTGGAATACCCGTATCACCGATAGCCCAAACGGGCTCATAGGCGATAAGAAGGTTAGACGCTTGCGCGCCTGAAACTTGATAAAGCGCAATCTTAACCTGACGAATAATGGACTCTTTAGAGACGCCCCACTGTTTCTCTTCTAGCGTGTCACCAACACAAACAAGTGGCTTAAGTCCGCTCTTTAATGCCAAGCGCACTTTTTGGTTCACGGTATCGTCGGTTTCCCCAAACCATTGACGGCGTTCCGAATGGCCGATCTCAACCAGCGTTGCACCGATGTCTTTGGCCATCGCTGCAGACACCTCTCCGGTATACGCCCCACATTCTGCCCATCCGATGTTTTGTACACCGGTAAGGCAAGGTGTTTCAGACATGAAACGCGTCACTTGTTCCACGTAGGGAAATGGTGGAATCAAAAAGGTCTGTATAGGCAAGTCTGATGTTAGCAGCGCCGGTTTTACCTCACGACAATAGTGCTCGATCTCTTTGCCCGTTTTGTTCATTTTCCAGCTAGAGCCCAACCAGACTTTTTTCATACGGTGGCTCCCTCTTCGATGTAGTCATCCATAAACTGCAACATCAAAGACATCGAGATAGCCCCCGGATCCGGATAACCTAGTGAGCGTTCGCCAAGAGTTTTTGCTTTGCCCGTGGTCGCGATCATATCTTTGGTATCTTCAACTCCTTGCTGCGCTGCCTGTACAATTGAGGGAAGTGCCTGTTCCAGAGGAAGATCACTTAGTTCTTGGGCTTTTCTCGCCGCAGGAGCAAGGGCGTCTATCATAGTTTTCGCGCCTTCATCCGCCCCTCCTCTTTGCTTTATGCCAGCCAACCCTACTGCTAAAAACGTCGCTAGGACCTTCGTTGTGAGCTCCGTTTCTCCAACGACCGCTTTGCCTCCATTACGGAATAAGGTACCAAAGATGGCACCAGATGCCCCGCCCATAGTGGTCAATAGCTTAGTACCAACTTTTGAAAACACAGTGCCAACATCATTAGCTTCAAAACCTTGTTCAAGGTAATCATAAGTATTTTGAAAACCACGCTCAATGCCAAGCCCGTGGTCACCATCACCAATAGCTTGGTCGACACGCGTTAACAAAGGTTCACTTTTCACCAATTGCTGAGACATGTACTTCAACATTTGTTTTAATTCAACACTGTTCATCGTTATCTCCTTAGTGCGAGTGATTGACAAGGCGCTTGATAGAGTGCTTTAAGTTCCGAATCGAGTTTTAAAACTGAGATTGACCACCCTGACATCTCCAAGGATGTACAGTAACTGCCAATTAGATTATCGAACACCGCCACGCCACGCTGCGATAAGTAGTGATGCACAGCGCGATTAGCAATAAGTAGCTCCATTTGAGTGGAGGCTCCTAAATTGTTGATAAGTAAGGCCACTTCATCACCTTCGGCCAAACCAGCTTCAGTAAAAAGCGTGTCCATGACTTGAGTTACAACAGTGTCGGCGGATACTAGCGGTGTCTTTCCCACACCCGGCTCACCATGCAGCCCCATACCAATTTCAATTTGATCGTCTGCGATATGGAAATTAAAATCGTCATTGCGAGGTATAGCGCAAGGACCCAATGCCACACCAATTGAACTCGTGTTTTGTCTTGCTTTTTCAGTCATAGCAACGACATGCTCAAAGCTATCGCCTCTTGTTGCTGATGCACCTGCTATTTTTAATACAAACAAAGCGCCGGCGATGCCTCTTCTCTCTTGCTCGTTTTCCTTGCAAGCAGAAATAACATCGTCGTTAATACGAATGGTATGGCTGTTTATCCCTTCATCTTCGAGTAGCTCTGCGGCGATATCAAAGTTCATATTGTCGCCAGCATAGTTTCCATAAACAAAAACGACTCCGTTGGCAGGGTTCAACGCCTTAGCGGTTTCGAAGATGGCATCAGGTGTGGGCGCGGCAAAAACATCACCAACGGCGACGGCGTCAGCTAAACCTTCACCAACGTACCCGCCATACATAGGTTCATGACCTGCGCCTCCTCCCGTCAGCACAGCGACTTTGTTCTCAATGGGCGATTTTCTTATTGCACAGGTATAGTGACCCACCGGCTCAAGATCGAATTGTGTCGCTGCGATGAAGCCATCAAACTGCTCCCTAGCAACGTCGTTTCTATTATTAATTAACTTCTTAGGCTTTCTCATTTGATGATCCTTAAACGTTAATGTGCTAGCAATTCGGCTTCGATGTCGCAGATCCGCTGAACTTTGGGTTTAGATGCCTCGTCAATATCTTCAGCTTCCAGCCATGCATCAAGGACCGTTTTCGCCAACTCAACACCAATAACGCGCTCGCCCATTGTAATAATTTGAGCACCGTTACTTTTTCGTGCCCGCGTGGCGGAAAAAACATCATGGCAAAGCGCAGCTCTAATGCCCGGAACTTTATTTGCTACAATTGATACGCCGATTCCAGTACCACAAATAATAATCCCGCGCTCATGGGTATTATCTACTATTTTTTGCGCAACCCTCTCAGCAACATCCGCATATAAATTCGTACCTCCTGACGGTGATTGACTGTAATCAATATATTTATAACCAAGAATTTCTAAATGCTTGCACAATTCCACCTTTAAATTAACCGCAGCATCATCACAACCTATTGCAATAACCATATAGACCTCCGAAATTGAAAAAATCAATTTAACTTACAAAACACAATAAAAGGTACTTCATTTTATCAACTATATATTTGAGTTTAGTCACAAAGAATTTATTAACTTATTTTTAATTATTTAAGTACATTATTAAACTTTAAAAGTATATTTATAATCTAATCTTGAATACTTACTACCTTTTTTAAAAAAATAATATTCTTTTTTTGTACCTTAATAGCTTATTGAAATACATTATATTTAGTCTATTTGCGTGACTCAGATCGCGTTTGAGATACGATGGTTATTTTATACTCAATAGCAATTAACGGATGTTTTAATAAATTTGTTATTGGATGCGGTAGTAAATTAGTTAACACCAATTACTAACTTGCATTCACAAGGAGAGAAAAAGCAAATTATGAAGTTATCTGAGCAGGCATATAATAAACTTAAGTGCATGATACTTGAGAACAAATTTCGAATAAATCAACAACTTCTCGTTGATGAAGCGGTCGAGATCTGTGGTTTTAGTAGAACGCCTGTCCGTGAAGCTCTGCTCCGGTTACAACAAGATGGTTTGATTACATTGCACCCTAGACATGGCCTAAAGATATGCGCCTTGTCAAGACGTGACGTAGAAGAGCTTTACGAGTTAATCGCTCATCTTGAAGTAATAGCACTCGATATCTGCATGTCAAATGGGCTAACAAGTGAACAGTTAGATATATTACGAGACTATACTTATAAAATGGCTGAAGCTCTGGACCAAAATGATATACAGCAATGGGCCATTCATGATTTTGCATTTCATGATCAAATATTTCAGTTCACTAAAAACTCAAGACTAATTGAAACTGCTAGAAAATATAACGAACAAAATAAACGATGCAAGGATATCGTTATAAAGCTTAGACCACTACCATGGGATTCGATCATTGAACACAACAAGCTGATCGACAACTTGGAATCTAGAAATATAAATGAAGCAAGAGAAATGCACTTGATACACTGGGAACAAATTTCCAAACAATTTATTGAGTTCTTAGATAATTATCATTTTTTAGATAATTAGACACATACTAATTATTACATTTAAATTTTAATCCTAATAGAGGAGGTACACTTATGCCCAAATTAAGTGTCCATGAACTTTATCAATTAGCAAAAGAAGTACGCATTGATATTCTTGACATGGTTTACAAAGCTCAATCAGGACATATTGGTGGTTCTTTTTCAGCCGCAGAAATAGTCACAACTTTGTATTTTAATGAGATGCAGAATCTCGACCCAATGAATCCAAGAAAGAGCAACCGAGATCGCTTTGTTTTATCCAAAGGCCACGCCTGCCCTGTTTGGTATTCCTGCTTGTCTCGACTTGGTTTCTTTGACAAAGAACACCTCGCGACACTAAGACAAATCAATAGCGTGTTGCAAGGTCATCCCGATATGAAAAGTACCCCAGGCGTTGATATTACAACCGGCTCTTTAGGTCATGGTTGCGCAGCAGCAACAGGTATGGCCCTGGAAGGCAAAATGGCGCAAGACGGCCGCCGCGTTTACTCGGTGCTTGGTGATGGCGAACTCAATGAGGGTGTGGTTTGGGAAACCACGATGGCGGCAGCCAAACATCAACTCGACAACCTCGTGTACTTTGTTGATAAAAACAACCTGCAAATGGACGGAACAAGCGACGAAATCATGCCATTGCTTAGCATTGAAGATAAGTTTCTTTCTTTTGGTTGGCACGTTATCACAATTGATGGGCACAACATTGAACAAATTTTGCAGGCTCTGGATTCTGCTCGCGCCTTTAAAGGCAAGCCCACGTGTATCGTGGCGAACACCGTCAAAGGAAAAGGGGTAAGTTTTATGGAAGATGTTCGCAATTGGCATGGTAAGGCCCCTAGTGACCAAGAATTCCACGCTGCTCGTGCTGAGCTTGTCGCGTAATAACCACGAGGAAAACTCAATGATTAACGTAACCAAATCCTCTAAGCCTACTCGATTAGCCTTTGCAGAAAGAATGGTTGAGTACGGGGAGATAAACCAAGATTTTGCCGTTTTTGAGGCCGATATTGGCTATTCAACCAATTCTTATTTGTTTAATGAAAAGTACCCCAATCGATACTTTCAAATGGGCATTGCTGAGTTCGGTATGATGGCATCGGCTGCAGGCATGGCAGCGAACGGTCGACCTGTCGTCGTCGCTGGATATGGTGTGTTCCTAACAATGAGAGCACTGGAAAGCGTTCGAAGTTTCGTTTGCTACCCTAATCTCAACGTCAAATTGATGTCATCACATAGCGGCACGACTGCTGCGATTGACGGCGTGACTCACCAAGCCTCCGAAGACATGGCGTTCATGTCTTCGCTGCCTAACATGCACATTTTTGCCCCTTGTGATAGTGCATCAACCCGAGCGCTCTTTGACGTTACGCTGGAAACCCAAGGCCCTGTTTACTGTCGCTTGATGCGTGATGCGTATTACGAACTGTATGACGACACCACTACGTTCAAGTGTGGTGGAAGCCACACCTTAATGCATGGCAATGACCTTACTATCGTTTCCTACGGCGACATCCTTTTCCAAGCGCTAGAAGCGGCTAATGAACTTCACCAGGCAGGTGTCAACGTTGAAGTCATCGACGCCTACAGCGTCAAGCCTCTTGATTGGCACACAATACGCCAATCTATTAAAAAAACTGGCAAGGTCATCATTGCTGAGGGTCACCAAAAACGCAACGGCATGGCGTATGACATTGCAACTCGCATGGCCAAGGAACAGATTCACGCTCAATTTGACCACATTGGCTTAAACGACACATTTGCGGAGTCAGGTGCATACCCACTCTTATTAGATAAGTACGGCCTATCGTCAAAACATATTATTGATTGTGCCAGCACGATGTTGGTGTCCAAACAACCGACCACATAGCGGATAGGCACCATATGATTAGGTTAAAGGTAATTTAATCATCAGTTTACAAGTAACGTATTGCTTAGTTTAGAAGCACAGGCAAATGCCTAGGGAGATTTATGTTTAAGCACGCCGTAATAACACCGTTTCTCGGCCAAACCCGAGATCGGTTCTCTGAATACAACGACCCCAAGTCGTTGGAGCAAAAAATGCAAACACTTCGCACTATCGACGGAATGACTGGAGCAGAACTGGTTTACCCCTATGAAGTCAACTATGACAACTTGACTGAACTTAAGCTACTCCTTGCTAAATATGAGGTAAAGGTTGCTTGTATAAACGTCAATGTGAAGGTGGAAAAAGAGTTTCTTTCTGGGGGGCTTACCTCTCCAGATAAAGCGGTCCGAGACCGCGCAGTAAGCTTTATTAAACAAGCCAAGGACTACGCAGAAGAAGTGGGGGCCGACAAGGTACAGTGTTGCCCACTTAGCGATGGCTATGAATTCTCATTTCAAGCCGATTACGTCGAAACATGGCAGCGTTTGTGCGAAACATTTGGTGAAGCTGGCGATTATAAACCACACATTCCATTGTTTATTGAATACAAGCCGAATGAGATTCGTGGTCGTTGTTACCTTGATGATGCTGCGAAAACCATCTGTTTAATCAACGATATTGGAAACCCGAATATTGGTGTCACACTTGATTATGGTCACTCACTTTATGGTGATAACAACCCCGCGGAAGAGCTTGCATTACTCAACTCTCTCGACATGAAGTACTACATACACATCAATGATAATGATGGTAAGTGGGATTGGGACTATTTCTGCGGAAGTCGCAGTTTAATGCAATACATTGAATTTATTTATTATTTGAAAAAGTTTAATTATCAAGGTTGGCTTACATCAGATACCTCTCCGACTCGTTGGGATATGGTAAAGATGTTTGAAGCAAATATCCGAGTAACGAATCGCATATCAGATCGCATTGACGCGATTGGTATGGAGAGTTTTGGCGAGACCTTAAGAAAACAAGAATACATGGATATCTGGGCCGATCTTGAAACTTACTTCCTAAAGATCTAACCCCAGTTTACGTAATCAGCAGCGAAAGCTTGGCTCTAGATTAAGCGCTGCATTAACAAAGGTGAAACTAATGAAAACAAAAACTCTACTTACAAGTGTTTTAGCCGCTGCACTTACCCTAACGACATCATTTTCACACGCGGATGACCGTTACCCAACCCGAAATATCACCGACGTAGTCACTTGGTCTGCCGGTGGTGGTACTGATGTTATCAACCGTGTCGCAACCGCCTCTATGGCAAAATACCTAGGTACGAATATTAATGTCATCAACAAACCTGGTGGTGTTTCTGGTTCTGTTGGACTACTCGAAGGATACAACTCTGACGCAGATGGCTATACACTAGTTGGCTTGTCTGAGTCCAACGTTGCTGCGGCAGTGATGGGTGGGTGGAACAATCGAATGGACGTATTCGACTATTTTATCGTCGCGAGTTCTCCAGACGTGATCTCTGTTTCTAAAAACTCTTCTATCAACACTATTGAAGAACTCGTCGCTCACGTTAAAGAAAACCCAGGTAAAGTTCGAGTAGGTGCGGGATCCTCTGGTTCGCTTCACCACATCAACTACCTTGCCTTTGAAAAGGGTATTGGTGGCAAGATGAACTTTATCCCATTCCCAGGTTCTTCACGAAGTCAAAATGCAGCGCTCAGCGGTGAGGTTGATGTGGTTATCACCTCAGTAGCAGAGCAAAACCAACTGATTCAATCCGGTGACTTTAAAGCACTTGCGACACTTACAGAAAAACCTTTTACAGTGGGTGACATTACTATTCCATCTGGACTAGAAATCTACCCGACACTGCAAGAATACCTACCGATTTCTCAGGCAATTGGGTTTGCCATGAAGAAAGAAACACCTATCGAGATCAAGAAAACGGTGGCTAAAGCCTTCGCGAGTGCAATGCAAAGCGATGAAGTCTTAACCTACGCCAGCGAAAATCATTACGAACTCTTAGGCGAATTTGGCAAGAAAGCGAATCAACGTATGGCACGACTTGAGTCGTTATTTAGCTGGACGTTGTGGGATCTTGAAGCGGCGAAAATCAACCCTGAGTCACTGGGTATTCCAAAACCTGAATAATGCAAAATCTGAGCGTATATAGCGGCCAGTCGCAGGGCGGTTGGCCGCTATCTTTCAATTTTTGACTTGCTGTTGGGGGCAACGATGTCTTCTCATAACGAACTTTCTTCTCAATGTGAACCGTCTTCTCAGAACGAGCTATCAACAAACGAGGAGAGTACAGGTCATGGAGAACAAGACCAAGAAACACTTGAACAACAACAGATGCACGGCTGGGACTTTGCTTTTTCTTTAGTCGTCATGATATTTGCATTGATGGTGGTTGCCAACTCACTCACAATGCCTTTTTCGGGGACGGTTGGCGGTGTCACTACCGAGTGGTATGAATCTCCTGGACTATTGCCACTCTTTATTGGTTGTTCTTTATTTGCTGCCGGGCTATCGGTGTTCGTAAAAAGTAAAAAAGAACAAGGAAAAGCATTATTAATTAAGCACTACAAGAATATTAACCCGACTGGTTTCCTCATTTCTGGTGGGGGTATTCTTACTTACATTTATGTACTAATTACTTGGTATGACTTCTTCTTAGCGTCAGCGATATTCCTGACGTTTTATATTGGTCTGTATTATCTCGACATCGAGCAAGTGACTAAACAATTACTAAAAATCTATGGCGCAACGGTCGTAATTTCTATTGCGCTATTTGGCTCCGGTGCTTCCGCGTATCTTAACGCTTATTACGCCTATACCACTGACTTGGTACTCGTAATAAGTGGTGGTGTCATGTGCGGTTACCTTTATCAGGTGGCCAAAGAATACGGCTCTGAGGTGACAGAAAAAGTAAGACGACTGTTGATTATCAGTTTTGTCTTTCCTGCCGTTTTGTGTCCTATCTTCAGATACTTCTTATTAGTGCCCTTGCCAAACGAAGGTTTAGTCGTTGAACAAATATTTAATCAAACGTACTACACCTACTTGGCACCCACAAAACACACTGAAGAATTGCAGTTGTCAGATGAAGACATGCAATTACTTGAAGACGCATTCTAATAGGGAAGGAACATGGATATTCTCTCTACTTTTGGAAGTATGTTTTGGCATATTTTCACGTCACCACTGTTAATACTCATTCTTGTTGGCAGTACATTCTTAGGCATTATTTTTGGTGCCATGCCTGGCTTAACGGCGACATTAGGGGTGGCATTGCTTACTACCCTTACCTATGGATTAGATAATCAAACCGCTCTACTGGCGTTATTGTCTATCTATGTTGGCGGTGTGTATGGTGGAATGTATACCTCCATTTTACTTAATATTCCCGGAACAGCCGCCTCCGCCGCCACTGCAATGGATGGCTATCCAATGGCACAAAAAGGTCAAGCAGGACGAGCGTTTGGTTTAGCAACCACCTCGTCACTAATCGGCTCTGCTATTGGTATGGTTTTTGTCGCCTTACTCTCACCAGTTATCGCGAAAGCAGCGCTGCAATTTACTTCCTATGAATACTTTTTACTCGCCCTTTTCGGTATTTTGATTTCTGGCAGCCTAACTTCTCCAGAGCTTGCTATCAAAGGTTGGATTGCAGGGTTGTTTGGCATTTGGTTATCGACGATTGGCCAGGATCATATGCAGATGTATCCGCGCTTCACGATGGGGATACATGAGCTCGACAATGGTATTGATGTTGTCCCGGTACTCATTGGCGCATTTGGAATACCACAAATCATGTCAGTGCTTGAGTCTAAGATGAAGATGGGGTCGATGAATGCCAAGTCAATAGGTCGATTACTGCCTGACTTCAAAACAATGTTTAGTAATACAAGAAATATCATCGCCTCTGCTTTGACCGGGGTCGGTATTGGCGCTGTACCGGGCATTGGAGAAGATATAGCGGCATGGGTTGCCTATGGGATTGCTCGTAAAACCAGTAAAAGACCCGAGACATTTGGTAAAGGTGCGCCTGAAGGTGTGATATCAACCTCGACGGCGAACCAGGCCTGTGTGGGTGGCGCTATGATCCCACTGTTAAGCCTTGGTATTCCGGGGTCGCCACCAGCAGTGATGCTACTTGGCGCCTTGATGCTCCATAACGTCGCTCCAGGCCCTATGTTGCTGAAAACCAACCCATCGTTCATTCCAGAAGTGACCGCAATCTTGTTTGCTGCCGCGATTGCAATGTGGGTGTGCGGCATGATTTTGTCTAAACAAGTTATCCATATCCTTCGTATCCCACAGACCTTGTTTATGCCATTGATCGCGGTGCTTTGTGTTATCGGTTCATTTGCGTTGGGTATGCGTGTGTTTAATCTCTATTTAATGGGTATCATCGGTATTATTTCTTACTTTTTCATTAAGCTAAAAGTACCTATCGCACCACTGGTTATCGGTGTGATATTAGGCCCAATGGCAGACACATCATTACGTACTGGGTTAAAAACAACCGGCGGTAGCTTGATGCCATTAATTGAGCGTCCAATCTCCTTTATATTGGTTTGTGTCATTGTGATGATTATTTGTAGTCAGATCCCCGCGGTTAACCGTGCAATACGCTCACTATTTAACTCATTGAAGAATCGATTACCATCTCATAAGGAAGCATCATGAAAACAATAGTATGTTTGGATGGCTATACCCTAAACCCCGGCGATAACCCATGGCAACCAATAGCATCCCTAGGCTCGTTTCGTAGTTACGATAGAAGCACAAATGGTGTTGAGCAAGTTATCGAACGCGCGCGCACCGCAAATATTTTACTGACCAATAAGACCCCTATAACTCAAGAAGTGATAGAGGCTTGCCCTGAATTAGAGTGTATTGCTGTTCTCGCGACGGGTTACAACGTGGTTGATACCCGTTATGCAAAGCAGCGCGGAATTCCGGTCATGAATGTGCCAGTTTATGGCACTGATACCGTTGCTGAGATGGTGTTTGCACACATTTTTCAGTTTGCTCGCAATGTGGCATCAATAAGCAATGACGTAAAAGAAAACCTAGGTTGGAGTCGAAACAACGATTGGACATATTGGCTGTCCCCACAACTTGAATTAGCGGGAAAAACCATCGGCATCATAGGGTTTGGCAACATAGGCCAACGCGTCGGCGCCATCGCGTCGGCCTTCGGTATGACGGTACTAGCCCATGATGACTACTGTAAATCTCAACCAAACTACGGACACGAAATAGTGCCACTAGAGCGCCTACTAGAGAGCTCAGATATTGTTTCGCTGCACTGCCCAGCACTTCCCGCTACTGAAAACCTTATCAACCAAAAAAGTTTGGCGCTAATGAAACCCAATGCCATATTGGTGAATACCTCAAGAGGGCAACTGGTCAACGAAAGTGACCTTGCTATAGCGCTTAACCAAGGTGATATATACGGCGCCGCTCTGGATACCTTGTGGCAAGAACCTCCAGCAGAAAACAATCCATTATTAACCGCAAAAAACTGCGTGATCACCCCGCATATTGCTTGGGCTACATTAGATGCTCGAATACGGATAATGAATATGGTCGCAGACAATATAAAACACTTTATTGAAGGAGTACCAAGCAACGTTGTCAATCGCTAAAGAGCTCTAACCGATATAGCGGCTACCACTATTACAAATGCGACGACCGGCAGGATGACGAATATGACAATAGAAATTAACCATTTTGGTTTTTTTTACAACCAAGAAGTTAACGAGGTGACGTTGACATCGGCAACAGGAATGTCTGTGTCACTATTAACCCTTGGGGGGATAATCAAGAATCTTTTGGTCCCTATTCGTAACGGTCAGCGGGTAGACGTCGTTCTCGGTTATGACACTGTGCAACAATACGCGAATGATAGCCACTACATGGGCGCTATCATTGGTCGTGTTGCCAATAGAATTGAGAATGCTAAGTTTCGGTTTAACGAGCAAGATATTTCAGTTAATGGCAATGCCTACGACGGAAGACACTGTGTACATGGTGGTCGGTTTGGTTACCACCACCGAGTTTGGACACTAGAAGAAACCGCTGAAACTGCTGACTTTGTTTCAGCTACCTTCACCCTGAAAGATGGCGATGGGGAAGAAGGCTTTCATGGTAATTTGCTTTTAACGGCAACCTACACCTTAACATCGTCCCCTTCGACTTCAGAACACCAGGGAGCAGAGAAGCGTGAAACAAACAACACATTAACGCTTACCATCGATGCAACCGCCGACGCTGCATCCCCAATAAGCCTAACTGCACACAGTTACTTTAATCTCAATGGACATGAATCGACAGATGTGAGAAATCATTTGTTAACACTGCCATCGCAAAGCGTGCTTCAACAAAAACACGACCGTATTCCGAATGGAAACATTATGTCGATCGCTGACTCAATCTTTGATTTCTCCACTGGAGAGAAGCTATCGAAAAGCATAGACAGAAATATTGATATCAACGACTCTTATACCCTAGCCACAAATAATACGATACGAAACATCGCCAAGTTACGTACTCAGGAACTGACCTTGAACGTCTTGTCTAATGAGCAAACCGTTCACTTTTATAATGGGCATAACCTTCACAAGGTACAGGGAAAAAAAGGGGTTATCTATGGAAAATTTTCTGGGGTGTGCATTGAACCTAAGGGGTATGTCAATTCAGTAAACCTTGCTCAGTTTCCAACATCGATTGTATCTCCAAGTGTGCCTTATAATCATACTATTGTTTATGACTTTTCTACTTTGCCATAATTGATACAGCGATGACAAAGATTGGTAATGGGACTTAAAATTGACTCGGCTAGCTAACTTTTCCTCTAAACGCCTTACTTTTTCAATTTTAGTTAAAAGTCTAAGTACCACTTTAGGAAATACTTTTTGATACCAATCTCGTCCAGACTTCACATCAAGAATATGAACAAAATAGCACCTGGTTTCAAACACCGCCTGCCAACAATACTTTTTGGGCAATGTTGCTCTACCTTTAGTTTCCGACTATTTTGCTCAACCCAAATAAACCGCTAACTCAATATCGCTAAGTTACGTGGACCGTTTCCAACGGTAACGCCTACATAACGGTGGCACTAACACATTACTGCACCCAAAAATCAACCGAAGACGCGTTACTCGTCATCCGAGTTCGTTTGGCGCGCCATGTAATTTCGAATCACCAAGTCGAGCTGATACACCAGTTCAAACTCTTCTTCAGGGCGGCTTAGGAGATCATCCAATTTCTTGAGTGTGCTCCCCTTGGCAACCGGTCTTCCTGCGGCTTTTCGTTCCATTTCTGTGGTTGGCAATAGCTGTAATAGGCTGACATCCAATGCCTTGGCTATCGCACACAAATCCGAAAACGTCAGCTCGCTAGTGAGTTCTCGATTGAGCTTGGCATAGACACTGCTTTTAGGTAAACCCGACTTCTTCGCAAGATCAACACGACTCCATTTTGCCGCGGCTAATGCAAATTCAATTCGCTCGATGAGCATTCCGCGCAATTCAGGATCCGAAAATCCAAAAAACTCATAACCGTCTGAATCCAGTTCCATGTCCAAAATACCAAATTATCATCATTAACATGTCCAGATTTTAGACTGCCAAACCGTTAACTTAAAGCCATCGACAATGAATATGCCGCGTAAATCGCATTAAACCATCCAATAACTGAGGTATCCCACATGAAAACAACACTTTTATCACTTTTGATTGCCAGCGCATCTTTCGCCACCTACGCCAATACAGCTGGCGACAACCTCCCTTATTTTTCTGGAGAGCGGGAAGCGGTTCAATCGGGGGCGCTGGTACTTGATATGTCTGGTCAGTCTGATCAACAACTGGCGAAAGCCTTATCCGAAATGGAGAGACTGTCACCAAACCCAATCGTTATCGAAGCCGCTGAGCGTGCGATTAACAATAACCGTAAACTCGCACCTGAATACACCAAAATGATGGAAGCCCAAGCCAAGTTAAAAGGCGTGTCTGTGGCGACCTTGTTTGCTGCCGCCGTCAATACGGATTGGGTCGTGAATGAAAGCATAAAAAAAGGTACGGCTGACACGATTTCAGGCTGTACCACGGTCGCGTTCAATAATGGTATCGTTGGTCAGACCAATGACTTGTCACTCTCGGCACTGACCGACCACACCACTCTAGTAAAAACCGATGATAGTCTATTTGTGGTAGCCGATGGCGCACACTTTCAAGGCATGGGACGTCATGTCGGTATCGTTCTTAACTTCCTTGGTGAACCATCAGGAAAAAGTGGCATCGACGCCGATAACCTAGTGACTCATGACGCGATTTTCGCGGCTGCCGTGCAACAAGAGCGTGTGGAAGACGTCATCAATATGCTGAAACCCTACAGCACAATTGTGGCGCTAAACTTCACGGTGGTCGATGATAAAGGCGCGAGCGCCGCAATCGAGATCAGTGCTGACGGCATGAACGTCATTCGAGGTGAGCGTGGTGTCGCCCATGCCAACCATAACCAAGACTTTCGCCAACAGATGAGCCAGTTAGAAACCGAGTACGAGATGAATGCAGCGTTCTTTGACACGTTTGCCCGCGAAGATGCCGCCAATCTATTTTTGGATTATTCGCAAGAGTTGAGCGTTGAAGGGATGCAATATCTGTTTAATCAACGTCCAATCAATCTCACGAAATATAACGATAAAGATTTTGTGACCGTTGAAGCCATGGTGTTTGATGTGAAGAATGGCTGTGCGTATGTATCGGGGGATAACCCACGTTTCAGTGAGTATACTAAAGTGTGTTTAGATTGAGACACGACCGCTAAATAATAGGTTATAGGGATTGACCGTTTATTTGATTAAGCAAAGTGGCGATGAAACGCAATCTTCATCGTCACGTCTTGTTCATCAACATCAATGGGTAACCACTAATTTTTATTAAGTTGACCAATAAATTTGTCTGACTCGCTAATGGCGGCGTTCATTTGCTCAATCGCCAATTGAATGTCTTTTTCTAGACTGATCAGCTCTCCCTGCAGCGACCCAATCGCACTAGCGTTAAGGTTATGTTTTAAATACAGTGTATTGTCTCTGAGGGTATCAAGAACCGGTGTCATTTTTGCTTCTGCACGTTTCATGGCCTTAATCATCACTTGGTAAGACGATTGAGTTTCACGCAATTTTTGTTCACTTGAGCGTCGTAATTTGGCGCTCGAATAGAGTTCGAGCTCCTTTTTCCACTCTTCAAACAAGGCATCAGAGACATCTTCCACCGCCGTAATTCGGGCGCGTACATCATTGGCCGCTTTCTCGCTGTCTTGATACTTCTCGTCGATCTCTTTGTAGACCGACTCTAAGTCTCCTCCATCAAACCCAGACAACGCTGATACTGCCTCCAATGCACTAGTAAACTCTTCTTGAGCGTCAACTTGTGATTCTTTGGCGTCTTCTACGCGGTCAATCATGATATCGCGTTTATGATAACCTACCTGTTCCATTGCCGAATAATAGGCCGACTGGCAGCCGACGAGAGTTGTCAAAGACAGTGCCGCAATAAGTAAACAACGCATGTTTATGTATCATCCATTACAATTAGTTAACATCCTTTATCACTATAACGACTCATTAGACTAACTTTCAAGATACGACCTCACTTTTTCGCTATTGTCTTAATAACACGCCACATTGGATCACTATGCATGACTCTATAAACCACGCACATCAAATCCCGGCCATTCAGCAGGTTTTCCAAACCCTAGAGCACCATTACGGTTGGTTTGACTGGTGGGCAACCCCTCAGCCTTATGACATCATGGTTGGCTCGGTACTCGTACAAAATACGACGTGGAAAAATGCCGAAAAGGCGCTTCACAACTTGGGCCATGACCTGACACCTGCCTATGTGGCAAGCTTACCTCTTGAAGAACTGGCAAACAAAATTCGCTCCAGTGGTTATTACAACCAGAAAGCACTGAAACTCAAAGCCCTTACTCAATGGTATGCCCAGTATGGCTACGACATGAAACGAGCCCGAGCCCAAGCGTTGACGACCTTGAGGGGGGAATTACTGGATATTAAAGGCGTGGGCGGTGAAACCGCCGATGTCATACTTGTATATGCCATCGGCAAACCTTCATTTGTGATTGATGCTTACGCGAGAAGAATTGTGTCAAGAAACGGCATCACAGTACCACGCGGGTATGAAGCCTTTCGGCTGCTAATGGAGAGCGCTCTCTCCGTCACTAGCGTAACGCCTATTAATTGTGAGGCAGATGTGAGAGTCCACACTGGCACTAGCACTGATGCCGATACTGATACTGATACTGATACTGATACTGATACAAAACGATACGCTTATTATCACGGACTCATTGTTGAGCACGGACAGCAGTTTTGCAACAAGGTACCAAATTGTGGCAGCTGCCCGCTGGGGCCAAGCTGCCCTAAAATTGGCGTTTAAACATCTAACGTTAGTGGTTAAGTTTCTAACGTGAATGTTTACGTTCCTAACGTTACTATCTAGCTTTCTAACTTAAGTATTTATCTTTCTAAAGCTGCGTCATATCTAGCTTTCTTCCAAGGTGCATAACCTCAACATCGGCGTACCCAAGGCGAATCGCCTCAAACTGATGGCTCATTTCTAATGCTTGAGCGGCATCTTTTGCTAACACTGAAACTAGGTACACCGGACGTACGACATTCGACATAACGGTTTGTGTATTAATGTAAGATGAAGATACCGACCCAACCTGATTTAATGCAATAACACGTTGTAGATCAATGCTTAAGACTCGGTCTATCTCCATCGGTTCAATCCCCGATTTCCAGGTCAGTGTCAGGCCGTAATGATTATCTTGCGGCGTTGAGTCTAACCACTTTGAACCCAAGGGTTGGACGTGACTTATCGTCACAAGATTTGCTTTGTAAAGTGGCAGTCCTGCCAACGTGGTTCGAATATCCGCTTCACTGTCACCTTCCATGACAAACCGTAATAGCTGCGTCGCTTTATCGCCAACTTGGCTGTCGGTAACAAACATATCTTTCACCCGACCATTATCGATAAACTGTTTAAATGCCTGTTTTTGCTCTGGCATCTTTTCGAGCACTTGATAGATGTCTTGGGTATTCCATTGCAATTCAACACCATAATCTTGCGCCATCGCGACGTTAGGAAGAAGCACGAATACGGTAATACTAGATACGATTTTATTAATTAGTTTCATGAACTTACTCTCTTTATGCTTATATTTCTGTGATTTTATTTATAGGATTCATTTCGGTATTACGGATATCACCACCTTGAACGGTATGAACGATGACAACTGCGGCATGTGGACTCTGCCGATTTAATCGCCTGCTTTGCCTGTTTTTCATTTTGGTCTCTGACCGCCTCCTTCAACGAGGCGTAGCTGTCGGTCATTTCCAGCATTAAGCGATCAAATTTCTCAGGGCTTTCCCAAATGTCCGACTTGGCTTTGCCTCCCTTTTGCGCCTCATTTACAAACGCAGTCGAAACAATATTGCTGTCCAGCTGCAGTTTTTCACTCATCAGTTGCACTTCGTCCCAAGCGATATGGTCTTGATCGAGCAATCTTGATACGGATTTCGTATTCGATTCAATATCTGAAAATGCTTGTTGTCGCTGTTCAACTGCATTTGCCAATGTCGTGGTACTACTCAACATTAAAGCGCCGCCAATCAGTACTCGCGTCCATGATAGAACGACGTTTTTCGTTACTTCTCTTGTGTTCAAACCTTTCAAAATAGTCATGTCATGCCCTTTTCTTTTTTGTCTGCTTGATTGCCTGATTCATAATTTACACAACAACTGTTGCGCACGCAACAGTTGTTGTGTAAATTAAATAAACTTTTCCAAGATGAGGTCATAAAAATGAAGAAAATAGCGATATGGGATCTGGGCACACGCGTCTATCACTGGGCTCAAGCGATAGTGTTTACAGCACTAATGGTAACGGGTGTAACAGGGAACGGCCCGCATACCCAGTTAGGTCTTGCACTTTTTACTTTACTTACCTGGCGTTTTATCTGGGGCATTGTCGGCAGCGAAACCAGCATTTTTCAGCAATTTGTTGCTTCCCCTAAAAGAGTATGGGCTTACATCAGAGGCATTCAGCAACTGAAATTAGGTCATAACCCACTAGGAGGCTGGATGGTGATCACACTACTCACTAGCCTACTTCTACAGTGCTTGACTGGGATGCTTCTTGCTGGAATGTTTGATGGTTTAAGCCTCATTGGTATCGAGTTTCCAGATGTTATGTATGGAATGGCAGAGCAGCTTCATGTGCTACTCGCGGACGGGTTACCGCTGTTAATCATGTTGCATGTTGGCGCCGTCATCGTTTATAAATTTAAATCTAAGCCTCTTTTGTGGGCCATGCTGTCTGGTTACCAGAGGGTTTCAAGGGACACGCCAGTTGATCAACCTGTGATCGCCAGTCATCGACGAGCAATAGTCGTGCTAATGGCAGCAACATCAGTTACTATCGCAATAGTTGCTATTTCAATGGTGTAGAACATGGAACAAGACTTTGAACGAAAAACGAGCTTTGGTTGGTTGCTAAATGTCGTGGCTAATCATGCGTCGAAAGAATTTGATAAGCGCCTGAAAGAGAAAGGACTAACCCTAGCACTTTGGCCAACGTTGATGTGCTTATGGGAGAAAGAAGGCATCACACAGCGAGAAATTGCCCAAATGTCGAAAGTAGAAAGTTCTACCACAACAAGAACGCTCGATAAACTGGTGGCACTTGGGTTAGTAGAGCGTCAGGCCGACCCTGAAAGTCGCCGCTCATTTCGGATTTTTCTGACGGCTGAAGGTCAGGCACTTAAAAATGAAGTGATTCACTTGCCTGTAGAAGTGAATCAACAAATCCTTTCAGCGCTCAATCCTGATGAGCAAAAAACCATGATTGGATTACTACAAAAAATGGTCGCTCAGGTCTAGCTGCTCAATGATTGAGAAGATCATACTGACATGACCTCCCATATTATGGGAGGTCATTACGAATAAGTAGCTCTGTTTTCATACACCTTAGACGTAAGAAAATAACAACGCTTCAAAAACAGCACATCTACGAAAAGATAGTAAAGCTTCTCACTAACTACAGTACTTGCCGTTTTTCACTGACTCACCGATCACTGGGCCATGTGCGTCGATACACTACGACAATATGGCGCGTCAGTTAGCCTTTAAGCTCAGATAGCTGATCAGAGAACCAAATCTTGCGCTGAAAGCGCGGGTTCTTAGAAGACATATCGATCTTATATGGGTTCTCTTCTTCTAAGCGCTGTGGGATCGCTAAGATCTTGCTAAGCTCCTGCGCCAAATACTTCTCAATCTTCAGCACCACCATTTTCTTGCGTAAGCGGCCTTGTTCATCACGGTTAAGAATGGTTGGCATAGTATTCAGCGTTAGAATTTCACCCAATGCAGGGTGAGACATGCGCTCACGCCCTTCAGTACTGGCGTAGAAGTGTGAAACCGTAAACACCATATTCTCAGGTTTAAGCTGCTGTAGGAACTGACACGATTTCACCACCGTTGAACCCGTACGTACCATGTCGTCAAACAGTACGATGCTCGATTTTTCCAGCCCCTCGAAAGTATCTTCACTTTCTTTATGCAGTGTGATTTCCACTTTGCGCTCAGCAGTACGCTCTTTATCCAACATGATAAATTTAGCTTTACTCAAACCAATTCTGTTGTACATCTCTTTAACAAAGTCGCGCGCCCCTTTGTCTGGTGCACAAAGTACCAAGCCTTCACCGTCTGGACCATAGTTCAACATGTTAGAGTTAAGTAGATAATGGGCGTAAATCTGATAAGGAATGAGGTTATAGAAACGGCCGCCAAACACATCGCCAAACATCTTCTGCACCGAATCAGAGTGGTTATGTACCGTGACCACATCATCAACGCCAGACAGCTTTAGTAACTGCGCATACAGTTGCGCGGTAAACGGCTGACCATCAAACTTCTTAATGTCTGAAACGGAACGCTCACCACCTGTATCGCCAAGCTCAGGGCGTGCACCACGATCTTGAGCAGAGAAGAACAGATCAGGCTCCACCAACACCACACGACTGGCACCATTTTCTTTGGCAGCACGGGCAATAATAAAGTTATGCATCGCCAACTCTTGGCGACTGGTAACCAGGTTGCCGGTGCTGACGATCACGACAGTCTTACCTTCCAAACTGTTGCCGATATTGTCTGTGTCGTCTTCATCGGAAATAAAGCGCGGGCAAAATTCGGTGTTCATGAAGTGCTTCATACTGATGACATCTGAAATGTCTTCATGTTGTCCCATCGCATAGGCGACATCGATGGCAAATGGGTTATCGGAAGAGTTACTAACAATCACTATATCGCTAGATAGTGTGTTTTGGCTGCTCATGGCATTCCTTATTAATTCGGAAAATGAGTGGGTTGTGATGGGGGTATTCTAGCGGTAAAGCGAGCAAAACGGCAGAGGGAATTCCAGGTTTGTGGTCAAGGCTTATGATATCGCGGCTAGGCTATCCCTTTGAGAGAGTCTAATGACTTTCGGTGTGTCTTTTTCGTCTTCTCGAAGGCAGGCAAAATGAGTTCACTTATCAACTAAGCTAAGCGGCACTTGGTTAAACAAGATCTCACCGTTTTTGCTCTGGCGCTTAGTTGTACCCCTTTCCTACTTAGAGTTCATATTTTTCACTAAACACATGGGCTAATATCAATCAATAATCCGTAATGTGATTCGCTCCAGTAAGACTAGAGTCTGGGCAGTCCAACTCTATTAAGTCAGTGTCCAAAACTATTAACTCAGTGTCCAAAACTACTGGTGCGAATTAAGAAAGTCTTGGTCACTTCATTCCTATAGGTAAAATAAAGGACCGAACGTTTCTACGTTCAGTCCTCTTTCTTCCCTCCAAATATATATTCATGTTCAAGCGGTAATGATTGCCCTAACAGCACCTACCTCAGAGATAGCCTTTTAATAGTAAAAACTAAACACAAATTAAGGCTATATCGACACTAGCTATAAACTATATAAAAAGAAGAGATTGTCTAACCACACTATTACTAAGCGCTTCAAAGTTAACCTATATAATAGCATTTACACTGTTATTTAATTAAATACATTAATACTTTTTGTAATTAGGTTTACGTTTCTCAGCAAATGCTGTCATACCTTCACGCTGGTCCTGTGAACCAAATAGGGCATGAAATAATCGACGCTCTAACTTTAGACCCGGTTGTAACGGCGTTTCGGCTTGTTGGTTAACGGATTCTTTGCCAGCCAACACTGCCATTCTCGGGTTATTGCAAATCAATGTCGCAAGTGCTATTGCTTCTTCGATGTGCTTCCCTTCTTCCACAATTTTAGTTATGACTCCCATATGTTCTGCTTCTTGTGCATCAAACACTTTACCGGTCAGGATATATTCCATCGCTTTAGCCTTACCTATTGCACGCGTAAGACGAGCAGGGCCTCCCGCCCCAGGAATGACACCTAATGTAACTTCAGGTAAGCTAAATTTAGCCGTAGGGTCAGCAACAACCATGTCACACATTAGAGAAATTTCAGTTCCACCGCCAAAAGCCACACCACGAACAGCAGCAATAACAGGTTTACGTAGTTGAGCCACTTGGTCAATTTCAGATGCTAAGTCTGTAGTAAATGCACTCTCAAAGTCTTGTGATGCGATCCATTTTAAATCGGCACCTGCGCAAAATGCTTTGTCGCCTCCAGTCAAAACCATACACCCAATATCATTATTGCTATCAAAAGCTTTAAGTGCATTTACAATATCTATTGTCACTTGATAATTTAGGGCATTAAACGCCTCAGGTCTATTAATAGTGACGAGTCCAACTTGGCCAATTTGTTCTGTTTTAACGTATTTATATTGAGACATATTATAGTACTCCAAATTTTTTAAAGGTTAGGGTTCATAAATTTCATGAAGATATTAGTCGTTCTCGTAGCTGTTTTTTGGATATCCTATCCAAGGTTGAACGCGGAAAATGGTCGATTATGTGTATTGCTACGGGAACTTTAAAATCGGCAATTTTCTCTTTGCAATATTGAGTAATTAAAGCAAACACCTCATTAGGCTCATGCTGTTTTCCCGCTTTATTAAGCGATATAAAAGCAACCGGTACTTCACCTAGCATGTCGTGTTGTTGGCCTATAACCGCGCACTCCATAATTAAACCGGTCTCACTTATCGCGGTTTCAATTTCTAGTGCCGCCACATTTTCACTGCCAATTCGTAACATGTCGGTCGTGCGAGATACGTAAAACATCCAACCTGCGTCATCGATATGGATGCGGTCCCCTGTATCCAACGCACCACGCTCATTAAACAACGACAGCGTTTGTTTCGGGTGGCGGTAATATTCTTTAAAGAGCGTGACGCCTCTTTCACCATAGATATATAGTCGCCCCTCTTCCCCTGGCCTTGCTAGGCCACCATCATCCTTACGAACCTCAACTCCGTAAAATGGTGATGGTCGACCAATATTGCCAGGAGGCCCAGGATGGTCTGGATCCGAAACGATACAAGCGGACATCGTCTCCGTCATACCCCACAACGCCATGGTTTTAGTGCCAAATTCTTGTTCAATCTCAGGCAAGCGCTCTAAACCGACCATAAAACGAACTTGATGCTCAGGTACCGGTCGTCCAGACAAAGCCTTGAACGCAAACGGAATCATCGACACCCAAGTAATGCTGTGATTAACGCAAGCATCCCAAAATCGCGAGGCAGAGAATTTTGGTTGTATGACGACAGTGCCACCAGTCCAAAGAGTACTCAGCAAGGTAATCTGTGCATTTGCATGAAACAAAGGTAAGTACAGCAAAGTAATATCGCCTTGATTCAAGCGCATATTGAATGCCATAGACTTTCCTCCCCACATCGCATTTGCGTTTGTCCATAATGTGGGCTTTGGGCGCGATGTCGTACCTGACGTAAATTGCACTGCAAAATCACGTTGATGATCAGCAGGTAATACAGTGAGTAAAGAATCACTATAAATAGAAGCAAAGTGCTCAGCATTACTTGGTAATGCTTCAGCACCCGCCACTATGAGTTGGGTACCACTTTTACACGCCTTCGAGACAACGCTATGTAAAGAAGGCTGAGTAATAGCGACAACAGGTTGCATCACTTCACAGAAGTGTTTCATGTTGTCGCTCGTTGACCGAGTGTTGGTGGTAACAGGAATTGCGCCAATATAAGCACACCCAAACCAAGCAATAAGAAACTCAGGGCTATTATCAAGGTGGATCAGTACAAAATCACCGTCTTGAATGCCTCGTTCAACCAATCCTGAAGCAAAGCGCTTAGCGTCATCAGCAAGTTGTTGGTACGTCCAAGAACATGGTTCTCCTTCAAACGGAGCCCAGACAATGAAATCCTTATCCGGTTGACGTTCCACCCATTGGTCAAGTAACCAAACAACACTCATATTCTGAAATTGATTGCCTTTAGATACTTGTTCTATGTTAGATAAATTAGCCAATATCGAGTTCTCTTATTTTCTTGGTAAACCAATAACACCTGATTCTGAAAGTGCTGCGATTTGTTGTTTACTGTAACCAAGAGACTCAAGTTCAGTAATAGTATGCTCGCCAACACCTGGAGGCGTTCTCGGTTTAACCTTACTTACACCATCGGCTTGAATATGAATTGGGCTATCAATCGTTCGCATCCCATCAGTACCTTCAACATCAGGAAAACAACCATTAGCGATCATATGCTCATCATGAATACATTCTTGCGTTGTCTGAACTGCACTGTAGTTAACGCCGAACTTGCTTAATCGCTCTTTCACTTCTGCGAGATTATGCTTACCAACAATCCCGTCCATTTCAGCAAACAACGCTTGATGATTCTGGCTAATTAACTTCGGAGTAGAAAAACGCTCATCGTGTTTAAGTTCGTCGGCATTAAATGCTGAAAACAGGTTGCCTATATTGTTCGGATTTAACTCAACAATGATGATGTAACGGTTATCTAAGGTTTTATATACCCCACCAGTGACTGGGTTTGGCCACTCTTCACGCTCAAACTTAGGGAAAGCAGAGGTCCCTGCAAGGGCAGCTTGTAATAGGCTTGAATTGGCCCACAAGCCCGCCCCCATCAAAGATGTGGACACCATTGAGCCTTTCCCTGTACGTTCACGGTGGAATAGACCCGTCATCACAGCACTAAATAATGTTGTAGCAGTATTAAGGTCACCAAAACCGATAGGTAAAGGAACTGGACCACCCGTATAAGGGCGAAATTCATCCATAGCACCGGTTCGCGCATACCAAGCCGTCATATCAAACCCTGGAGCATCAGTGTCTGACCCCTCTAAACCAAAACCATTTACCCATGCATAAACGGCGTTGGGGTTAATAGCCTTGATATCTTCATAAGTATGTCTAAGTTTTTCTTGTACTTTACGAGGAGAGTTAGTGAGAACAACATCCGCCGTAGCAATCAACTTATGAAGAGCATCTTGTGCTTCTGATTTTTTCAGATCTAAAGCAACAGATTTTTTACTGCGATTTTGGATATAAGTTGTCCAAGGAATATTGCTTTTAGGCATGCCCGGAGTCAGGTGTCCGTTGCGCCATGGGTCTCCTTCTAGTGGATCAATTTTGATCACTTCAGCGCCATGATCGGCAAGCATTACTGTTGCTGAAGGAGCTGCTGCCATTGAAGCTATTTCGATTATTCGAATGCCATCTAAAATTCCTGCCATGTGTTACCGCCTTAATTATATAGAGTAGATAAAGAAGTTATTTTTCGTATATCTAGCAAAGCAAACTTAGTTACAAAATAAGGGCTCTGAGGAAATACGCTTGAGCACAAAATTAACGTAATAATTTAAACTTACCCAATCGTTTAGGGAGGACTAAACCCTACAATGCTTCCTACCGACTTTTAGCATTACTATATTTATATTCCACATTCCACGTTAAAATTTATTAATGGGTAAAATGAGCGAGACTGGTTACTTCAGTAAATATAACAAGAAAAATAAGTGACGATGTAATTGGCGACAACCAAGAATAACAGCAGCCTCACAGCTAGATCTTGTCACAAAAAACCACCCTGCAACATGGTTGAATTCATCACTCCTGACACTGACCAACTAGAAATAAAGTAAACATCAAAAACCACTAAAAGATGAGAATAAATAGGCTAGTCTATTATCATTGTATAAAGTAAAAACCAATTACCTTATAATCAATGACTTATATTAATAAACCTCAAGAATTAAAAGCAACCCATTGAAAAGTAATGGATAATTATCGATACATCTTATTGAATACAAACTTAGAAGAAAGTATCACAATATATCTAGCATAGTGGAATTGGAGACATTAGGTGCGCAATGAGATATATCACGGGCTACCCAGAAAGAATTAATGGTATTGTTTGTAGGGATTTTATTTTTCTAATCAAGGTACTACAGCAAAATCTCTCAGCTTCACATCATTCAAAGAAATGGACGACCTATTTGAAGCACAGTTAACCAGTGTTTTAGAATGATTATTAAGGTTTGGTATTTTCCATTCTAGCTCAGGTGGTAATATTGGTGTTCACTCCTTAGTCAGAAGTTATTTTTCATTATATTGGCTAATTCATAACTTTCCAGACTAGCAATATCACTGACTCATTTATGTCCAGGAACGTTTTTAAAATTGATCAAACTCGATTGTCCTCCGACAACAATGGTTAGATATAGAGCGAGCATAGGGTCAGATAGAGTTTAAAAGTAGGTAGTGGTTAGGGGGGAATTGGTGATCTTAATTACACATCCCTGTGTAACGTATTCTGAATGTCAGCTGGCTTTAAAGCGCTTCATAAATTGACTAAAGCGTGGAATCAGGCTTTGCACAGTCGGCGCATCGGGAATCTCATTTACAAAAGTCATAAAGCGCTGTGCTTTACTTTTATCACCTTGAGCAGTCCCTGCTAGTATTGCTTGAGCTAAAATTACATGCTCAGCGGTAACGTCCTTATTCGAAAATTCGTGAATCAACATAGAAAATCCTAATAAGTATAAATACGGATGTAATAATACAATATATTGATGTTTATATCGATAGTTTATGGCATTCATCTATGTCAGATTTGTGTGAAAGCAAGACAGTGATGTGCACCATCAATACTGGACAGTGAGCTTAGTGACTTTCCATACTTATGCTAATTCGTGATTTGCTAATACTTGGTTCTCCGAAACTCATTTCTGTCCACAAACGTGCCTGTTCGTTTTCATCAGCGCAAAATAAATTCCGGCATGTGACTGCCTCCACAAATAAAAACTAACCGTCACCCCCTTGAAAAAGGGGATCTTCGTCAGCGCGTTATGAACTTATTCGGGTGTCATTCATTTCTATTTAAGTGAGTCACACGCGTTGGGAAAGCCTCGTCTGCACTAGGATGACGGCCTAATTGGGATAGCTTACAGAGCGATTAACTAAGAGGTCGTGGTCTAAAAAACGAGATGCAGCCTAAACTGCGAATGGCATTTATAAATGCATACAGCCGAGGGGGGAGATAGGTAGCGCCGTATTAGACTCAAACCTAAAAATAGGTATTCAAACGCTACTTATTTCACACTAACCAAACAGTAGTGCTTTTATCAAAAATATCGCCCAGATTTGCAAGGCAATGTATTCCAGTTTTATCAATAACTCCATGTCGTACTCCCTCTTCCTTGGGGTACATCAGTTATATCAATTTCATTGTGAAATAACAGTGAATTATCTTCAACTCACTCCAACGTCATGCAATTTTTTCACGTTGACTGTATTGCAGTAAAGCCCCCTTCGAAGCAAGAGTTCTACCAAACACCCCACTACGAAGCGTCAAATGTTCCTGTCGCGATAAAACTCAAAATCAGCCGGGTCACATACGGATCACGTCTAAGTTTGTCATGCTTAATATTGACCTCAGCGAAATCTTTCATCCCTTCTAATTTGGTCGATTCAACTGAGACCAAGCCATCGTTTGTGTTGTTAAACATCCCGCTAAACACCGGATAACTCCGCGTGCCAGCAATGACACCAAAGTCATAATTAGGGGTGGGAAGCGTATTTGGGAAACTGTCTGAATCCGTCGTTAAAGATGTGGCTGTGCCACCTAGCAATGAAAGGATACCGTTGTTTTCAAAGAAATCCGCCACATCGCTACCATGGTTGGGTGTACCTAAAAACACCACCTCCCCCATCTCTTTAGAGGCGACAAAATCTGGGTGATTAGCGAGATAAGACCGAATCATTAAACCGCCCAATGAATGGCCAACAAAATGCGTTTTGGATTGATTGGTGTGAACAAAATCAGCGTGCTCAAATTGGGTGATGCAATCTGAAATGGCCGTTGAGCTTTCCTGCAACGTTGTTGTAATGGGTTGACGAATTGTGGGGTAATCGACAACGCATACTTGATAGCCTTGCTCAGAGACAAGTTTAGACATCGATTGCATCGACCAAGCACTGCGACCTAAGCCATGCACAATGACAACTTGCTGGCTTTGATGATTAGATAACTCACTTTTTGTTGGCTCAACATTTGGTTTACTGCACCCAAACAAGGTGAATGCGGCGCTTATCGCGACGACGACTTTCCACTTCATACAACCCCTCCAATTCAACAACAGCATATCAAACTGGTAGAACCACGACTAGATAAACTAGCTGCGATCTTGATACCAAAATGACACAAAATGCCAAACTGAGTAAAAGTGTTTGTCTGTTGATTATTGTTCCATTAAATTCAATGAGTTACCTGTAAAACTTATGCGGGTAAGCCATATTGTGTTTGCTGTGCTCTCATCAATCAATAACAGAGGTTATCGTCATGTATCCACTAATTATTTAGCAACAACACCATCTCTTTATCTAAGCAAAAATTGTGCACACATAAAATATAAGCCGTTAGTTACCCATCCATTGATAACCACTCACTCCATACAAGATTTAAGCACAAGACAAATAACTTCCCTCTACCACCACAATCATTCACACATTCAATGTGCATTGAGTTTACATAAGGTTAAAACCACTACCTTTGGCCAAAGTGCACTCTATTAATGCCATTTTTCGTTGCCTAGTGAATATGAAACCGTTAAGAGCATACGCTGAATAAACGCGCGCAAAACCGACTGAATTAATCGAGATAACTACTGTGATGTCCATGACAAAACCCAAATGGCGAACGCTAGTCCTGTGTAGTGTCATCACTCAAATAACCGCGATGACCACACTTGAAAGTAAAGTGAATGAGTTATATTCTAACAACGATGGGGTTGTTGATACACTCAATGTATACCCGTACGATATGCACTCCCTATCCATACTCTACCAACTATTATCGAAGCTGAAGATTATGATCTTGGAGGTCAAAACGTCGCGTTTTTTGACACCTCGGAAGAGAATCTTAAGCGGTCAAAATTACCGATACGCAATCAATCGCCCTATTGACGTTTGGGGAGAGAGCCCTGTAGACGGGATTTACAACGACAATGATGAGGACGGGATAAGCGACGGGTTAGATGAGCATCCTTTTGACTCAAGTAAACAGTGATACCAGCACGGCGTTATTCACAAAGGACAGGGGCTGACATCAGCTTGGTCTTGATGGCGTTAATTGACCACAACAAAATGCGACTCTCGCATCAACACGTGAAAAGAAGTGGCTGCGCAAGCACTTCTTTTGCGACAAGCCCAAACAGCAGCCCTATTATTAGCGCTTTAAATACCATAACCATTGCTGCCTCCTTCTAGCTCATCGATTAAATGACAATCTTTAAGCATAGCGCTAGTTCACAGTAAACGCCGAACTGCGTAGATAAAAAAGCAGCCGCACAAGGCGGCTGTTTTCAGCAATAAATGAACAACGATTTGAAATTCAAATTCTTATTGAATTTTACTACTGCATTGTTTCTTTAAACTGCTCTAACAATGAGCGCTGTTGATCGCTAAGACCTGTCGGGATCTTTATTTGAATTCGAATCAATAAGTCGCCCGTTTCACCTTTACGACTTGTCACACCTTTGCCCGTCATTTTGAATTTACGACCGTGCTGAGTGCCGGCTGGAATTCTCAGTTTAAAGCGACTATCCAGGACATTGACTTCAATTTCTCCACCCAAGGCCGCTGTAATCATATCCACTGGTGAATTGCAGATTAGGTCATTGCCCTCACGTTCTAGGAAAGCATGTGGTCGTGTGGCAATAATAAGCAATAGGTCACCAGCAGGTGCTCCGTGAGAGCCCGCTCCACCTTTCCCTGAAAAACGAATTTTTTCACCGTCTTTAATGCCCGCTGGGATCTTAACGTTGATTTTTTTATGTTCACCATTAATCGGTAAATCCACTACTTTATCGGCACCTTGAACGGCATCAACAAAGTCAACGGTAAGAGTGAATTCATTATCTTGTCCACGTCTAGGACGGGGTTGACGCCCGCGGCCTTGTGAAAACATATCTTCAAACCCACCGAAACCACCGCCGCCGCCAAAGCCACCACGTTGTCCAAAGATGTCTTCAAACCCGCCGTGATGTCCGCCGCGACCACCCTGACCGCCATTTTCAAAGGCCGCATGACCAAACTGATCGTATTGGCGACGCTTATCTTTGTCAGTCAGAATTTCGTACGCTTCTTTTACTTCTTTAAAGCTCGCCTCTGCCGTCGCATCGCCCGGGTTTTTATCGGGATGATATTTCATCGCAAGCCGCTTATAAGCTTTTTTTATTTCTTGTTCTGACGCACCTTTTGAGACACCTAGCACGCTGTAATAATCTTTTTTAGACATGCTAAAACCTCATTACTCATCGACATAAACGCAAATGGGCGTGCTCATTATTTCTGACGCCCTGAATACCGACAAGTTTATGTATTATTACGGATAACTCAACTATTTATTCGTGCGAAACTGGGGTTTATTCATGTTACCGAAGCCAGACCTAGCCAGCGTTCCGCCTATTTTTGCTAAGCCATCTCTTTCCATTCATTTTTGTCTAATAATTACTCACCCTACAGTCAGTTGCTCAACCATCATCCAATCACACAAAAATTCGAGTTATTTGTGAGCGGTCAAACGTCACTATGTAATGAAAACGTAATGCTATCGATATACGGTTCACATTGATAGAAACACAATTGTAACTGGGCCAACCAGTTTTGGAACAAAATTACACAATTTAGTCTAAAGCGTACTTTTATAATTGTGATCTATCGCTAAAATCGTACGGTTGGTAAGGTCTTTTACAAATATGACATGGATCGCATAACACTTCTCTGTTCTTATAGAAGGGTTATTTTTTGACGTTTTTGGGTGCACACATTTAAACAAGACTTTCTCACCTAGAAGAAAGCGCGTTTTTATTCTCCCCCCTCACGTCTTTGTGCTTGTAAGTAAATGGAGTAATACAATGCCAAAGGGAAACCAATATTCACATATTTCGAGCAATGCTCGACTACGTAACACAACGGCTATGATCCTCGCAGGAGGAAAAGGAACTCGGCTTAAAGAACTCACGTCTACGGTAGCAAAACCAGCGGTTTCGTTTGGTGGCAAGTTCAAAATCATTGATTTCGCACTGTCCAACTGTATCAACTCTGGTATTCGTAAAGTGGGTGTTTTGACGCAATATATGGCGCAAGACCTCATTACCCATATTCAGACGGGGTGGCAGTCCACCTATTCAGCGCTGAATGAAGGTGTTCACATTATTCCTGCACAACAGCGAGTAGGTGAAGATTGGTATCGTGGTACAGCGGATGCGATTTACCAAAATTTAGATCTAATGAAGCGTTATGACCAGACAGAACGTATTCTGATTCTAGGTGGCGATCATATCTATAAAATGGACTATTCTCGCATGGTAAACTTCCATGTAGAAAGCGGCGCCGATGTCACGGTAGCCTGTATCCAAAAACCAATTGAACAAGCATCTGAGTTTGGTGTGATGGGCCTCAATGAAGAGGGTGACATCATCAACTTTGTTGAAAAACCAAAAAACCCAACGTGTATGCCAAACGAACCAGACAAAGCGCTGATTTCAATGGGCATCTATATTTTCAACCTAGATGTACTGGATAATGAGCTAAAACAAGCGCTTAATGATCCAAACTACAAGCATGATTTTGGTCACAATATTATTCCAAGCCTCATTGGACGCAGTAAGCTGAAAGGCTACGTTTTTACTGAAAATGGACACCCTGGTGCCAACGGATACTGGCGCGATGTTGGCCAAGTTGAAGAGTACTATGCCGCGACGATGGATCTGCTTGCTCCAACGCCTGAGCTGGATCTCTACGATAAGAGCTGGCCAATCATGACATCTCAAGTACAGCGACCGGGCGTGAAGTTCTTGTTCAATGAATCAGACCGTCGTGGATTCGCTGTAGATTCAGTACTAAGTGCTGGCGCCATCATTTCAGGCGCTGAGGTGACTCATAGCCTTATCTCTTCAGACGTACGTGTCGAAGACCGTTCAGAAGTGACTGACTGTATTCTACTACCAAGTGCCACGGTAGGCATGGATTGTAAGTTACGTAAAGTTATTGTGTGCGAAGGCTGCCAAATCCCAGATGGAATGACGATTGGTTTTGACGTCGAACACGATAAGGCGCGCTTTACTGTCACAGAAGAAGGGATTGTATTGGTCACTAATGAGATGATTGACAAGCTCGTTGAACAGGTTGTCATACCTGTAGCAGGCAAGGAAAAAACCTCTGCGTAATCGTTCAGGATTAACTGGCGCATCGACTCGCTTTGTTGTCTTCGCCAGCTTTATCTCCACGTAAAAAAGGAGCCTTTATAAGGCTCCTTTTTTAACTTTAATCATCGCTACATCGCCATGCTGTTCAGCGATCATCAGCGACGACTGAAAGTTATAACACGGCAATAATATCGTCTTGTGCCAAGCGCGATTTTGGCAAGCCGTAGTTATAGTCTTCACCTTCTTTGTGATAACCCAGAGCTAAGGCAAAGTCACACACATAACCATTAAGTTCATCTTTAAAGATCTCACCAAGAAGTTCTGCATCAACCCCTTCCATTGGTGTTGATGCAATGCCTAGACGCGCGAGAACGTGCAGTGTATTACCTAAGGCAATATAGGTTTGCGCTTTGGTCCACTGTCCATTGTAGCCATTCTCATCTGTATTTAAATCAACAAAACCAAAGGCACCATTTAACATCGTTTCATACATGTCGGCAGGCAAATGGCCAGAGGTCACTTCAACATCGACCACTTTGCGATAGTCATCTTTATTAAAATTTGGATTATGTGCAAATAAGATCGTGTGTGATGCTTCTTTTGCATGCGGTTGATTGAACTGATGCATATTGGCAAAAGAGTCATGAAAGCGTTGTTTTGCTGCATCACTTTCAATCACAATGAACTTCCATGGTTGAGAGTTGATAGAGGATGCAGACAAGCGCAGTGCTTCTTTGATCACATCCATATCTTCCGTCGCGATGCGTTTTGTTGCATCGTATTTCTTCGCGGTATAACGGCTGTTTAGATCTTTGATAATTTGATGAGTCACGTTGCTTTCTCCAAGATTCTAAGAATCTATAATTTGCTATAATAAATGGGGCCTATTTACGGAAATTACTGGTGTCGGAACGCATCGTAAATCTCGTTGTACCCTGCCATCAACCATGTTGACGCCGCTAGAATAAAGGCTCTAGTCAAAAAGAAAAAGGGTCAAAACGTCCAGTTATTATGGCAATAAATGACCATAATCATACTCACCTATATAATCATACTCACCTATTTTGATGAACTCATTTTGACACCTTTCTTCAAGTGCCTCACATTTCTTTACTTCACTATACCTTCGCGTTAAAATTTGAACATACGTTCAAATTACGAGAAATAACGATGGCTAAAGCGGCTAAATTCCAACGTGAAGAAGTCATTCACAATGCGATGCTTCTGTACTGGGAGAAAGGGTTCCATGCAACCTCAATGAGAGCCCTACAAGATGCTATCGATATGAGACCAGGCAGTATTTACGCAGAATTCGGCAGTAAAGAAAGTTTGTATCAGATCACGCTAGATCACTATGCGGAACAAAGTGTTCAACGATTAACACAGACCGTCGCGAATGCAGCATCACCATTACAAGGCTTGAAGCAATTCGTTAGCGATATCGTCGTGCCCACCGATCAACCCACACCAAGCAACATGTGCATGCTCGCGAAAACAGTAGCAGAATTAACGGAGGAGAACTCAGAGCTTTTGGATAGCGCGAGAAAGGGACTACGTCGTATTGAGAAAGAGTTTGCGAATGTCATCAAGGCAGCACAGGACAGTGGTGACGTTGACCCATCTCGTGACGCTCAGCGGATAGGCCAGTATGTGCAAATTCAGATTATGGGTATTCGAACCTATGTTCGAGCCAACCAATGCGATACTCAGCAAACCAAAGCATTGGTTGATGATATTTTTGCCCTATTTATATAACCTAAATTTTTCTGCCCTATCGCTTTATTTGGCCCAACATTTTGTTTAGTCAGTGTACTTTAAACTATGTATTTTAAAACTAAGTACCCTAAGACTAAGTCGTTTGAACCAACAGTTTGAGTTAAATTATTTATTTAACTCAAGTTCAATACGGACAAAATGTTCATCTTCGTATTGAATTTGGTAAGCAAAAACATCATTCGCATAAATCGCGCCAAGGAAAAGGTGCTTTTCTCGAACCGTTCCTCGGAACAGGATCGATATATTGCTCACAAGCTGATTTTTGGTCCCGAAATGCCCATTGAGATCGTCAGATAATACACACAACAAACACCCATCTTCATCATGAGTCAGATCAACTTGTCTTGGGCTTGAAAGAAGCGCCGTCGTCCCTATTTTTTTCTCAATTTCACGAATCAATAATAGGTAGCTGTCCAGGTGTGGTTGGATCGCATCAGGTTTTGCCTCAATCCCTGTCAAAAGTACCTCTTCAAGGTCAACTTGTGACTTTTTGGCCTGCAGGCTCATCGTTTTCAGCTGTTTTCGAACGACTTTGTACTTATTGCTTTTGAGCTTCGGCTTTAACCAACGCACCAAGAGTTCATTACATTTTTCACGATCGAAATGTGTTGTTTTGGCTTCAAGTTTCTTAAATTCTAGGTGCAAAAGGGCGTGAAGAGACACCTCGGTCAACAGTTGAATTGATTCCGAGCTAGACGTACTGATTTGCTTTGAACTGATTCCGTTGTTCTGCATTGTAGTCTGTGTACTTGTATAGAAGGGGGGAATGGTGCCGAGAGAGGGACTCGAACCCTCACACCATAAGGCACTAGCACCTCATGCTAGCGTGTCTACCAATTTCACCATCTCGGCATCAATGAATACAAACCTAAGTCTATTTCATTTGGTTCCAATTTTCTGGAACAAACGAATGTTAACTGACGATATTTTACTTGTATAGCATTTCGTTAGATAAAATCATAAGAACCCGTTCGTTTGATGAACATATGAGCAGTTTGTACGATTCGCCATCACATTGCCTACATATAGAAGCTTGAACCGAAGGCATAGACTCATAAATCTGATTAATGTGTGAACCAAAGTTGACCCACTATATCCAAAACCATGATTCGAATATGATAATTGCACACCGAACTACTTTTCAAAACACGCCTGTAATTAGCGATTCAATGCGTGTTTGACCACTTTACTCTTACGCTAAGGATAGCCTGAACTAAGAAGAACTATGCTCAGACTATTAAATCAAATTTATTCATTGCATCCGTGCGAGCTCTTACCAGCGAGCATTGTTGTCACGACCTCAACGATAGCAATGCACCGTCGAGCTAACGCTCGCATTCCGCTGCCTCACTCCCCTATTCACGCAAAAAGTTCTCAATGACTTTTTCTTTTGTATCTAAACACGGATTATCAAACATGAAATCATTTTTCCTAAAATCCCTTAGATTTTGCGTCAAAGCCATCGTCGTTGTGGGTGGTTTTCTCTCGTTGAGCTACGCATTCTCCTTGCTCTCAACCATTCACGGACAAACCCTGCCACCAGAGCACTTTACCAATGGTGAACCAAACATTATCGGGCTGCTCAATTCTGAAATTTTTATGGGCATGATCTTTGTCATTACGCTGTCGATTATCGGTTACGTACTGTATCTGCTGTGGCAGTTGCATGAAGTTGCGGTGCATCGCAGTCAATACATGCAGAGCGCACATGCCAATCTCGTGTTCGCGTTATCGCTCTGTGGCTTGTTCATCGATAAGCTTTGGTGGGTGTTAGCCATCATCATTGCCTTTACCAACTGGGAAGCCGTCGGCAAAGCGATAAGCCATGTCATAAACATTGGCATTCACGGTAACAAAAAGGAGGAAGTGTAATGAAAGAAATCATGCTCCCTTATGTACTCATCATCTGGTTACTCGTCAAACTTGGCGTCATCAAATGGACACTAAGAAATGCAGTGATCAGCGTTGGTGTTGGGGCATTTATTGCCTTCATGCTCTTTACGGCACACCGATTTTGGTCGCCTGCTGATTTAACTGACAGTACCACGGTAAAGGCCCCTCACGCCGTATTGAGCCCTTTGTTTGGGCAACAGGTGAAAGATATTTATGTCACCCATAACCAAAGCGTCAAAAAAGGCGACCTATTGTATACGTTAGAGTCTGAAGACACGGATGAAGAGATAAAAAGCTTACGTTCAAGTTTGATCGCCAGTCACCACCGTATTATTAGCATCGAAGAACAAATCACTATTGATAAAAAGAACCACCAGCGTTTAGTCAGGCTTGATGAATTCAGCTCAGAGCAAGAGCGAGATGAGCTTTACACCAAGATCCAAAAAGGAAACGCTGATTTAATGGCCGCGCATTCTGACGCCGACGGCATCACAGCAAAGATCAATCAAACAGAATGGCTCAATGATCGAAATCAGGTGCGTGCTCCATTTGATGGTATTGTCGGCGTGATCAACATCGCCGAAGGATCCCGTACTGGTAACTTATTCCTTTACGATACCGATCGTAAATTTGTCGAGATGCGTGTCAGCGATCAGACGTATCGCCACATCAAAGAAGGACAGTTTGCTGAGTTTTTTGTTAACTCACACCCTGGAGAAATTTTTAGAGGTCGAGTGCATAGCATCACAAGCAACACCGGAGAAGCCACGGTCTCTTCAATAGGTTCAAGCCAACAGGTTCGCCAGCACGTTGGTAACAATGCAGGTTCACATGGTCGTACTATTGTCATTGAATTTGATGAACCAGAGGGCTATACCGTCCCTCTAGGTGCCACAGGCTCAGGCTGGGTATCAGCAGAAAAACCGTCAACAAAACTCGGATTTATGGACATTATTGGTGGAGCAACCGTTCGTCTTAAGGCGCTAAAGGCTTACTTGAACGCGTTTTAGACCACTATCGATTGACCCTTTGGAGCCCACAAAAAAATTTGAACTCTGTATGGTTCTGGAACAGGCGTTTGGGCTCAAGGCACCGCATTTATGTGCGGTGCTTTTTTTACGTCTACTGATCAACAAACCCACATCTAATCACCCGACCTTTCTTGTACTCATCGACTACCATCAATCTATTCGAAAACCACATACAAAGTAACTTAGAACTATTCAACATTCCCGTTACCTTAGCCGCGTTCCAAATCAGTGGACTAATAAAAATAAAGGTAACTAACATGAAAAAAACAGCAATCGTTCTCGCATTAACATCGGTATTTGCAACCAATGTTATGGCTGAAGGTCTCTCAGGTGGCGTAGAATTAGACGCTAAGTTCGTAAATGGTCAAACGGAATACACCACAAGCAACGGTTCTGGTATCAAAGCATTTGTTGGTTATGAGGGCTTTGGCGCATCAGCGAAACGTAAAGCGAATTTCGAAAATGAATACAACGTTAACTACAAGCATGACTTCACTAACTTTTGGTTGAAAGGCGAATACGAGTTTGTTGACAAGAAAAGTCGTCAAGACCCTGCAAATGACCAAAACAAGTTTGGTGTGACTGTTGGTGGTAACGTAGCAGACCTATTTGACTCGTCACTACGTCTTCGTAAAGATACTGACCTAAATTCAGGGAAAGGCAAAGAGCGCAGCGATGTTTACCGTTTTGACCTTGCCGCAGGTAAGCAAGTCACTGAGCGTATGTACTTCAACGCAAAAGTCGTTGGCCAGAAAGAAAGCAACGACAAAGCAATCACGGGTGATAAAAACAAAGACACCACCTACAACGTTGAACTACGTGCAACCTTCACTGACATCCAAAACATGGTGCCTTATGTAGAAGTCGGCAATGAAGGCGCATTCGGTACAGATACTCGCAATACATACGGTAAAGTGGGTGTTATTTTCCCGTTCTAATCTCTTACAAACTTACTTAGGTCATCCTAACTGAGTGGCTCAATAGCCAAAAAAGAAAACCGTCGATATTCGAAGGATTGAATATCACTGTTTCCACACTACTCAATCGCTATTACCTGCAAGAACACCTCCCTGTATTCAAGCCTAAGCCAGCACTATCTAAACGTTAAAACTGGTAGTTAAACTCAACCCGTTGGTCGCCCTCAAAATAGCTCTGATTTTGTGTCCAGTTTGCAAAATAACGAACATTGGCACGCCCTGTAATCTGATAAGACACGGCAAATTCATTGGTAAAAATTGAGCTCTGACCTTGTCCATATGCATTATCTACATACGACTTGGATCCCGAGATTGTGGTCAACCACATCGGGTTATAGTTGAGCCAGATCTTGTCGGTAATGGCATACTTAGTGTAAGCACCGACAACGGCATAGGTGCCTGGAATTGTATAGCCAATATTTTGCTGCTCAATCTCACCATATCCAGGGAATTCCCCATTACGAACATTTAAGCCCAAGCCTGCTAGGGGGTAAAGATTAAGATTACCAAATGCTGGCAGTGCTTGAATGATGCTATATGACGCATTCAGGTTTTCTTGCGCAACGTCGTAGTTCACATCAATTTGTGAGCCACGGCCATTTGTTTTGTCTACGCTAAAGTTTCGGATTCGAACGGAATCAATGGAATTATCGCGGTCACCAGTGCCAGTCCAACCAAGCCATTCACCCGCTACACCCTTCACCTCAAGAATGTTCATCGCCATGGTATCAGGATTGCCCGTATCGTAGACTTGGCCAACTTTTACGTTGATACCTTTATCCGAAATACCCGCACCCGCTTGGGTATAAACGGCTAACGGGTCAGACATATCTTGTACTTGAGTGGCTTCAGATTCAGACGCGATTGCAGAAAAAGAAAAAGCCGCAACGATTGCTGAGGCTAAAATTGAAGTATTTGCACGCATTAACTATCACCTTATGATTTACATCCGCGTCCAGCAGATATAAACAAGTTAAAACAACGCCCTGTCCATTTAGCGCGCGTGCAGCCTAAAAGGACGTCTCGTTAACCTCAATTAACCAAGGGTTATAGTGTTCATTACATTTTGAGTCTTGACCGTAGCTTAATCCTTATACCATCAGGACTTAGCTTTATTTTTTATGTTATTTTTAAATGTAGAAAATGAAAAGCCCGTCACTAACATCGTTCCGGTGATCACCAACAATGCCCCTACAACCGTATTCACGCCCACTGGCTCATCTAGGTACAAATTACCCCACAAAATACCAAACATAGGGACCAAGAAGGTCACTGACAACGCAGAAGAAGGTCCCACATCGTTCACTAGACGAAAATACAATAAATACGCCGCACCCGTACACACCACACCGAGTAAAACAACCGCTAACCAGATATCGCTTGTGGGTTCCCCTCGCATCGGGACAAATGGCACCAACGGTAAGACAATTAAACAGGCCGCCCACATGCTGCCATGTGCGTTATTAAACGAAGAGATAGACGGGGCACTTTTAGCATAATTAGTCGCGATACCATAACTACAGGCGGCCATAATACTGGCTAGAATGGGTAGCGCCGCTTCTTGTCCGATTCGTCCTGCATCCCACCCCACGAGCACAACGACACCAATCACCCCGACACATAATCCGAGCACACCCGATTTAGTCAGCGGCGCTTTACGCCAAAATACGCCGATAATCGCCCCCCAGATGGGTGCGGTTGAATTCAGTATTGCCAAGGTTGACGCATTCAAGGTTTGAGCCGCATAGGCAAAAAGAAGAAAGGGTAATGCAGAGTTAAACAAGCCGATGGTGAAGAAGTGACGCCGGTATCGAACAAACTCCAGCTTTTTTTTCAGATAGACACCCACTAAAAGTAACGCTAGTGCTGCGAACAACACCCTCGCTTCAATGAGGATTGCTGGGCCCATGACGTTAGCGGCAAGTCTCATAAACAAAAATGAGCCACCCCAGATGGCGGCTAGAACAAAAAGGCGTACAAAACTGGCAAAATCCATGACCTGCTCTCTAAAAATTCCATTAAACGCCACTGTGAGGCAACAAAAGTGAAACTACAATCAATTTGTTCATCTCAGATTTTACTTGCAACACTTCCAATCAGCCTCAACCATTGACACATCACTATGCTTTGGTAGCATAAATTTTATCGTTAGAACACAGACCATTAGCCTTTTATACTACTATTAATGATGCTTAAAATAGGTATGTTGATACTCCAAAAAAGCATAGTGCTAAAAGAACAATCACGATAGCGATGCTATGTAGATATATCACTAATCCAGCGTTCTAGTGCGCTCACAGATATCCGTCGTCACCGTATTGTTGATGGCTAATTAGTTAATAAAAATGTCGTTCGCTGTAGAATCGTTCGCTCATATTTTGACCGTAAAACCCCTCATCCTATGGAGCAGCAACACGTTATGGATCTCAATCTACTCACTACGTTTCAAGCGGTTTATAAGCACTGTTCTATCACTCTGGCCGCAGAACAGCTTGAGCTAACACAACCGGCGGTCAGCGCCGCATTAAAAAGATTAGAGGGCGTGGTTGGCAAAGCCTTGTTTATCCGTTCGGGAAGAGGCATCGCGCCTACAGGCGCCGCAGTTGCGCTCGCCAACAAAATTCAAACCCCACTAGCGGTACTCGAAACCATTGAACAAAATAAAGACATGACGAAGGTGTATTGCAATGAAAGTCTGATGCATCTTGTTTGTGATATTGCGGGTATCTCCTTTCAAGAGCCCCCTCTCAGTGAGTCACAATTGTTGGCTGATATTGACTCTCAAAAAATTGACTTGGTCATCGACGTCGCCACCAGCATTAGTCAGTCTCATATCGTCGAGGATCTTTTTAGTGAACCCGTCGTATGTGTATGTCGAAGTGATCACCCTGAAGTTGGGGATTCCTTATCATTCGAACAATACTTTGAGTTGGAACATATCGGATTAAAACTGCGACGAAATGATGTCATCATGCTTGAATTCCTGGCAGAAAAGCCTGTGCCGAACCGCCGCGTTAAAGCAGAAACAGGTTCCATATCCAGTATGCTGTCGTTAGCCGCGACCACCAATTTAATTGGCGCTTCGACCGTATCACTAGCAAAACACATGGCACCTATTCTCAAGCTCAAGGTCTTGGAAATACCGTTTCCAATGCGCAACTTACAGTTTCGAATGATCTATCATCGACGCTTCCTAAATGACGAGCAACACAAGCTGATTCGTCAAAACATTAAGCACATCATCCAAAACAATCAATACCGATAAACAGATGCGCGCCACCAACAAGATAAGAGTAAAACCTGAACGATAAATTGATGAAGTACATTCGCATGATATGGACTAAGGTTTAAGAACAGGCGCATGCCTAACTTGCGTATGAATATCAGTTAACGATTGGAGTGTAGTTTTGAAACGAGTGATTTTGCTGTTCAGCCATCTCGGCACATTATTCGCGGGATTTATGTTAGGTATCTATGTGCTACCGATTTTAATACAACCTGACTCCCCCAATATTGACGCCATCTCTTATCAATCAAATCAGGTAGCCTTAACCGGTCGCTTTGATAAAGAGCGGGAAGACAGCGACTTCTTCCATTGGGGAGAGGGTGATATCGCCTTGACGCAGGACTCAGTCATGTTCATGGGTGAACTCGCCCCTGGGCCCGATTACAAACTTTACCTTTCTCCCACCTTTGTGGAAACCGAAGACGATTTTAATAAACACAAAGCCACAATGGTACGAATCGGTGATATCAAAACCTTTGACCGCTTCCTTCTTCCTCTGCCCAGTGGCACAGATCTATCGGATTTCAATACGGCTGTGATTTGGTGTGAAACGTTTGGTGAATTTATTACCTCGGCCGAACTCACATCTAAGGACTCCCCTCTTCAGTAAGTGAATATTCAGTGAGCGGTGAATCAATAACGTTGTAAACACGCATCGCAGGGACAGTTGCAAACTCATGACCCTACGACGCAAAATACCCGTTATTGAAGCCCTTACTATGTTACCGTCCTGCAGGACCAACTTCTGCAGGCTTCTTACCTCTATCCCTATCAGTAATGCAACGTAACGGCCTCGAATTATTCACATCCAATTTACACCTCAATCACGAATACCAGCCATACAGTGATCCAACATAGAAAAATAAATTTTCGAATCTTATTCAATAAGTTATGTGATCTTCCGTTCAATTAACCACAATATAATAAAGGATAATTACGTCACTGTTACAAAATGTAAATAAGGAAATTGTGATGTTATACCTAGAGTTTCTATTCTTACTCGCCATGCTCTACATCGGCTCGAGAAAGGGTGGTATTGGTCTTGGCGTGGTGTCAGGCATTGGTCTGACAATTGAAGTCTTTATCTTCAAAATGCCCCCTACGTCGCCCCCCGTTACTGTCATGCTTATCATCTTGGCTGTTGTTACGTGTGCATCCATACTGGAAGCGGCAGGTGGTCTCAAATACATGCTGCAAGTTGCCGAGCGGTTGCTACGAAAAAATCCTAAACGAGTGACACTCATTGCCCCTTTCGTCACCTACAGCATGACTTTTTTGCTGGGCACCGGACATGCCGTTTACTCCATCATGCCAATCATTGGTGACGTCGCGCTTAAAAATGGTATACGCCCAGAGCGCCCAATGGCGGCATCTTCTGTCGCCTCTCAAATTGCGATTACCGCTTCGCCTATTTCTGCTGCCGTCGTGTATTACCTCGCCCAACTTGCAGAGATTCAAACTAGCATTACCCTGCTGTCAATTCTGATGGTCACAGTACCTGCAACCTTGTTTGGTACATTGCTAATGTCGTTGTACAGTATGAAACGAGGCAAAGAACTAGACGATGATCCAGAATACCAAGCACGCCTGAAAGACCCTGAATGGCGCGAGCGTATTTTGAATACTACCGCGACATCATTGGATGAAGTGCTACCTAAGTCCGCCCGAAACTCTGTACTCATCTTTCTTTTCTCGATCGTTGTCATCGTTATCATCGCTATGGTGCCAGAATTGCGCACAATCACCGACGGCGGTAAACCCATCAGCATGTCGGTCATTATTCAAATGATGATGCTCTGCTTTGGCGGAATTATCTTACTGGCAACCAACACCGACCCACGCTTAGTGCCTAACGGCGTCGTATTTAAGTCAGGTATGGTTGCCGCGATCGCCATTTTTGGTATTGCTTGGATGTCCGATACGTATTTCCAGTATGCCATGCCCCAGTTTAAATCTGGCATCGTAGGTATGGTTACCGATTATCCATGGACCTTTGCACTGGCGTTATTTACCGTTTCGGTCGTCGTCAATTCACAAGCTGCTACAGCCAGGATGATGCTGCCTGTCGGACTAGCGTTGGGTTTAGAACCTGCGCTATTGATCGGTCTCATGCCTGCCGTTTATGGGTATTTCTTCATTCCAAACTACCCATCAGACATTGCGACTGTGAACTTTGATTCATCGGGAACCACAAAGATTGGTAAATGGTATTTCAACCACTCTTTCATGAGTGTTGGTCTCATTGGTGTGATTTCAGCGTGCTGCGCCGGTTATGTGTTGGGTCAAATAGTGATTGGCTAAACTCACTATTGACAATAGTGAACAATAATTTCACTTCATCAAAATAATATAGCTAATGATTAAAAGGAATGAGTCATTAGCTATTATTATAAATATTAATATCAACATTAATCACTACTTAAAGTTTAACTATCAACATTAAATATGGCATCGTCTATCGGACCACTCATCTTATTTATGCAAAAAAAATTTAATATTTATACTTTTTGACATTGTTTATTTAATTGAATGACTCCACGTTAATCAACATCACCTTTATAAAATAACTCAAGGGGAATATTGATTTTATAAAATACAAGCGTTGCTCAAATTAAAATATATCATTCTGACATCGCCCCTAACAAATAATTCGAAAAAAAGTGTAAATTTAGAGTCAAAACTATAAATTTTCTGATAGATTTGCCGATAAAGGAATATAAAAATAAATACTGTCGGATGTTATCTCTATGCTGTCTATTAAAAACAAAATCACGCTTCTCTGCGTATTAGCGGTCATCGGTATTGCGAGTATATTTACCGTTGGTAATAAAACCTTAACCTCAAATACTCAACTAGTAGCACAGTTAAAGGATAGTTATTATCCAATAATGAGCTCAGCTACACTCAATACGGTCATTTTAGATCAAATCGCCGAGCGATTTAACCTCGCCGTTACGCTTGGTGATGAAGAGTTACTTGAGCAAAATAAACTAACTTTTGATAATTTACTGGCTAACTTTAAACAACAAAAGCTCTTACAGCCTTCGCTTTCATTATCAGTACAGCGCTTAGAGCAAGCTGCCAATAAATATTACAATGGTACGCATGATGTTGCATTTAAAATGATAGAAGGAACGTTAGATTTATCTCGTGCTGCATCACTAGCGGCAGCAAACAATAAGACATTAGAAACCTTATCTAATGATATGATCGAATTTCGAGAACAGCGTTCTGATGAGTTTGAGTTTATTGTTCAAACCTTAGAAAATGAAAATGCTCAATCTCAACGTTATATGTTATTAATTGGTGGCATTGCTTTGGCATTGCTCAGTATATTTGGGTTCTTTGTTGTACAAGGTATTCGTAATGACCTTAAGAATATCAGTGATAAGATGCGTGATATCGCTGAAGGTGACGGTGATTTAACCGTTCGACTCGTTCATAATAAACGTGATGAACTCGCGCAACTTGCCCATTCGTTTAATAGTTTTGTCGAACAGTTACAACAAAACGTAACGGCAACAATTGAAAACGTCCAAGGTTTAAATACCATTGCCAATACACTGGTGCAATCTTGTCAAGACTCGAATCAACTCACAACAAAGCAGCACCTTGCTGTCGACGAAGCAACTGAATCGCTTAACCAAATGTTTGAGGGTGTCAGACACATCGCCATGAATGCGAACGATACCGTCGCATCGGCGCAAAGTGCCAATATTCAAGCACAACGTGGTGAACAGCAAGTTAATCAGACCATTCAATCCGTTCAAAACCTAACGATAGATGTTCGTTCAGCCTCTGATGTTGTACGTCAGCTTGACACTAATGCACAAAGTGCAGGCTCTATCCTTGACTCTATCAGCTCTATTGCCGAGCAAACCAACCTGCTGGCATTAAATGCTGCTATAGAAGCTGCTCGCGCGGGTGAACAAGGCCGAGGGTTCGCAGTCGTTGCTGATGAAGTAAGAACGCTAGCATCCCGAACACAAACCTCAACGCAAGAGATTCAGCAAGTCTTGGTACAACTGCAAGATCAGACGCGCACGGCTGCAACCATCATTGCCGAGAGTGCCGAAAAAGCAGAAGCCTGTGTTGAACAATCCCTTGTCGCGGAGCAATCTCTGCGCCAAATCACGACGGACATGGTCGAGATCAACGAACGAAACGAAAGTATTGCGAGTGCTACCGAGCAACAAGAAAACTCGTCATCTCGCATACAAGAAGTCATTGGTGACATTTCTCAGATGGCAAAATCGACCTCAGAATCCGTCGAACACGTCAATCAAGTAGCTCTGGAAATGAACACTATCACAAGCAATTTAAATCAGTTGACGGGTCGCTTTAAAGTCAGCTAAATCCCTATTTTTAAATCCCTTTCTCATTCCAATATTGGCATGAGAGGGGTTTGTTTTGCCTAAATAAAAAGAAAATACGTTACTTATGGAGTTTGTAATGAAAAAAACAGTGGTTGCTTCTCTAATCGCGCTTTCCTTTGGCGCTAGCGCTGCCAGTTTGGATGATCTAAAAATTAGTGGTTTTGGTTCTGTTGGTATTGGTAAATCAAACAACGATGCTGGATACGCTGGTTACACCAGCGAACGCTTCGATACCAAGCAAGATACCATCGCTGGAATTCAGTTTGACTTTGATATCAACGACAAAGCCAAGTTCACCACACAACTTGTCGCTAATGGACGCTATGACTTCGAGCCAACCATCGAAGTGGCGTACCTATCGTACAAATTCGATGGCTTTACTGCCCGTGCAGGTAAAATGCGTACCCCGCTTTTCATGTACTCTGATTACCTCGATGTAGGTTATGCCTATCCAATGATTCGTCCTTCTCAAGAGGTTTACGAGCACATCATTGTCAACAGTTACACGGGTGCGGATCTTTTAATTCCTTTTTCTATCGGCGAAACCACACTGCAACTGCAACCTTTTGCGGGCGTTTCGCAGGTAGAAGAACGTGATTCTACTTGGGGTGAGGTTGATCTTAACCAAACTGTTGGTTTAACTGCCCTTTGGTACGTAGATGACTTTACCTTCCGCGGCTCTTATGTATCGACAAAAACAAGCTACTCAGCACCAGGTGACCTTGAAATTCCACCAATGGATAGTGACCAAACAAAAGCATATGTCGAAGGCATTTTGGACGACAAAAAAGCATCGTTCGCTTCTATCGGTGCTCAATACGATAACGGAAGCTTACTTGGCGTTATCGAAGCAATGGAAATGAAGATGGAAGGGCGATATTCAGACGTTCGTGCTGTGTCTGGATTAATCGGATATCGTATTGATAGTGTGATGCCATACTTTGCAATGGGTTGGAATAAAACCACAGATGACGATGAACGTGACAATGCGCCAGTCGGTGAGCAAACTCTAAATAACTTTGAGCGCTTATCCTATTCAGCAGGTACTCGTTGGGATTTTGCTCAGAACATGGCGCTTAAACTTGATGTCACGTACGTCGATTACCGCGACACTTCTGGTGGCTTGATCGGCAACATTAATGCCACTGGCGACTCATTCAACGAAAATAGCTCGTTGGTTTATTCAGCAACTGTAGACTTCGTATTCTAAGGAGAAATTCATGAAAAAAATTACAGCCTTAGTGCTTACAAGCTTATTGTCTCTTAACGCCCAAGCGGGCTTTGTGGTCATTGGCAACCCCGCAGGCGTGGATGCTTTATCAAGTGGTGAAGTTAAACAGCTCTTTTTAGGCAAGAAGACTCAACTTAGCAATGGTCAAACCGCCAACTTAGTTGAGCTCAACGATGGTGACGCACAACGTATCGCCTTTCACGATGCCGCAACTGGTCGCTCTGAGTCGCAACTGCAATCAGCATGGTCACGTCTTGTCTTTACCGGTAAAGCCGAAGCGCCAGTACAGGTTGCTGACTTCGGGGCGGTTGTCAGCACCGTTGCCGCTGATGCCAATGCTATCGGCTACATTGATGAGTCGGCACTTACCGACGGCGTAAAAGTACTGTTTAAGTACTAATTCGTGAGTGTTCACAGGTTAACGTTTTAGAGTGCACTCTAACGATTAACTCGTACGGTTTATGGTCAGTTGCTTTGCACTGACCATTTTTATTTTACATAACATCGTACATAGCGCTCAATGACCGACATATCATGTCACTCGAGAAGGGTTCATCGAAGCCAACCAATGCAAAGAACCTGAACCATCTATTTTTCCCTGTCATAAAAGCAATCAAGCAACAGGCAGTCGGGTTTTATTTTTCACCTGTCCAAACGCAAAACTAGACTCAATCGCCGCAATGTTAGGTAATCGAGTTAACTCTTTACGAATAAATTGCTCATAGGTTTTCAATGAACCACTGACCACATGCAACAAGTAATCATGATTACCCGTCATCAAAAAACACTCTAATACCTCATCCAACAACTCAACATGTTGCTCAAAGCTGTGCATTTGTTCCTCTGTCGGCTTTTCTAGCTTTACCAATACAAAGACGGTAATCGGCAGTCCGCAGGCTTCTTGATCAACGCTCGCATGGTAGCCTTTTATAATGCCTTGTTTTTCTAATGCACGTACACGACGTAAACACGGTGACGGAGACAAAGACACACGATCGGCAAGGTCTTGGTTACTCAATCTCGCATTACTCTGCAGCTCTCGTAAAATTCTTTTATCTATATCATCCATTCTGCTTTCACCACAATTCATCAATATTTAGCACCAATGCACTATATAAATCATTTAAGCGCAATAATATTGCTCAAGATTAGGTCTCATTAACCAAACTCGCAATCATTCGTCATTGGCAATTTCTAGACTTTAAGGAGAATCGTCAAAAGGACTCAGACATGAATATCGCGACACAGCTCAGCCCACTCAGAAAAACCACAAAACATGAAAAAGCCCAAGCACTTGCTGTCGAACAAGCCCAACACTTTGGAATCGACCCCAACTCCGAATACGGCACCGCACTGGTCGAACTGGCCACCACACTCTACACCGCCAACAATAAAACCCATGACCTGTGGGCTTTGACTGTCGATGGACTCTCTGAACTGGATAAAAGTGACCGAATCGCGTGGTTTAATGCCAAGCGATTTCTGTCATTTCAGATTGCCAAAATCCTAGATAATCTACAAAATCCGATGCGGGCAACCTATCAATCCATCGCGACCAACAATGGTCATTTTGCCTCCAAAGGCGCATACCCCATCTTCGATAATGTCTCGGCGATATTCTCCGCGAGCCCTGTGATTACAAGAACCGCAACCTATTTATTTGCCTGTACGGAATGGATTGAAGACGCGTTTAACGGCAAAGAACCCTTACATGATATCTATTCACGGTTATTGAACCCAACGTCGATTGCGTTGGCTAATCATATTGTCGACATAGAGGCGGGATCGCGAGCTAACGAGTACCTAGCGTGGAACTTTAACTCTGGCATGGCAGCGATTGATGGTGTATTTAGCCACTTGCTTGGCTATGAAGATATTGTTCTCTCCTCTCGCAATATCTATGGTGGTGCTTACCAATTACTTGAAGATTGGTTTGGGAAATCATCCAATCTCAACATTGCCGTCGAATGGGTCGATGGCTACTCGGGAGAAGCCTTCGCAAAAAGGCTCGATGACATAACAGAACGCTACGCTGATCGCTTGGCGAGAGGTAAAAAAATCTATGTCTACCTCGAGTCCCCCTGCAATCCACATGGGTACGTTTTGGATGTCGCGGCAATCAGTCGGGAATCACATCTGCGAGGATGGGACGTCATCGTAGATTCGACCGTCGGCACCCCCTTATTACACCCGGTTCTAAAACGCGATGACATCATGGAAAGGCCCGATTTTGTCATCCATTCTTACACCAAGGAGCTCGCGGGCTCAGGCACCACAACTGCTGGTGTGGTTATAGGACGTAATGAGACGATGTTTGCGCCTAAAGGTGAAGATATGGCGTTCACCAAGCCCAATGGCGATCTTGTTACGATCCCGTGGAATGAGACGCTGTTTTGGAATGTCTACTATATCAAAGGGGCATTCCTTGACGCAGACAAAGCATTCGAAGTATTAAATGGCATGAAAACCTATGAGATGCGTGTGATTCAGAAAACCATTAACACCCTCGCCCTTGCCACTATTTTTGATGCCCACCCAGACATTAATGTCTCTTGTCCTGCCCTACCAAGCAGTGATAACTACGAACACTGTCAAAAAAACATGCACCTTGGCTTACCCGCCGCACTCTTTACCATCGATATGGAGGGCAATGGTAACCGAGAACCAATCAACCGAGACGTGTTCAAACAATTCTTTGATATGCTTGAGCCGGCAATAGGCATGCAAGTTAGCTTAGGACAGACCAACACTGTCGCGCTATGTCCAGCGCTCACCACTCATTCCGAGCTAAGTGACGAAGCCCTTAACGAATCAGGAATCAAGCCGACAACAATGCGTATTTCAATTGGACTTGAAGATCCAAGAATGTTTATCGCCCACATCATCGAAGCCGCTAAACTCTCATTAGACCGCAAACACCCAGACTTTTCGGCCAGTTTTCCATGCCCTGACACCATCGATGATATTTACATAACAACCTATATGGATGTCCACCAGCGATTTGCTCAAAGTCTGCCACGCTTTCAAGCCTTAAAAGCGTAACGTCATTTCATAGAAGTAACGATGCTGGCCGTCTGCTATTTCACCGCGCTTACGGCCAGTTATTCGCACGCTTTTATCTCAGTAATCGTGACGACAAACAAGAGTATTTGAAGCAACACTCTGATTGCTCTATAAAGCGCCTCCTATTCTCCGTTGGCGTGGTGCTCTCCCTTTATGCAAACACTTATTGATACTCTCGACTCGCAAGGTTATTACGTCTGGGACAATTTCTTGTCACCCCAACAAGTCGATGCCCTCAAGGGGTGTTTACCCGACACTTGGAAAAGCGCCTGCATAGGAAGAAATGAAGATGTCATGCGTGAAAGTGCGATTCGTAGTGACAAAATATGCTGGCTAACTTGCGAATTGGGTGAACCTGTTCAGCAATTCATGAGCAAGATGGAGGTTATTCGCCAAGCAACTAACCAACGTTTTTTCTTGGGTCTGTTTGAATATGAAGCGCATTTTGCCAAATACAATAAAGGTGATTTCTATCAAAAGCATCTCGATTGCTTTCAAGGGAATGAGAACCGTCGATTAACCACGGTATTTTACATGAATGATGAGTGGTCAGAAGAGGATGGTGGTGAGTTGGTCGTCTATGATCTCGAGGATAAAGAATTGGTCCGAGTAACGCCAAAATCCGGCCGGTTGCTCGTCTTTTTCTCCGAGCAGTTTCCTCATGAAGTGCTACCCACTCAGCGTGAACGATTTAGTATTGCAGGGTGGTTTAGGATCAACGGTGTAAAAGATAATTATCTAGACATCGCAAACTGAATAATTAAATCATTGTAAATATGGGTAAATTTTCGAAATGTCGATAATTTACCTGTATATTGACACCACTACTCATCAACGCGAGGGCATGGATTTGCTTACGCCAATTCTTCTTTTAGCCTCTTTATCGGCGGCAGATACCCCTTCTACCGTCATTCAATGTGGCGTTCAGCCCCAGCACAATACGTCTCTCACGATTAAGTTGTTCAAAAAAAACATGGTCGTCGAAACACTATCGGCGGACGCCTTATCGGAACAAGGGACTATTTTAGACCTCAAACGCACGGACAGTAGAAAAATTCTTGGTACACAGGTCTTCATCGCTAACGGCAGTGCCACGATGAATAACAAGTTCAAAAAGCACACCACCGTTCGCTATGTTATCGACAAAGATTTTGTCGAGGTTTTAAGTTCAGAGTTTTCATCCGACGGCTTTATGGTTGATGCTGATAGCGCGCGTTTCGAACACTGCAAAATGACTCAAAACCCGGCCTAATCACTTGGGTCAATTGATTTAATGATGCTGCGCTTAGAACGAAACTCTAATACTTGTTCTGGGCACACATCAATGCAACGGCCACAGCTAATGCAGTCTTGGCTCATTACTCTACGGTCACCCTCTTTAAGTGGCTGCCTCAATACCTCTGGTTCTGGACACACATTGTAGCAGTCCATGCACTTGGTACAGGCCTCTCGATTCGTCGCTGTAATCCGAATAATGCTTTTACTGCCAATGACACCATAGGTAGCGCCAAGTGGACACAAATGACCACACCAGCCATGTTCAACGAGTACAAGGTCAAGTAAAAAGACCAAGGCAATCACAACCCAACCCGCCCCCATGCCAAACACCAACCCGCGGTGTAGCGTCGCGACAGGATCGACCCACGCCCAGAGCAAAGAGCCCGACACTGCACTCCCAAGCAGTAGCACTGGGATTAACCAATAGCGAAGTTTTGCTGACCACTTGTAACTCGTTTTTAAATTGAGCTTTCTACGCATCCACGCTGCGAGATCCGTCACCAAATTCAATGGACACACCCAAGCACAAAACGCCCTTGGTGCTAGAACCGCATAAAATATCACGACAATGGCAACACCAATGAGTGCATTAACCTCAGGCCAATGCCCCGTCGCCATTATTTGCAGAACCAACAAAGGATCGCTTAGAGGAATAGTATCAAACAGTATGCTTGAAGACAGGTTCCCCTTTAATATCCCCAAGGTTGGGCCAAGCATAAACAACCCAATGATGCTCAACTGACATAAACGTCTTAGCAGTAAAAATCGATGAGCTTTCCACCAACCCAGCGCGACAATCGCCTCTTTTCCTGCATCTTTCGCTAAATTCTTTGCCATTACTTGCGACCTCCATCGTTAATTCGGATGTGTTCGCTTGGTGCAATCGCTGGCGTGTCTGGGAACTGCCCATCTCTGAGCTCTACCTTTTCTTCCCAACCTAATTGATAGTGATCGCCCATATAACCTTTTGCGAGTTCAATCGGTACGACTTTAATCACTGGAATTTCCGTCACACAGGCTTGCTCACATTTCCCACACCCTGTACAAGCATCCGAATGCACGGTCGGAATAAACTTAGCGTGGTATCCTGTGCGCTGATTCCTGATAGGTTCCAATGTGATGGCTTCATCAATCAATGGGCACACTCGATAACACACGTCACACCGCAAGCCTTGCCAGTTCAAACACTCTTCGTGATCAATCAGCACAGCCAGTCCCATTCGAGAGTCATCAATATTCGTTAGGCTATGGTCTAAGGCGCCGCTAGGGCAAGCCACCACACACGGGATATCATCACACATTTCACAAGGAATCGTGCGGGCGGTAAAGTAAGGCGTTCCAGATGCAACCGGTGAAAGAAGCGTGGCTAGCTTCAGAGTATCGTAAGGGCACGCTTGGACACACAACCCGCAACGCAAGCAAGCTTGGTCAAATTGGTTGCCCTCTAATGCTCCAGGAGGTCGAATGGGTACGCCTCCACTGGTGTGTGCTTGTCCTTGCTTTGATTGGAGGCCGAGCAGAGTTGCCGCCGCCCCAACACCTACTGCCGTTCTGGCTGCATCCCTTAGAAATCGTCTGCGAGCTTCCGACGTTTTTGATTTCGACATAACAATGCCTCGACTGAGCCCATTCATAAACAAACGCTATAAATAGGCAGGTATTAATCACATATCCCTTAAATTTAATGTGGAATTAGGTAATTGACATTACCCTTTTGAGTTATACGCAACATTGGTTGATTTACGTCAAACCAAAGCAGGCATCGCGATCACATTCATGACATTTTTGTAAATAGAGGAGCAACGCTACGGACCACAACCATGCATTGCAATCGGCGGTACGAGAGGGAGAACAATACCGGAATATTAGGGGGATTTACGAACAGGCACGCCCCAACGACCCGGAGCGTGGTTTACGTGTCATTGATCTTAACCGGTTTTCAATTCAGTTTTTTTATGGTCGGTTTCCAAGTGCATCGGCTTCTCAGAGGCTATGTTTTTAGATGCAATGTTTTTAGAGACCATGCTATTAGAGACTATGTTTTTAGCATCGGTTTTAGCAGAAGCCGCTTCGTTCGGCACTTTAAGCGCAATCGCCTCTTTATCGGGTAGTTCTGCCGTTTCACCAAAGAACTTACCTCCCGGCTCAATACTCAGATCGTTACTCCAAATTTTTCCTTTTACTCGGCCATTTGCGAGTATTTGGATACGCTCTGCGTGGCAATTGCCTTCTAATATACCATTCACAAGTAATTGCTTCGCGTGAATCTCCCCCTTTACTCGACCTGATTCTGCAACAATAAGCGCACCTTCAACGTGAATATGCCCCTCAAGGACGCCATCCACTTGAATGTCGCTTTCTAGTTTGAGTTTTCCGCTAATAGTACACCCTTTGGCGATGAGAGTTGCAGCTGCTGGGCGACTCGTTGTTCGACTGTTTTTACTAAAGATTCCCATCGTATTCCTCGTTCCTTTTTAAAAATATCTTCAAAATCGTTCACGCCCCAATCCACGAATGGTTTCGGGTTAAGTGCCCTGCCAACAAATCGTACTTCATAATGCAAATGAGGCCCTGAAGACAAACCACTATTGCCAGAGCTAGCAATCAACTCTCCTTTTTGTACGAACTGTCCATTTTTCACATTAAATCGGCTCAGGTGCGAGTAGGAACTTGAAAACCCATAAGCATGTTGTAGACGTAAGAAGTTGCCTGATCCCTTGCTGCTTTTTCTCGTGACTTCAACCACACCATCGGCGGGGGCGAATATTTTTGTTCCAGTGTTGACTGCGAAATCTAACCCTCGATGCATCTTGGCTTTTTTCGATACCGGATGAACGCGCTTGCCAAATTGAGACGAGATTCGCTCTTGACCAACCGGTGAGCCGCTGGGTATTTGTGTGAGCATCGTCATTCGCACATTGGAGTGGATTGCGGCCATATCGAGTCTCACATCGAGCGGTTCGGCTCGAGAGTCACTGGTGACACCCAACACGTGCTCTAAATCGGTCAGTCTTTCTGATACAAGCGTGATCGTCTCTTCTTGTTCGACTAAGTCTTGTTCGAGGGTGAGTTTTAAGTCTTGCAACTCAATCAACTCATTCGCCATGTTCTGAGATTCACTGATAAGCTCGGTGTGTTTAAGTTGTGCATCGTCCACACTACTGGATAGATATATGACCAAACCTAAAACACCAACAGACGTGAGCACCCCTATTGCGACGAGGCTTTTAAAAGCCCTTCTGATTCGCTTACTTAGCTGCCAATGTGCCGAGCCATTGATTGTTGAGATGGAAATCGTTAATTGGTCTTTCATATTCAGTGCTGTCTTTTTGACAAATAAAGTCATTGCTATCTTGCGGTCTAACCCGGCGTAATACGTTGCCTAATCTGACTCGATATTGGGTTCATCGCTGTGCTAACGGAAGTACTTGTTGACCAAAGAACTCGCTGACTCGCGCAAAAAGCCGCCTCCTCATAAATGGTTAACTCATGTTCTTCAATTACTCTACGCATTCACTCTAATCATGACTAGGGCGCAAAATATGGAAAATGTCAGGACGTGACACTCAGTCAAATATTGAATAAAAATAACAAGTTAGACTTAATTATTTGGTTCAAAGGTCCGCTAACCTCTCTTGTTTTTTACACGCTCTAGTTTACCCATCACTTAAAATCTATCTATCGTCATAACTTTCTGAAAATTAGCTAGAAAATACTCCCAACCCTTTCTAATATTGGTGTGATAACCGCATTTAAGAAGGTTCAATATGAAACGTTCATTTTTCCTCGTTCTCCCGTTAGCTCTAGCCTTACTAGGCTGCCAAGATGAAGAACACAGTAAAGCCCTAGGCACCCTAGAACGAGACCGTATTACCTTTTCTGCAACGGGTAGCGAAATCATCCGAGCTTTACCTATTCGGGAGGGCAGTACGGTGAATACGGGGGATGTGTTGGTTAAACTTGATACCAAGCGGCAAGAAGCCATCCTTGCTCATGCTATCGCTGAACAGGCCAAAGCAAGTGCCTACTTACTGAGGCTCACTAACGGTGAGAGGCCAGAAGACATCGCAGCCGCACAAGCCAAGGTTGATATGGCGCAAGCTAGACTCATTGAAGCCGAACAAAATTACGCTCGCGCCTCCGAACTCGTGCGTAAAAAACTGGCAAGTCAATCACAAAAAGATCAAACGGTCGCGAACCGAGATGCGGCAAGAGCTGAGCTAAACTCGAGCAAAGAAGAGTTTTCAAAATTAACAGCAGGGACTCGCCCCGAGGACATCACCCAAGCAGAAGCCGCGCTAGCCGCAGCCAATGCGGAAGTTGCCTTACAAAACCAGCAGCTAGAAGAGCTTACTATTGTGGCCACTCGAGATGGCGTATTGGATAATCTGCCTTTTAACTTAGGTGAACGCGTATCAGTGGGGGCGTTTGTCGCTGTTGTGCTGGCTGACCGCGTACCCTATGCGCGTGTGTACGTCCCTGCTTCTGCTCGTGTCCGCTTTATTCCCGGTGCAGAAGTAATGGTTCATGTCGACGGACTAGACGAGCCGCTCAGAGGAAAAGTACGCTGGGTAGCGACAGACCCCGCGTTTACTCCTTATTACGCACTCACAGAGGAAGAACGCTCACGCTTGATGTATCTTGCGGAGGTTGATTTACCTGCCAATGCCGAGCCTCTACCATCTGGTATCCCTGCCCAAGTTGACCTAGCGGGGTTAAAATAAATGACCGAGATCGCCGTGTCTGCGAACCACCTTGTCAAACGGTTTGGCGATTTCACCGCCATTAATGATGTGAACTTATCGATCCCAAAAGGCAGTATTTATGGCTTCCTTGGCCCCAATGGGTGCGGAAAATCAACCACGATACGAATGCTCACGGGCTTACTAAAACCCACCGAAGGGAAGATTGATGTATTGGGGCTGAGTATTCCCGCACAATCAGAAGCATTGCGACTCAAAATTGGATACATGACACAAAAGTTTTCGCTTTACGACGACTTAACCGTGGTGGAAAACCTGCAGTTCATAGGGCAAATATTTGGAATGCCTGCTCTTTTGCGAAAGCAACGCCTTGACGAACAACTCGCCATTTATGGCCTAAGCAATTTAAGAAAACAGCGTGTGAGCGGGATGAGTGGCGGGCAAAAACAACGCCTTGGTTTAGCCGCTGCAACCATGCATCAACCCGAGTTGTTATTCCTTGATGAGCCAACCTCAGCCGTTGATCCTGAGAATCGTCGTGAATTCTGGGAGCAACTCTTTGATCTCAGTGATCAAGGCACCACCATCTTGGTGACAACCCACTACATGGACGAAGCAGAGCGCTGCCATCGCCTCGCAATAATGGAAGCAGGCGAGATGCGCGCAGATGGTGAGCCTGAAGTACTCATGAGTAATATGGGTGTAAACATCATTGAAGTAAAAGCGACTAATCTTCGAGCCTTAAAAGAACAATTACTTAAAAGACCGGAGGTTCGCGCTGCCGCGCAAATTGGCATCCGCTTACGCATATCCATTCACCAATCTATCTCGGATCCTATTGCTTGGTTGCGAATACAATTCCCTGAGTTAACACGCGCCGAACTCACTCCCGCCAGGCCAAGCCTAGAAGATGTCTTTGTCTCTGTCACTGGGGAGGGAAGACAATGAAAAGCTTAACTCGAATGAGTGCCATTATGGTCAAAGAGTTTCGACAATTGTCTCGTGACCGCATTACATTTGGCATGGTAGTGATGATCCCCTTGATTCAATTAATCCTGTTTGGTTTTGCCATGAATACGGATGTGCGAAATATCCCTATTGCTATTGTGGACCAAAGTCATTCAGCTCCAGGTCGCATCATCAGTGAGGCGATAAAAGTGACGCAGGTGGTGAATGTTAAAGCGTCTTACGCGACTGTTGCACAGGCGGAAACGGCGATTAAAGAGGGGGGGGTTCGCGCCGCCTTGATCCTTCCTTCTGATCTCGCCCAGCGCATCACACACAACGAGATATTAGGTCAACTGCTCGTCGATGGTTCGGATACCATGATCAGCTCAGCAATGCTATCACTCCAAAATATGCCGATTGCTGAGTTTGCGATCGCGGGTTATCATCCCGACCAAACCAAGACTTTTGAAGCGACGTTACTGTATAACCCCAGCAGGCGCTCTGCGGTGAATATTGTGCCTGGGTTATTAGGTGTCATTCTCACCATGACGATGATTTTATTTACCAGTGCCGCCATTGTCCGGGAACGCGAGCGTGGCAATCTAGAACTGCTTATTACTACCCCAATTCACTCGTTAGAACTGATGATTGGTAAAATCGTCCCTTATATTTTCATCGGGCTTATCCAAATTTTTATCATCCTCGGGCTTGGCGCGCTTATTTTTAATGTCCCAATCAACGGGGATATCAGTCAGATATTACTTGGTAGCTTGTTGTTTATTGCCGCCAGCCTCACGTTGGGGTTAGTGATTTCAACCATTGCACAAACTCAACTACAAGCGATGCAAATGACGGTATTTATCCTACTTCCATCGATTCTCTTGTCTGGGTTCATGTTTCCCTATGAGGCGATGCCTAACGCCGCTCAATGGGTAGCAGAGGCTTTACCAGCGACACATTTCATGCGCATGATCCGTGGGATTATTTTGCGTGGCGCCGACCTCATGGATGTGAGGCGTGATGTCGTGTGGTTGGCGTGCTTCACATTAGGCGGAATTGTGGTTGCATCGCTGCGGTTTAAAAAAAGCTTGGATTAATGATCTGGCTTTTTGCCAAGGTTCCAGACGACAAAAAGCAGTGCCTAGGCACTGCTTTTTAACAGACTCTCGATAGAACGAGAAATAAGTAACGGTTTAGAAATTAAACGTTACACCCGCACGGATGCGGTTTTCTGTTTTGAAATTCGTGTATGTTTCGTTTGCGTAAGTCTTATCAAGAATTTGATAATCTACGTATGGTGCCCAAGATTCAAAGCCCGTGTACATAACTTGGAACGTGTGCTCCCATTTAGTATCCGCTTGGTCTTTACCATTGCCTGTAAATGCGCCGCCATCTTTTTGGTTGATGTAGGCTGGGTTGTATTCTAGGTTGAAATCAGACACGTTGTAACCAATCCAAGCGTCAACTTGGTTCGTGTCATTCGTTGTTCCACCAGAGACGCTATTAGTAGCCGCTTGGTAACGGTAACGTGCTGCCGTGTAGAAGTTACCTGTTGCGTACGTCGCTTTTAGGTAAGGACGGTATTCTGTGTGGTCAGAACCATTCCAGTATACGAAACCAGGAGTCAAGGTTACATTGTCGTTGATCGCCCAGTTGTAGTTAAGCTCAGTTTCAAACGCTGCAACGTTTTTGCCTGAATTACTCAACAACTTATCACCTTGATTTTGTGTGCCTTCAAGGTGGATCTGCCAATCTTCTGCGAAATCAAAACCGGCACGTACACGAGTCTCGTACGTTTGTGCTTCGGTTTTGTATGCGCCACGAACGTCAACGTAGGTTGCACTTGCAGGTAAAGCAACAGCTGCAACAAGCGTTGCTGCTAGCGTCAATTTTAATGTTTTCATGATAAAGCTCCGTATCGAACAGGAATGCCAACGGCATAGATTTAACGTGCTAACAACAAGGCCACTGCCAAGCATCCTTCGTTGCAACACTAAACGGAGGCCAGAATATGGCTTTACGCCGCGCCAATGTCATGAAAATGTCATGCGGAAAGTTAAAGTGATGAGCATCACAGGAATAATGTCATAAAGAAGATATTTTTCTACAAAAAAGACCAAATACGCAACATATAAAACAAATAGAATCACAAACGATTTGTTACACTCATTAATGGATAGATAGATATCAATTATGAATCGACAAGTCGCATTTATAAAATAAAGATTATCGGTTGAATCAATACGTATTCTGCTTATTAAGATTGCTGATAATTTGAATAATCCATCGAGAATGCGGTGTCCGACTCTGTGGAATATTGTTCACTGGTTCGAAACGTTGGTGCTTCTGATTGGGCTGAATTTGAAGGGTCGTTATTCAACGAGGAGTCGGCTGTAGGCTCTTGGTTATCACTCTGCGCTTTGTCTTCCAATTCAAATAGAGGTAATTGACGCTTATAGAGTTTGTTCAACGCCTTAATCAGTGAATGTTTAACCATCGACCCAAGCTGAAGTTTTTTAAGAACGGGTTTGGCAAGTGATTGAAGACCCACCACAGAATCCACGCCTAATGTTGAGCCTACGCTATCACGAAGCGACTTTGCTGGTTCGTAACCCAGGTGAGCAGACATAAACAGCCATATATAAGCGATTGCTGCCCCGTTTGGTGCAATATCGCGCCATGCCTCGCCGGCATAAAACATGGCTTCAACACTGCCTTTTTCAGAGGCACGTTCCAGCCAATAACAGCCACGTTGGATATTTTGTTCAATCCCAACCCCTTTGAGGTAATTGAGACCCAGCTTTGTCATCGCCTCTGTGCTTTGTTTTTCAGCGCCACGTTCAAACCATTGTGTCGATTGCTTGGGTGACGGCGCTGGATTGTCTGGTGACACCGACCAGTCTCCCATGAATAACATAGCATCAATATTTCCTTCTTCTGCTACCTCTTCAATGACAGCAATTCCTCTGGGAATATTGCACTCCACACCTCGGCCATAAATCAACGCTTTAGCCGCTTCAAACTTGGCGTGTAAGTCCCCTTCAGCACCAGCGATACATAAGCGCCAATAGTTCGCTTGCTCGCGTAATACTAGGTCTTCGCGCTTTGATTCACTCAAACGAACCATGCCGTACATAGCGGTGATGTTATCGAGTTGCGCGGCTTTCTGATACCAATATAAGGCTTCTTGAACGTTTTTACGCTCCGCTTCTTTGGCCAAAAAAAGAATTGTCGGAACATGCCCTGTTTCCGCTTTAAAGATTCGATCCTGGCGTTCTTGTTGTCGGGCTTTTTCCATGGCTCTTCGATAGGCCGCTTCTCTTTGTAGGCGCTCTTGCTCTTTGCGTTTGGTACGCAGTGAGAGAGAGTACATCCAAACAAACGCCAAAATGAGCGAAAGGCTTGTCGCGCCGATGGCAATAGAAAGTGTCGACATAAAGTAAGAAGCTCATTGAGTTAGAAGTATCTACTTATAGTAACGGCAGGAAGTGTATTAAATGAAGCGACTTTGGCGATCTCTGACATGGTTTTACATCTTTTTCTCCTCACAAGGCTATAAAGAGAAAGAATTGCACGGTTATGAGGTTTTGCGCTCATAAAAAAACCCTAGGATACTATGTCATGAGTTTAAGCATGCATTCCCAGGGTTCATTTTCGATGTGATCCACTCGCCAATCGCGTGTGGTTATTTCTTACTGTTGATTGCTTTAACGAAGACTTCCTGTGCGCCATCTATGTTGAGCGCTTTCGCTTCATCAAGAAGGCTGAGGGCCTTAGGGATATTGTCTTCAGCGACGGCTTTTTGGATAGCGCTATGATAGTAATTTTGCGTTTCCGGTAATACAGTCATAGGAACAGTTGCGGCAGCTGCCGGCTCAGCAATCGGCGTAGATGCAACTTTTCGTGAACCTAAGCTAATCGTCTCAACTTCAATGTTCAGTTCACCCGTATAACTTTGAGTAAACTTAGGGTCCGTCACTATTGGTAGCGGCTCACCGCTTTCCTGTGCCCTTACCTTTGCTGGGTGTGGGACAGAGATAATCTGACCTACGTCAGAGGTTTTGGTATAAACAATCATATACGGCAGTGATTGAGCATCAACTTCAAAACTCGTTACATAGCGATTAGCATCAAACATGTCCGAAAAGCGAACATTGAATTCATCTAACGTGATAGTTCGTACAACATTGTATTCTTTATCCAACAACTGAACCGTTGGCGCAAACACCTCTTTTTTAAGCATTTTACTGCTTAGTGTTACCTTGACCTTGCCAGATTGAGGAGAAAACTCAAATGCATTCAAGTAACTCTTACCAGAGTTAAACTCCCATACAGGGGAGGATTCATCTATTGCAAAACCTACATTCTCAGTTTTGTCTAGAGGTACCCAAGCTAGATCTTTTTTGCTAACACAGCAAACATCCGCGGTCTTCATATCAGCTTTCGAAATGGCAGGCTCAACACCAGTATTACTCGCACACCCCACTACACTCAGTCCAAGTACTAGCGCCAAAATATTTTTATTCATAATATTCCACCATTTAAAAGAATAAGGCAGCCATGAGACTGCCTTTGATTCATTGAAAACTCAACACGGTCTAATCAAATTATGTGATTAGAACCAGATTTCTGCTTCAACACCAAAACGGGTTTCGCTTCCTTTTGAGTCTTTTGACCAACCATACCCATCATCGCTTGAAGACATATAAGCTACGTAAGGTTTAATTTGTGGACGTCCGAAGTAATCAGCATTAACTGTGAATACTGGGGCTAAAGTTGCTGTATAGAAAGACGTTGAGTCATTTTCACGTCCCCATCTAGAACCATCTTCCAGAGTTTCGTTAGCATAGGTAAGCACGGCTTCCCAACGGAAGTTTTCACTTACTTTATATGACGGTGTCAAACCGACGAAACCACGTTGTACCGTTTCTTGTGACCCAAAGACTTGCTTTCCGTCTTGTGCTTTGAGATCCCAATAAACAATCTCAGAGCCAAGTTGGAAGTTATCCGTAATATTTAGAACACCGTACGAAGTAAAGAAGATTGAACGATCTTCTTGGTTCCAATCACCGTTCCAGTTACCGAAGTTAGTCCCTTTAGTTGCAGATATACCTTGACCATAAGTAATACCAGTCAAAGACCAACCATCCAATCCGTAGTAATCACGAGAATAAGAAATGCCTGCACCAATGCCACTATCTGCTGCGTCTGGGTTGTTTTTATCAACCTTTACTTCATCCATATTTGCACGGGTTTGATACTTCAAATCAAAGTCAAACTTGCCACCAAGACCTTCTATCCCATAAAGATACAGATCTAAAGATGTTAACGTGCTGCTTTGGTTATCATTGCCTACAGTGCCACACTCTTTGCCGTTTACCGTTTCGCCGTTGCCATTAACACAGTAACCATCACCTACATCCGCAGAAACACCAGCAAAACCAATCTTATCTGCAAAGCCCAAGGACGTATATTCCACACCCGCACCTAGACCAGAAGATTGTTTCCAGAATTCTTTAGTAATAATACCAGCTTGACGGTTAAGGTAACGTTTACCAGTCCAAATACTCGTGCCTTCCGCAAACATCGACAGGTCACCTAGCTCAACATAAGCTTCTTTAAATTCTAGTTGACCAGACTGGAGGTGACCGTCATTACCACCAGATGAACCATAGAACCCACGACCATTACCACCTTCGTTGTTTCCATATTCAGTTTTAAGAACATATTTAGACCAAGCGCCGTTTTCGTAGTTGTTGCCTTTTGTAACAGTAAACTCGACTTGGTTTGGGTTACCTGAGAATGCGGCACCCGCTGCGCGATAATCACGACGGTGCTCCCAAGTTTCACTCAATTGAAGTGACTCACCTGCATTATAAAGAAGGTGACCATAACCATTTACTTGCCAACCTTCTTGAACCTTGTCTTCGGCCATCACAGCACCCGACGCTAGTACACCAACCACTGCAGCAGCTATTACACTTACTTTTTTCATTAGAAAACTCCGTTTAACTTATAGTTATATTCATTCTTGTCGAGAGCTATGGAGGCAGTACCACGCTCTCTAAACTTGAAATATCGGTTTAGGGTCCCGAGTTCATTGAACGAAATGAAGATTAACGAAGTAGTACACGTAAGACGTCCTCCACCCTAGGGGTTTAGAGGGGGGATGAGAAAGGATGAGAAAAATAACCGTACGGTGTTTTTTATGGCTGGGTCACAGTTTCGGGGGGGAGTACCATAGATATTGGTGATAGATTACGCGCAAAATAAGCGTCACATCACCTTTTTTAACGATTTGGTAAATTTATTGAAATAAAATTACATTTAAAATTATGTGATCTAGGCTTGACCTAAAGTTTACAAACCTATTAACTATTAAAAACAACATCTGTCAGCAAACAAACTAAAAAGTAAAAAACGCTTATGACAAACATTCAGTCAAACCCTTATCCGCTTGGGGCGACTCTAAATCGTGAAGGTTGTAATTTTGCTATTCACGCACCAGATTGTGAAGATATCCAACTGGCTATATTTAATGACAACGATTCGTACCAATTGTTCCCTATCGATAACGAATACGCAGGCATTAAACACATTCATATCAGCGGTATTCAAGCCAACCAACGTTACAATTTCGTTATAGAAACGCAAGAAGGCTTGCAGTTTATCTCAGATCCGTATGCAAAAGCGCTCGATCAGTCTCTGCACTACACGCCTCCTTTTGATATTTCTAAAACCTTAGCACTGCCGAAAAGTGTCGTGGTTGATGACGCATTCGATTGGCAGGAATCGATACAGCCGCGCATCCCACGCGAAGAAATGGTGTTATTCGAAACCCATGTCAAAGGTGTAACCAAGCTCAATCACCGCATTCCACAAGAGCAACAAGGCAAATACCTTGGATTAGTCAGTGACGAGATGCTGGCGTTTTACAAGCAACAAAATATCACCTCTTTGCAGTTACTTCCGGTTGCGGCTTGCATGCATGAGCCTCACCTATTAGACATGGATAAGGTCAACTATTGGGGCTACAACCCTTACGTGTTCATGGCTCCCGACCCTAGGTATGCCGATAAAGATGCGGTAGCGGAACTTAAGACCGCGATTCGAGCGCTGCACCAAAACGGCATTGAGGTTATTCTTGATGTGGTCTATAACCACACGGCCGAAAGTGGCGATAATGGCCCCGTTTTTAACCTGAAAGCGTTAGACAAACAGTTTTACTTAAAACATGGCGAATACTTCGCGAATTTCACCGGTTGCGGTAATACCGTTGATCTCAACTACCAACCTGCTCTCAATCTAGTCATGGATACACTTCGTTATTGGGTTGAAGAATTCAAAGTTGATGGCTTTCGATTTGACTTAGCAGCGACGCTTGGACGTAATGGGGATAACTTTAACCGAGAGGCTGCTTTTTTTAGAGCCGTTGCCCAAGATCCGACCTTAAAACAAATCAAGCTCATCGCCGAACCTTGGGACATCGGCCCTAATGGTTATCAAGTGGGCAATTTCCCATTCGGTTGGAACGAATGTAACGATCGCCTAAGAGACATCACTCGAAGTTTTTGGCGCGGTGATCAAGGGTACTTGAAAGAGTTCGCTACACGCATCATGGGCTCTCGCGATTTGTACAGCGCGGCGAATTGGCCTTATAAACTGACGGTTAATTACATCACTTACCATGATGGATTTACCATGCAAGATCTTGTGTCTTATAAACACAAGCATAACGAAGCCAATGGCGAAAATAACCGTGATGGTCATGGCGATAATCGTTCTGATAATTATGGTGTGGAAGGTGAAACGGATAATCCTATTATTTTAGCGACACGTGAAAAGCAAAAACGCAATTTCATGGCAACGTTATTATTCTCATTCGGGATTCCTCACATCCTTACGGCGGATGTGCTTTCACATACTCAGAAGGGTAACAACAATGCTTACTGCCAAGACAATGAACTGAGCTGGTTGAACTGGGACGATAGCCCATCAAAAAACCACTTTAAAGCTTGGCTTGCAGACATGATTAACGCTCGTCAACAATACATGGTGCCGTTTATTCGTGCATTCAGTGGTGAAAGTCGTAACAACAACCGTATTTTCTGGAGCCGAGTCGATGGTCAGCTTATGAGCATGGAAGATTGGAACCGATTGAGCAGTGTCGCTTTGCATATCGGTATCGGTGAGGACGGCGATGAGATGCTCTATCTCATTAACCAAACGAAAGCCCCAGCTCGATTTACGCTCCCGAGTGACCGAAATCAGTGCTGGAAAACGATCTGTGATACCCACATTTCTGATTCTGAGGTAGGTCATGCGGCAGGTGAAATTTTACAAGCACCAATGTCGATGACCATATTACATTTCACGCCCAAGTCATAATGTTGATATAAAAAGAGCCTAATATTTAGGCTCTTTTATTAAATCTATTCAATACTTAAATACCATTAAATAATGTAATATTCCTTTGAATAATACTGCAGATAAATAGTATTATCGGGCACAGGTTCAACCAATTGAATATTTTATGCTTTTGCCGAAAATTTTATTGCGTGTTTTTCGACCATTTGTTTTTGGGCTTATCGCCAGCCTTGTTTTTCTCTCATATCAGCAGTATTTACGCTCTCAAGACCTTGCTGTAGCGCAATCACAATCCAATGTAAAAATGGCGTCTGCGTTGGTTTGGGCTCAGATTGAAGCCACGTTTGGTAAGGTTGACCTTTTACAAACTCACGTCAACTCAGACGACTTCACTATGTTGGCAAAGGACATCCTTTCAAATAGTTATTTATACAAAAATATCGCGCGTGTCGACCTTAACTCATTCCATTATCAACCAGTGCATGGCGCATCAATATCAAAGCATGTTGCTGATACCATTCAATGGAACCAATATACCGCTATTTCAGATAGTTATTATGTTTCCAGCATCTACCAGAAAGCCAATGGGTTCTGGGTTTTCGCGGTAAAACAAGCCAATAAATCAAATGACCACGAGGTATGGGTTGAGTTTGATGTTCAACATACCACACAATATTTGGCGAATTTAAAGACCTTAAAAGATGGGTACGTGTTTGTCATTGACGCCGAGACCGGCCGATTGGTTTTCCACCCAAATCCATTAAGAATTGGCTCTCCTTCTGTGAGTTTCGCCAGTGGATTACAAGATCGCATTGAGCACGAAGAGAAGAGAGGAGAGTACGAATACTATTATAACGGGCAGTATAAAGTCAGTGTCTTTGATGCACAGAACCCTATGAATTGGATATTTGTCTCCGGTACTAACCGAGCTGACATTTTATTTACCTCATACCAAATCTCACTGACTGCAGTGGTTATCTTTTCGTTGTTATTTATTTTATTGTCTATTAATTATATTACGTTTCAGCTCAATAAGGCATTAGCAAAGCTGAATACATCTCCGGACATCGCCCATTTTAAACATGACCTAAAAACCATTTTTGACCAGTTCACATTTCACAAAGGTATGCAATTATGCCTTTATGAGCACGAGTCAGGTCGCTTCAAAACTATTGATTTTCACGGTAATACCAAAGTCATCCATCAAACTAAATCACTGCCTACGGTACTTAGCTGCCGAGAACTTAATTATGTGTATAGCACCGATGCAGACGCCGTTGCGAAAAAACTGCAAATAAAAGGTCACTACTACGCGATGCCTCTTTATCAGCGAGATACCTTAATTGGTGTAATTTACTTAAAGAGTGCTTTCTTTGCTTTTGAAGGCGTGATGCGTGCAATTCGTGACTTTTCGGAAGTGGCCTTATCCAATCTCCTTTTATTCCAAGAGTTACATAGTAAGGACTCGCTAACAGGGTTAGACAACAAACAAGCTATGCGGGCCACGTTATCTTTAGAACTTAGAAATGCCAATGCGTATTTTGCGGTCATCGACATTGACGGGTTAGGAAAAATAAATGAAAGGCACGGTGATATATTAGGTGATACGATCATCTTGTATGTTGTCGACGCCATTAAACGCAACTTCATGAAGCCAAACGCATTATGCCTTGCTCGTGATGAAAATGGAGGCTTCACCCTACTTTTTCAGGCAAGCGACCGAGCCAATGCTGAGAAACAACTCGATTGGTTGCGACAGATGATCGCGAAGCAACCGATTAATGTTCATGACCAATGGATACACACGTCCGTTACCATTGGCGCGACACCGATTGGGGAGACGCCAGATGCTGTGCTTGGACGAGCAAAGCAGAGCTTACAACAGGCTAAGATAAAAGGAAGAAACCTAGTTTGTTTTCACAGCTGAATCAGGCAAAAGAACGACGAATCCCCCACCCAAAAAACAACAACGGCTTATCAAACATCATTGATAAGCCGTTGTTTCTTGATTACGTTGACTAGGCATTACTGATGCCCATTACATAGCGTCTAAAACACGCCTAACATTTCACACAGATACTTTGCAGCAGGACCGAGGCGTGCATTGGATTTCCAAAGAACGTCTGCAGAGTTCAGCATTTCATAGCGCTGAAATTCAGGTCTGAAGTCAATCAATGTGCCCAGTGCTTGTTTTTCGACAATGAAGTCTTTAGGGATAATCGCCCAGCCGATACCTTGCTCAACCAATTTAATCACATCTTCCTGATCATCGGCTTGCCAAATATCTTGTGAAAAAGCACCTTGTAAATTAAGCACCTGATTCTGCACCATACTGCGGCAGACAATTTGTCTTTCACCTATCAGGGTCTCATTGCTCACTTGCTGCATATCCGCAAAAATTGAATCCGGGCTACAAATACACACCCACTCAATGCTAGCGATCGACACAAAATCTAAACCTTCAGGTACGGCATCAGAAGCGATGTTAAACCCGAGTTCAATCTCATCGTTTGCCACAGCCGATGTCAGGTGACTAGCGCCAAGGCGGGAGACATCAACTTGAGTAAATGGGAAGCGTTGCGACATTTTTTCTATCGCAGACTCCAGCAAGCTCAACGGTAGTAAAGGATCAATCGCTATCCTCAATGTATCTTCTACATTGTCTACGCTCGCTCTCGAATAGTTTCGGATTCGTTCCGCTTGTCTTAGTAACACTTTTGCCTGAGACAGCATCCGCTCGCCCTGAGGGGTTAATTTCGGGTATTTAGTACTTCTATCAAACAACGTAATCCCGAGATCGACTTCGAGGTTATTGACGCCAATACTTACCGAGCTTTGGCTTTTGCCTAAATGCCGTGCTGCAGCAGAAAAGGACCCTTGTTCTGCGGCTGCGACAAACGCGACTAGCTGTTCAATGTTCAGCATATCCAACCCTTTGAATCACTTATTAATAACCGTACCATCGTAAAACAATAGCACAATAATTGCACCCCTTCTTATCAGCCAAACCAATGAGAGGGTGTGGTTTATTGGTGAGAGAAATAACCTTTATTAGAACGCTTCACCAAATCGAATATAAAAGCTCGTGTTACCCATTTTAGATACCGCAACATCAGCACCAATCGAAAAGCGCTCTTTCGCATTCAATAAGTACCGAACACCTACACCAGCACTCGGGATAATTTCAGACTTCACACTATTGGAAAGATGACGGTCTTCATTTTCAACAATCGCAGCGCCAGCGAAAGCGACCCCGCTCCACAATGTAGAAAACTTATGGCGATATTCAATTTCTGCCTGATAGGCCGAAGTACCACGATATTTATTCCAGTCAACTCCGCGTAAATCAGGAGTAACAAATTCATTTTCAGGTGCATCACCCACGATCTCTTTGCCAATGACACGATACGCAAAAACATCATCACCGACCGGAAAGTACTGACTCATTTCTGCATCATAGCGGTCAAAACGTTTGCCTGTCCGGCTGTCTTTCGAGTAATGCAGAGTGCTTAAGTCTAAGTTAACGCCTTGGGTTGCCCCTAGCATACTGTCTCGAGAATCATAGGTCATCAACAAGCCTAATGCGCTATTATGGCCACTCATCTGACGCTCAAATTCTTTCTTTTCCTCAGCGGTCGCGTTCTCCTTAAGATCGGCATCGCCACCACTCCATAACCCTTGTACACCGAAGTACAGGTTTTCCACTAACTCTTTACGGACTTCTCCGTACACAAAACTGGAATAACTAGAGTATTGCGCAGCTTTGGGTAACTGCATGCCAACTCGGCCTGTATATTTGAGATTCAAGCCAAAATGACCCGCCCAAAAGCCGGCACGCCATGCATCATAGGCAAAAACATGCTCGTGCCCTATGATTGCCATACCACTACCAGAGTCCGTGTATTGACCATAAAACATACTCGTCGATGGGTTTTTTGCTCCTTCGGCACGGTCATGTAAGTACATGGCATTCACACCCAGGCCAACTCCTAAGGCGTCATCGGTAATCGGCACAGGAAATGCGGCAAATTTGCGATCAGGTAGTGGTTCATCTGCTTCAGTAATGTCTTCGGACTGAGGTTCAGTCTCAACAAGTTGGCCGTCAGATGACGTAATAGAATGGGATTGCGGATCAGGTGACTCAGCAGCCGAAACAGAATAGGCAGAGGCCAGAAGGATCATAGAAAGCAATGAGGTCGTTACAATTGTCGTTTGCACAAGGGTTCTCGATTAGCCGTGTTTAAATACGTACCACACTGAGATTCCGTTCCGCGAGCAGAATCAATTTGACCATGCCTTGTGTGTGCTTATGGTGATAAGCCCTTGGAATGCTACTAGAATAATGTCCATAGACAAAACACAATCTATTATAATTTCATATAGACACCATATAGTTCATTAATAGGTTGTTTCAGTAAATACCGCAACCATAAGCTAAGTGAATGCAAATAGATTTTAAATTCAAATCACTTAGTGATAAAACCTTTATATTACAGTTGGATAGTCGAGACCGAGCATTAGAGTAAAGACACCTCTGACCAATTCGATTAGCAGATAGATAGTTCTTCTAACCATTCAAAAAATCGGATAACATTTATAAAATATGTTGATAGGAAGGGAAACCATGAAATGACGAAAAGGAAAGCAATGCGCACACCCGCAGATCGCTTAAGGCACACGGTATTATTTGAATTATTTTTGCTCCTCATCGCTGCGCCATTATGTATGGCGATATTCGGGGCGAGTGCCAGTAGTGCTACATTTACGGCCGTTGCTCTATCGACGATAGCCATGGCATGGAACTTTATATACAACTATCTCTTTGACTTCATACTCTACAAACTGCGAGGTACCACCAGTAAAAGCGCCACCCAACGCGTCTATCACGCCATATTATTTGAGCTTGGGTTGCTGTTCGCCACCATACCATTGCTCGCATGGTCTCTAGAGCTTTCATTTTTAGACGCACTGCTCGTTGATATTGGTTTTGTCGTTGTCGCCTTATTCTATGCTTACTTTTTCAATTTACTGTATGACAACGTCTACCCGCTACCTGATCAACACCGTACCGAATAAACACCGTATGTTAATTCTTGTTCAATTTTTGATTTTCGATCAGTAACTCGTTGCATTCATTATGCAATATAGGCAAGCTAGGATGCGCTAAACTACAGAGAACACTCCTTTAAGGACAAACATAATGAAAGCACTTAAGATTCTCTCCTGCGCTCTTTTAGCGAGCTGCAGCACGACGGCGTTTGCTGACGTCACGATCAAAGTCCCTGAATCTGTTGATCTATTATCGGTGAACGCCAGCGATCCTGATTCAAAATCGAACGGCTTTTTCTCATCAGGCGAAACCGCAACATTGCCCGATGGTACGAATCAGATTGTGTTCCGTTTTGAACCCTATTTTGATCTTAATCGTGAAGAACGTGTGAGTGTGCCAAGTAAAGTGGTCATCGCTAAGTTTGATGCCAGCAATACCGCGCTGACATTAGAAGTCCCTACTTATCAAAATGAACGTCAAGCCAAAAAAGACATTAAAACCTTTACGTGGAGTCTTAAAGACGAGCAAGGCAACGTCGTATCTGTTGAACAAGATGCACTCATCAAAGATGGCATGCAGATTGGTCGTGACTATAATCGTGAAGCAGAAGACTACAATCGCAAAGGTGGCGTAGCCGCAATAGCGGCAACGGGAGCAACAGCAGCTGTAATGGCAACGCCTGCTACCCTTCCTGCGAATGTAGATGCTCCCACCGGAGGTACAACAGCAGAAGAAATGTTGATGTTCTGGTACCAAAAAGCAGATGCAGAGACACAAGCTCGCTTTAAAGAGTATGTAAACAAAAACTGATTACTCATTGAAAAACCAGAAAAAAGCCGCTTATCTAAGCGGCTTTTTTGATAAACGGTCATGCTTACTAGCGAGTCGAAGATCGGTATACTTAGATTCTAAAAACACCAGAAAAGACATAGGAAGGCGGTATTCATGAAAAAAATCATCTTGATTGGCGATAGCCTCACTGCGGGTTGGGGACTGCCTGCAGGACAAAACTGGTCAGATTCTTTGGTATCAGAATTCGTCGATTATCAATTCATCAACAGAGGTATTCCTGGTGACACCACCACTGGGATGCTGTCTCGATTTCAGCAACAAGTCATTGCGCAAAAACCGGATATTGTTGTGATTTTTGGAGGATTAAATGACCTCAATTGGCACGGTTCTATCAACGATATCGCCAGTAATTACAACGCCATGATCGCGCAGTCGCAACACCATAATATCCACCCTATCGTGATAATCACTTCCGCGATTGACCCAGTTAACGCACTGCCTATGTTTGGTCAACAGCAAGACGTTGTCGATCAGATACGACATGCTGTAAATACGCTCAGTACCGTGCACGCAAAGAAACTGGAGGTAATGTACGGAAACGGCCCAAACGCGCTAGAGATTGTCGACATTTATCAAGCCTTTGAAGCCTATGCTGCAGATCATGGCTACTCGCCTCTCTATCAAGCTGATGGTATACATTTATCTGAGCAAGGGGCATCGCTTATATTTAAGCAATTGAAGCCCGTCATTGCCGCACGCTCACGTTAGACAATCCTACAATGTAAAAATCCCCTTATCGCGATAACGAATAAGGGGATTTTTGACTTCTTAGCTTCTTAGCTTCTTAGCTTCTTAGCTTCTTAAGCCCAAAACATCATTACGATCAAGGTCAACGCCATGATGCAAGCAATGTTCAAGATAATACCAATCTTCATCATTTCTTGTTGTTTGATGTGACCGGAGGCAAATACGATAGCATTCGGTGGTGTCGCAACCGGCAACATGAACGCACACGATGCGGCAACCGCAATCAAGACCGACAAGACGACGGGTGATAAGCCAAAGGCTTCTGCTACCCCAGCAAATACCGGAATAAGCAAAGCAGCACTGGCCGTATTACTGGCAAACTCGGTCAAAAACACAACGAACGCCGCGATTACGAGAATAATGAACAACAAGCCAAACTGTGAAATAAGCCCACTCAATTCATTCGCGAGAAAGACACTGGTGCCTGTTGCTTTAAGGACATTACTTAAACAAATACCACCACCAAATAAGAGTAAAACGCCCCAATCTGCTGTTTTTTCTATGTCTTTCCAGTGGACGACACGAGCAAAGTTCACCGCGACAATCGCACCGAGTGCCACAATGGTATCGAACTTCGCATAACCGCCGACCATGGCATTGATCGGTTTACTGAATATCCAAAAGAAAACGGTTAAGCCGAAAATCAATAAAGTGACAATCTTGCCCTTATCCCATTCGACAGCTTCACGGTTGATTTCAAATTCACCATCCAGTTTTGGCTTCAATACTGCGAAGAGAACGGCTAACGCGATCGGTAATAAAATCATAGCGGTTGGCAGCCCAAACTTCATCCAATCGGTAAACGTCAGCCCAACCTCAGCGGCTGCAATGGCATTTGGAGGGCTACCTACCATGGTTGCAATACCACCAATACTGGCACTGTAAGCAATACCAAGCAGAACAAACACATAAGTATTGTGTCCGCTTTCTTCATTAACTTTGCTTAGTACGCCAAGCACTAATGGCAACATCATTGCTGCTGTCGCCGTATTACTGATCCACATCGATAGCACAGCGGTCACACCGAACAACATAAATACGGCAGCACTCATTCGCCCTTTAGCAACCACCAGCACTTTATCAGCGATGACTTTATCTAGACCTTGCCTATGCATGGCGGCGGCTAACGCAAAACCACCTAAAAATAGGAAAATGATGGAGTTGGCAAAATTATTAAGCGCTGTTTGGGTATCAAACACCCCAAACATCACCGCGATAACCGGTACCAAGATTGCGGTGACCGTCACGTGGAGGGCTTCAGTCAACCAAAGGACGGCGACAAACGCCAAGATACTGATCCCAAGGACAACATTAGGATCAAACGGCAAGGTTTTATACAGGACAAAAAACAACGCAATATCAGCCAGGATGATCAAGCTGTTGCGATTTAAAAACCATTCTCGGGTATTGGAGGGTAACGGGACACTATCGTTTCTATTCATTATTATGGCTTCCTTTTGTTAAATGGGGTGGAATCCCCTGGGGTGAATTCCCCAAAACCACAAGCACTCAATAAAAACCGGAACCTCAGTTCGATCAAACAGGCTGACACTGCCCAATATAATAATAAAAATGAAGGCAAAGCGTGATACTCGATTGTTAAGGCTTGTGGAACCTGTAAATGATCCCACATAGCCAATCAAGCGCATAATACAAATTTATCATTCTGTTAACCACATCAACAATATGGATATATTGGCAACAATTTTAGATTACACACTCTGAATGTCGATTTTTTATTAGCGTCCCTTCGTTAAACTTCAGCTGTCTAGATTCTACTGGCGGCTCCGATAACGAGCTCACTTCTATTACCTGTCAACTTATCCATTTATCAACCGATCAAAGCTCTCTTTCGTTTCTTGGCATTGCATCACTCGCCCGTGCCCTTGCCCTTGGGTTGTCACCAGCATGACACTATCCATTTCTTTTGAGGCCTTTTCAGAGACATCATATTTCGTGAATTTGTCATTTCTATCATGAACGATGATCGTATCCGCCCGTCGGAGGGATAGCTTCTGATAAGGATCGATGGATTGGATTGGATATCGGTACTGGTCTTGAATATCACCGACGACGGCTTCAAATAGTCGCATTGAATAACCCGAGCGCGCGACGCTACCAAACAAATTATCAACATAATCCAAGACGGGTGCGATCAATAAGAACGGTTTATCCACCAGCTTGGCATGTTTGCACTCAAGCGCTGAGGCCGTCCCCATACTGTGTCCAACCAGCCCGGCTATATCATCTTCGTTATCAAGCAGCCCTTCCAAACCACCAATAAAACCAGGAATGTGACCGTATTGCCCCTCACTTTCCCCGTGTGCTGGGTGATCATAGGCTAATGCGGTATACCCCTGCTGCGCAATGTGCTCCATCAATGGATAAAACTGACTCGCCGTTCCAGACCAACCATGCGTCAGTATCCACACAGGGCCCTGCCCCAAACGATACGTTTTCAGCACACCTTCTGTCGTTTTCACATCAGACACAACAAGACCATCAGGTTGCACATTCTTAGGCTTCGAGCGCACAGGCGTAAGCAACAATCGTCTTGCTGTATTTTTGGCATGATTTGGGGCCAATATATAATGAGCGCCGGTTGTAAGGTTCACCATGCGTTTCTTAAAACTGAATTTCTTCGATGTATTGAAATATATTTTGTCACTCATGACTGATTTCCTTTCGCTCGATTCGTACGACCGTGCTTTTTTAAAATAAATTTTAGCGTAAATAGGGTTAGTCTCTAGAATCATTCATCCAAGAGTCCATTAAACGCTCAACACTTTTCCAAAAGCGCTGACTGCTTTCTTTTTCACCGACCAACGAATAAAAGACATGAGCACTTAAATACTGCCCATAAAGCTCAAAAGCGGCCTGCCGAGGATCAAGGTCTGGTTCAAATTCCCCCGCCTCAATGCCTTTCTCAATTTGAATGGTCAGATAGCTTATCCAGCGATAAATAGCGTTGCGCAATGCTGCTTGGAGCTCATCTTGTCGGCTATCACGCCAAGCATCAATAAACATACAACTGCCTTGAAACGATTGATTCCACTTCATCCAATTGTCGATAAGATGGTTTAGTTTCACGCGACTATGTTGGTACTGTGACTCACGAACCGGATTGATCACCCGCTGCTGAAAAGTAATATCCGCAAATTCAACGACAGCAACCTGTAGGTTTGTCTTGGCATTAAAATGCGCAAACAAACCGCTTTTGGATAACCCGCACTGCTTTGCTAACCCGCCAATAGTCAAACTCTCCAACCCATCTCGGCTTGCTAATTCAAACGCCTGACTCAGGATGTGTTCCTTAGTAATTCTTCCTTTGCTCATTAGACCTCGACTAAATTTCTGCTTACTGCTTACTGCTTACTGCTTACTGCTTACTGCTTACTGCTTACTAAGAATTTAGCACGACCGTACTATTTTTCAACAAGCGTTTAATTGTATGACAAGATATGGGACACTAATAACGCTAAACGCGCGCCCTCTTACATTCAGCATTGTTATGCCTCAATTCACTATGGATAACCTCATGAACTTTCTCTTGGATCAGCTGCATTTTTCTTTATCTATCACAGGTCCAATTTGTCTCATGCTGATTCTGGGAGTGGTCTTTAAACGCGTCGGCTTGATCAACGAAAACTTCATAGAGGTTGCCTCCAAATTAGTCTTTCAGGTCACTCTGCCTGCTATGTTGTTTTTGAGCATCGTCACCTCAGAACATGATTTTTCTGCCGCTAGTCAGTTTGTGGGTTTTAGCCTCATTGCCAGTATCACCTTCTTTATTTTTACTACCATAACCGTCAATTACTGGTTTAAAAACTCACCCGATAAAGGCGTAATTATCCAAGGCGGGTACCGTTCAAATACTGCAATTATTGGGTTAGCCTATGTGGCCAACGCCTATGGTGACCAAGGGGTTGCCGTCGCCGCTTTATACGTCGCGGCTACCACATTTTTATACAACATTCAGGCGGTCATCTGCCTCACACCAAAATCGGAAGCGTCGGGGGCACAAGCTGGTAAAGTGATGGTCAGAACACTAACCAAAAACCCGTTGATCATCGCGATTGTGCTCGGCATGGCGTTCTATTTACTGTCTATCCCAGTGCCAACGATTGCCGTTGATGCTGGTAATTATTTTGCTCGTATGACACTGCCACTCGCCTTATTGTGCACCGGCGGCTCTCTCAATCTCAGCTCAATGAAAAAAGAGCAAGGCGCCTCTTGGTTTGCGACCAGTTACAAACTGGTTCTTGCACCACTTTGTATTACTTTTGCCGCGTACTTGATGGGTTTTAAAGGTATTGAAATGGGTGTCATCTTCTTTATGAACGCAGCGCCCGTCGCCGCTGCAAGTTATGTCATGGCGCGTGCAATGGGAGCCAACTCAACACTTGCTGCCAACATCATTGCCTTCTCTACTGTTTTATCAGCCATCACATGCACACTTGGCATTGTTATTTTGTCGTCAATGAATCTTTTATAAGCTTCCTCTTGAATACCTAGACTTAAACGCAGAATCATTCATATTTGTTAAGGCACTCTGCTAGAATACTGGCATCTCGTCAAACTAGCAGACTACCGAACAATGAACAAAAAACAGATTGCAGAATTTTTACAACAAGTGCGCGAAACCAAGCCACTCGTGGTTAACATCACCAACTATGTTGCGATGAATAATACCGCCAACGCATTACTCGCCGTTGGCGCATCGCCAATCATGGCACACTCTAAACAAGAGATGGCTGAGATGATGTCATTCGCTGGTGCGTTAGTGATCAACATCGGCACCATCGATAGCGTCTGGCGCCCAGGTATGTTTTTTGCTGTAGAGCAAGCCAATGAGCACGGTAAAGTGGTGGTACTTGACCCTGTAGGTTGCGGTGCGAGTCAGCTTAGAACCTCGACTGCGCGTCAACTTGCCGAGACCGCCAAGCACCTAATTATTCGAGCAAATGCTTCTGAAGTCATCGCAATGGCAGGCGAAAAAGGCCGTAATAAAGGTGTCGACTCGCTAGACAGCAGCGAGATGGCATTGCACGCGGCAAAAGCCTTAGTCGAGGCGTATCAATGCAGCGTTGTGATCTCCGGTGAAACCGATTATATCGTCACACCTAATGACACGATTGCGCTCAACAATGGCCATGAAATGATGCCTTACGTGACGGCTATGGGCTGCTCTCTGTCTGCGGTTACTGGCGCATTCGCCGCCGTAGGCGATACAACAGGAGCCGCTGCCGCAGCCGTGTTTGGTGTTGCTGGCGAACTGGCTGCTGAACAATCTAAAGGTCCTGGTTCTTTACAACTTAATTTGCTCGATGCTTTGTATCAACTCGACACCGAGACGCTATTCGACAAACTGAATATCACCGTTAGTTAAGGCCATCAATGACTCACAATCCTTATCGCCTGTATTTAGTGACAGACGACGAACAAGACCTCGATACGTTACTCAACGTTGTACAGCAAGCCGTGCAAGGTGGCGTCACCATGGTGCAATTACGCGAAAAACACCATGATGTTCGTGCGTTCATTGAAAAAGCAGCAGCGGTCAAGGAAATACTTGCTGACTCAGGCGTTCCCTTGATCATTAATGACCGTGTCGATGTCGCACTCGCTGTTGACGCAGACGGCGTCCATTTGGGGCAATCGGACATGCCTGTTCATCTCGCTCGTCGCCTGATTGGCAACGATAAGCTACTTGGCCTCTCCATTGAAAATGAACAACAGCTTGAGCAAGCAAATACTTTACCTATCGATTACATCGGCTTAAGCGCCATTTTTTCAACGCCAACGAAAACCAATATCAAAAAAGAATGGGGACTTGAAGGATTGCAATTTGCACTCCAGCAAACCACGTTACCCATTGTTGCGATTGGTGGGATCAATACCTCCAACCTAGCAACTATTGCACAAACTGGTGTTGATGGCGTGGCTTTAGTTTCCGCTATCAGCCATGCCAAATCGCCACAACTGGCCGCTCGTGAGCTCATCGATTTGTTTACTCAAGCTTCACCAACCAAGCGCTGATAAGGACAAAAATGAACGACAAACTCTCCACATCCGCTCTGGCCAAAAGCCGAGATATCATCGCCAAAGACTTATTCACGACACTAAAACGTGCCGGTTACGTATCGTGGCATGAGTCAAAATGGTTACTGACCGACATCGGCAGTCGTTTTGGTGGAGAGTATCGTGACAGTGAGAAATACGGACGTTTTATTGTCTGGCCAAGTAATCTCATCATTGATGACACCCTCATCTCAGACGCCCACCTAAACGCAACACAGGTCGGGGATTATTTCTCCATGCCGGCAAAGAAAATCAACTTACTACTTAGTGAATTAGGTTGGATAAAACGCGACGGCAGCCAGTGGCTTGCGACAACGAGTGGCCTGCGGGCAGGTGCATTACAACGTTCAGACGCCGATAAAAATGTCGCCTTTGTTATGTGGCACCCAAGTGTGTTGCGCAATAAAAGACTCAAGCAATCGGTCGTTGAGTTTAAAGGCAATGACGCCGACAACCACTCTACCGACCGTTCATTCTCACGCTTTAAGCAAAAATTCTCCGCCAAGCACCGCACACTCGATGGCCACTATGTGCAATCAAAAGGCGAGCTTATTATTGATAATTGGTTGTACATGGGAGGAGTATTGCACGCCTACCAGCGTCAGTTGCCGATTGAAGACGATGTCATCAGTGATTTTTATCTGCCCCAAGGGAAGGTCTACATTCAATTTTGGGGTACCGACAACGGCACGGTTGAAGCAAAAATAATCGAAAAAACACGCCAGCTTTATCACGACCATAATTTCGAACTCATTGAGGTTTACCCTGATGATCTCGAACAACTCGACACGGTATTACCAATTAAATTACGACCGTTTGGTATCAAAGCGTACTAATTGGGCTCCGCGAGTCTAAATAGCAATGGTTAAAACAGGCACATACAATCCTGACGACTATGTTCACCAGAAATCATATAAGGTGTCGCGGCTAACACGGTCACTGGCTCTGAATATTGGTGATGATTTTCCTTCTGTACCACAATTGGCTTAGCTAAGGCTCGTAAAAAAGAATCATGATATCCAGGAAGTGCACGTAGCTTTGCCTGTGCACGCTTTGCAGCGCGGTATTGTTTATACGGTCCCACTAGGCATCGGTGCCCTTGTGTTTCAGCCTTTAGCCATACATTATCACCAACTGTCGTTGCGATGCTTTGTAAGAGACGTTGGGATGGCTCATGCTTTAAAAAACCACATTGCAACCAATATGCTTCGTCATGTAGCGAGTTCTCGACAGGCCCCCACACGCCTTTTCCTATTGGACATTGTGTGTCCAATATCATCCCCTGAGACCGCTCATTATCTGATGCAACGCAGACCGACGGCTCAGCACGTAGCGTTGCAATATTTGCCATCAGTATCACTATGACTAGTCCTAACTTCCACATATTCGGTCCTCCTCTTTAGAGAGCCTAGAAGAGCACTAAGACTTGTCAAAAAATGAACGATGTTTTCTTCAGATTAGCGTTAGCTCACAAAGAAATTGTTGAATTCACTTTAAAATATCGTGTAGTTAATGTTAACGACTGATTTTATTTGCTTTTGAAGGATCAAAACATGATGAAAACGCGTCAATGGCCCCCCTTTTTAGTTTTTACCTTTTTGGCCAGCTTGCTCTTCAGTACCACTACTTTCGCCTCTGAAACTAGCACTATACACGCCCTAGATTTGACACAATCAACAATTGGTTACGCCGCATTGCTGATATTTGGTCTCGCGTATGCGCTCGTAATGATGGAAGAATACCTAAAACTCCGAAAATCTAAGCCCGTCCTGTTAGCCGCAGGGCTTATTTGGATCATGATTGGATTTGTTTACAAAGAATTTGATCAGATCGATGTTGCCAAAGCCGCACTCGAACACAACCTACTTGAATACGCTGAGTTATTGTTGTTCTTGCTTGTCGCAATGACTTACATCTCCGCAATGGAAGAAAGGCGGCTCTTCGATGCCTTACAATCTTGGATGGTCGGCAAAGGGTTTAATTTTCGAACGTTATTTTGGCTGACAGGTATTCTCTCGTTTTTTATCTCACCTATCGCTGATAACCTCACCACCGCCTTATTGATGTGCGCCGTGGTACTCAAAGTTGGAGGAAGCAATTTAAAATTCGTTAATATTGCTTGTATCAACATCGTCATTGCCGCTAACGCTGGCGGCGCATTCAGCCCGTTTGGTGATATTACTACGCTAATGGTTTGGCAAGCTGGACACGTCTCTTTTTCTGAGTTTATGCCACTGTTCATACCCTCTGTGATTAACTACCTTATCCCCGCGGTCATCATGTCTTTCTTTGTGCCTAAGACACAACCTGACGCCGTACACGAGCACATTGAGCTCAAACGTGGGGCGTTCCGGATAGTAGGGCTGTTCATTTTAACCATAGCAACCGCTGTCGCCTTTCACGCGGTTCTGCACTTCCCACCCGTCATCGGAATGATGATGGGCCTGTCGTATTTACAATTTTTTGGCTTCTATTTACGCCGAACTTTACCCGTCTCTATCGCTAAAAAGAAAGCGATGGCCATCGCCAACAACGATGATGCCGCGCTTAAGCGATTAGGGTCTATCGTGCCATTCGATGTTTTTCGTCGCGTATCCCATGCCGAATGGGACACCTTGTTGTTTTTCTATGGCGTGGTCATGTGCGTGGGAGGACTGAGTCTACTTGGGTACCTTAGCGTGGTCTCTGAAATCATGTACACGCAATGGGATCCAATATGGGCGAACGTGATGGTGGGCATCCTCTCTGCCATTGTCGATAACATCCCCGTGATGTTTGCTGTTCTGACAATGAGCCCAGAACTTTCAAGCGGCAACTGGTTACTCGTTACCTTAACCGCAGGCGTCGGCGGCAGCTTACTTTCTATTGGTTCCGCTGCTGGCGTCGCTTTAATGGGCGCCGCACATGGAAAATATACCTTCTTTGGGCACCTAAAATGGGCACCTGTTATTGCACTAGGGTATGCGGCGAGTATTTTGGCTCATTTGATTTTAAATAACCATTTGTTCTAACAAAGCGTCTGTTACCAACTAATATCCATTAGTGCATTTTTAATCTAGCTCTACAAAAGTAGAGCTAGATCATTTTTCAAAGGCTAGAAAGTGATTATTTATAAATTGTTCCTGTAAATAAGGACAACATCACATTCTGTATACCCACATACATTATAGATTCCTTTAATTAAGGCATGACAACTAACAAATATAGTTGCACCTTAAAATAAAAGTAATCTTTATACTAATATTGGACAAATAAAAATCAGCCAATGATATAAGATTATTTATTATAAATAACATTTTAATATATCAATATTGGATAAAGCAATGAACACTAATCGGTTTATACTCGCATCATTTACCCTATCTCTACTTAGCGCATGTGGTGGTGGCAGTAGTGAGGATACAAATACCCTTGATACTAAACCAAATATAGATGCAATTGCACTTTATGACGGTAACAAACTGCCAGCAAGTAATCTTAATATAAGTGAACTAAGCACAGTTCTTCCTCATGCTCTATATTTTCAGAACTCTGATTGGACATCCACAATAAATACAACATCTTCGCAACAAGCAATAGCTCCATTAAATAAAACAGAGGGAATTATCAATTGTTTCATCGGTACTAAGAGCATCACAACTAAAATCAACCCTGAAGCACAAACGGGCTATCAAATCCAAAACTACCACCAGTGCGATATTAATGGCGATGGTAATACCATTGACGGAACGTTATTAGTTGAGGTTACAGAAACTGATTTGCTCGTCATGCAGCCTGTTAGTATGAAGATTTCATATTCTAATTTTAAGATGGCCAACTCCGATGGAAATTACAAACAAATAGACGGTTCAATCAAAGATACAGCATTAACATCCTGCCATCATACCCGAGAAAACAATATAAGTATCAACACCAATGTACCTTCGGAATCACTCTGGGTAAATGTTACTACATCCGCACAGTGCACCGGTGAAAGTGAAAACTTTTATGCCAAGCATTTGAATCAATCTGGACGCATTTACATCGCCAACAAAGGTTATTACGATATTAATTCTGAAGATTTAGTTTATTTCCAACAAGATTTTTCGCTCCCTAAGAAATTAGGGACACCATTAGTCCTCGCATCAGGTCAATTCACCATCCGTGCTTTAAATCAAGAGATGGTTCTTACTGCACAATATCATCCAACCGAGCAAGGTGCTGACATGCCAAGTCAATTTGAAATGAGCAGCCATCTCCTTTTGCAGGACGCATCAACCAATGATGTGTCACTAAACGTTCGAATGCCGTCATGGATGTTGAGCATGCCAGAACTGATTAATTTTAGCGATAGCGATGGTGATCGCATGTGGGATGGCTATGAGAATGTATTTGGGCTGGACCCATTAAACGATGATGCGAATCAACACTTAGACAACGATCAATTTACGAATTTAAGTGAGTTTTTGGCCTTCACTGACCCCGCAGATCCTGATAATACCCCTAACGCCAACTTGGCTTTGCTCTGGACAAAATCTGTCAACAACCAGCTGAAACTTGAAGGGCTGATTTCCCCGTATTACGCCGCTAATATCAATCCTTTCTCACTAAGCGTAGATTTGCAAACACCTGCGAATTTATGGCGTTGGGTGCCTACAGTAGATAATGATTGCGCTATAGTCACCATCACTAATGGTCACGGAAAAATTATCTGCAATACTCTTCAAATAAGCCCATTTTCCTCATTTCTTGATCCATCACGAACGTCGACATTACCACAATCAATATTGGGTCAGTTGATTTGGTTAGGCGATGATTCAGGCTATAATCTGCCTCCTGATATGGAGCTAGACATTCAATCAAATCAGCGTATTGCTCACCCTTATATACTCGTTCAATAGACGTGACTATTAGACCTAGTTCATTCTAGGTCTAATTCTGAGTATTATTTCTGTCGAAACACCCAAATTGGCCCAATCAATAAAAACTGAACATCATCAAAAAAGGACGGTTTCTTTCCTTCTATTTTATGCCCCACAAACTGCAGAACCCATAATAAAACAAACAACACGCTCGACACCGGCAAAATGGGTATGGCAAGCAGCGTGAGAAATGAGATGACGGCTAGGCACGCCATGGTGAAGACCAGCATTTGAATCAACACTGTACGTGACAATTTTGCATAGAAAATCATCACAGGTACCATCACAATCCATATCCAATTCATCTGAAAACCCACGATTGAAAATTGGGGTAATGACCAAATCAGCCCAACAATCGACAAATAAATACCCGGCACCGCTATTTTATGAATTTTCCGATTGGTCTCATGTTGATGGCTTTCACCATAAGCACTCAGCCACTCTTGTAGTGATTTCATGAATGTCCTCTAATCCCTTTTGGAATTATTACTCTAGAACATAAACCGGCTCTTTGCCCATCTGCTTTAATCATTCACTCATGCCACAAATAACACCAAATAGATTTACAGTGTAAACCCTTGCAGCATAAGGCCTTAGATTTAAGGTTGTTACAATCCCTTTTCCATTACTTTTATTGTTTTTCAAAAAAATCAAGAGGTTAATTTAACTTAGACCTTGGTCTAGTTAAACAAATGAATACTGTCCGTTATGATACCTAACCGATAATTTTTTCTAATCCAAGACCTAAAGATAAAGGGGTTCTCAATGTTAGATAAGGCGAAGACGCAATTAATGATTATTGATGTACAGGGTAAACTTGCTCAGATTATGCATCAAAAAGAGTCCCTATTTTCGAATTTAAACAGCCTAACACGAGCCGCGATTTTGATGGATCTTCCTATTGTTTGGGTAGAGCAAATCCCAGACAAACTTGGTCCAACAATACAAGAGATCGCAAGCGAATTACCTGATAGAAAGGCAATGGCTAAAAGTAGCTTTAGCGCGTGGGGTGAAAGCTCTGTTCGCGACAGTATTGATAGCAATAAAAAGCAGATATTATTGGTCGGCATCGAGGCACACATTTGTGTGTATCAAACGGCGATGGACTTATTGGCACAAGGCTTTGAGGTACATCTAGTAACCGATGCTATTTCATCTCGAACCGCAGAAAATAAAGCACTCGCCATCCAACGCCTAGCGCGAGAAGGCGCCACACTCACTTCGACAGAGATGGCCTTATTTGAGCTGCAAAAGGTCGCCGAAGGCGATCAATTTCGAGCGTTATTAACATTGATTAAATAGCGACCAACAACTCATAGTAAAGCACAGAAAGCTGTTTGATACATGGCGATATATCATCCATCGGCGCATTTCCAAAACCCAACACCAATGCGCCTTGTTTGCGAGGTGAGATATGCTTCCCTGTTACCTTGTCTTCTTTAGGCTCATAAAAACACAGCGGACGAACAATTATGTCTATTTCGTTGGCTCGCCTAGATAATTCTTCTTCGTCCACTCCGCTATGCCATTGAACCGTAGTATGCAGCCCAGCGGCTTGAGAAATGACGCTCCAGTCACCTGAAAAATGGTCTTCAATCGCACGCGTCATTGCCTGACACTTGTCTTCATAAACACGTCGCATTTTTCTAATATGACGCACTAAACTGCCTTCTTCAATAAAGTCGGCCAACCCCGCTTGAATATGACTAGGGGTATCTCCTGTTAGTGCATCTTTAATTTCTAGACACTTAGCGACTAGATCAGTAGGCACCACCATATAACCCACTCGCAATGCGTTAAACATCACCTTACTCATGGAGCCGATATAGATAACTTGCTTTGCTGCATCCGCTTTTGCCGCCAACCCTTGCATGCTACTGAAAGGGCGGCTATCAAACTGGAACTCGCTGTCATAGTCGTCCTCTATGATCCAGCTTTCGTTCTTCTTAGCCCACTCGATCAGTTGCAATCTTTGCGCAGTATTCAGTGAGTAGCCCATTGGATATTGGTTACTTGGCGTTAGATAAATACCCGACGCTGATTTAGATAATACCGCCTCCAAATCTAAGCCGTCTTTTGCTGTCGCATCAACATAATCATAGGCGATAGAGAACAGATCTAAGACTTTAACAACTTGGCGATATCCCGGTCGCTCAACCAAAAAATGACGCGGTGAATGTGCGTTCTCACTTTGAGTGGCCAGTAACGCTATAGCGATGGATTGTTGCGCCCCCGATGTAACAATAATTTGGTTGGCGCTGCATGCGACGGAACGGCTGCTGGATAGATAGCGAGCTAACGCGTCTCGAAGTGTCAGTAACCCCTGTAAATCTTGATTACCTAACAGCGACGTTCGTCCAGCGTGTCTTTGTAGACAGCGTTGCCACTGCTTATCTGGAAATAGCGACAAGTCTGCAATACCGGGAGAAAATAAGCCATTACTTGGTGCACGACTCGTTCCCAACATGGTTTCAGCAGGTGAAGAGTGAGCCGAAAGAAAACGGTCTGGCAACGCCACTGCAACAAAGAAACCCGCCTTTGGTTTGGCAATCAAATACCCTTCAGCCACCAGCTGATCATAGGCTTGTATCACCGTATTCCGGCTCACTTTGAGCTCAATCGCCATATTTCGTGTTGAGGGCAGTTTCGCTTCTGATATCCAATGCCCTTGAAGTATCTTCTCTCTGATTTGCTCAAATAAGCTGCGTTGAAGCGTCTGTTTTTGCGTCGATAACGTAATATCACCAACATCAATCTCACTCACCTTTGGATCCATCCTTTTGTATTAATTGGCTCTAATAACAGTACCAGATTTCAATTACTTTTGTTACATCACATGGATTGAGGAATAAAAGTATGCTTTCACAGACTAAACGCACAGAGATAAAAAAAGGCAGTCACAAAGCAGTATTAGAGCAACAAGCGCTCTACGATATTATTGATGAATCGCTTATCGCCCATGTCGCCATCACTGATGAAAACGGGCCTGTGGTCATACCGATGTTGGCGTGGCGTTTAGATAAACGAGTATATATTCACGGAGCAAAAAACAGCCGCTTGTTACGCTCATTAAAATCGGGACAAGCAACCTGCTTAACGTTTACGCTATTTGATGGCTGGGTGTTAGCTCGCTCAGCCTTTCACCATAGCGCACACTATCGCAGTGCGATGATATTTGGCACGTTTACTTCCGTTGAGGATAAACAAGACAAAGATAGAATACTCAATCACTTCATCGAGCATATTGCACCCGGACGGACGAATGAGGTAAGACTGAGCAACGATAAAGAGCTGGCAGCAACGGATTTGTTGGCAATTGAATTAACAGAGGCCTCTGTCAAGATTGGTCGGCATGGAGTCAATGATGACGCTTGTGATATGGACGTGAAGGTATGGGCTGGTATTTTGCCCTATCGGACGGTCATTGGCCCTCTGGAACCTTGCGACGACCTCAACCCCGAGATCACCGCACCCAATTATCAGCAAGCTTATACCGGCCGTTGGCATAGTGATTAATAGGCCGTAGCAACGATGATGTGCCGTGAAAGTACTATGCGGTTCATCATCGAACAACATTCGACACTTCATTAGTGTTCAAGACAAGCGTTGTCATTGAATCTCTACAATGACGTGAAAAGATAGTCCTAAATATGCGACGAATGCCAAACTGTTACACTTCTTTACGCACCAAGCGTTGCCACTATTGATGCAACACATGAGACAATCTGAGGGAGCCTGAGAGAACGGGCTACATTATTTTTGTGGTCAATTAATAGGAGTCAGTGTGACGAATAACAAGATAGTGAGCAGCTTTGAACTTGCCAGAATTGTTGCTTTAATTGCTGTTATATCTATCCATAGTCAGCTTTTTTTGACTCATAGTTTCATTAACGATGAGCCTTGGCTCAACTACATTACGAATCAAGCGGCTCGCTTTGCCGTTCCGCTGTTTTTCATCATTGCTGGCTATTTGATACAGCCCAAGCTTAACAATAAGCCCTATCAAACCACCAAGAGCTACAGCTATCCTCTTATGATGATCTGGTTGGTATGGAGCGTCATTTGTCTTGCAACCCCATTCAATTTTGCTGTTGTCGCCGAGCATGGCTATCTCGCAGAAAGGATGGGGTATTGGGGCTACTTATTACAAAACCCACTCAATACATTATTTGAGGGCGGCTTAGTCCACCTCTGGTTTATCCCCTCTTTATGCTTAGCCGTATTAATGATCGCGTGGTTTGTTGATAATCATTGCCGCACACTCTTGATACCGTTCGCCGCTATTATTTATGCGTACGGTCTTATTGCAGGCAGTTACCAGGTTATCACTCAAGATGAGACCGCCATTTTCACCCGTAATGGCCCGTTTATTAGCTTTCTAATGGTGTCTATTGGGTTTGAGATTCGACGTCGAAACTGGCATATGTCATCAAACAAAGCACTACTTCTCGCTATTTTTGGGATGACTATCCACTTTGCTGAGGCATTTTACTTACACCCATTAGGGCAAGAGTTTAACAGCAACGATTTTCTTGCTGGCACCCCATTTTGGGCAACCGGTATTTTCTTCTGGTTACAGAGTAAGCCGAACCTAGGTAACACACCTATTGTCCATAAGCTCGCTAAGCTTGTACTGCCGGTCTACGCAGCTCATTTGCTCGTCACAATTGGGTTTAATAACCTTTCCGGCCTTTATGGCATGGAATATATGGCAAGAGATGCAGTGGTCTTCTTTGGCACCGTTTTGGTGACGCCAATCTTGGTGTGGCTTCTCGAAAAAACGCCGCTGTCGACCCGCTCATTTAGGAAGCAAAAACAAGCGTTACCTACTAGCACTTGTACCACTCCTAAATAACTGATAGAAAGTGGCCAACTTTCCTGTTTGGTCACTTTTTCTATGAATTCATCCCCCTCTCTCGAGCACATTCTCAATACGCGCCGCTCCGTTCGTAAATACGATATGAAGGCAAATTTCGACCATCAAGCGGTGCAGAAGTCATTAGAACTTGCCACACTAAGCCCTAACAGCAGCAACATGCAGATGTGGGCATTTCACCGCGTGATCAGTGAAGAAAAACGCCACCAGCTTGCTGACATTTGTATGGGTCAAAACGCCGCAAAAACGGCCAATGAACTGATTGTTGTCACCGTAACACCCAACATTTGGAAACAACGCGCGGAAATGAACGCAGAAACTGTGAGGGCTGCATTTGCAGGGCGTGAAGACAACACCACTAAACGTGCCTTAAAATATTACGACTCACTGATCCCGACACTGTACAACAACGACAGAGTCGGCCTAAGAGGCATCGCTCGCAAGCTATACACCTCGTGGATAGGTCGCAAAAAACCGATGGTGCGCGAAGTGAGCAAAGAAGATGTACGTGTGTGCTTACACAAAAGTGCGGCGTTGGCCTCAATGACATTTATGCTGTCGATGCGCGAGCAAGGTTATGATACTTGCCCAATGGAAGGATTTGACTCTCGTCGTGCCAAGCAGTTGCTAGGGCTTGATGAGCGCCACGAGATTACCATGATCATCAGCTGTGGGGTTGGCGCTCAAGATGGTGTATATGGGGAACGACACCGTGTACCCATGTCTGAGGTCGTATTTGAACACTGATATCTAACAGCAGATATCGGCGCGGTCCTGTCGATATCTGCTCCGACAACACTTACTATTTCTTGGTACCCACCTATCCCGGCCCCCATGACGCCACCTCGAATCAGTGATTGCGAACATCTCGTAGGGTTTTACCACAACGAGAAAACAACGCCTGCCAATAATTGACGTGCTCTCGATTCGACAATGAAAACTGATTATACAGCGCACGAACGTCATAAACACTGTCTGCCTTATTGTATTTACTTGCCGCTTCGATAAACCGCAACTCACCAGACACGACGCGATACTCCGAATCTAGAAAAGAGAGATAAGGTTGGATCTTGGCGATAAACACCTGATTAAATACGTTGACGAGATAGTTAAAACGAGTGGTATCGCGATGTTCACCGCACACGATTGCAGAGTCATATTGGCTTAGCTGTCTGGTAACAGCATCGAGCCATTGCGTACTGGCTTGCAATGAATAAGCAAGGTTGCCAATAACAGGATTTTTTTCAAGCGTTTCTTGAAACGGCATAATGAAGGGAGGAAATGGCATGAGAACACCATCAGATTCTAATTGCGCAATAGACTCAGTAATATCATTCAGTGCAAGCAACGATGGTTTGACCTTCATCATGACACTGCCGGAGGTGGGCTCTAGCCAGCCACTACTGTTTAACTGGGTTCTCATCGCATCACTGGTAAACAGTAAATTGTAGAAATGCTTCGAAAGGTAGCGATATTTGATGCCGAGAATGACCTGTAAATCTTGCTTAAGCGCACTATCAATTTGGCTAGAGCCAATACAACGCTCTAAGCCTTCAATGAGTTGAATTTGGTAGTCAAAGTTTCTGAAGGCGTCTTGTACCTTGCCAAGGCTAGAGTTTCGCTCTGCGATAATGCCAAACAATTGGCACTGACGAAGTTGGTACGTGTCGACGATACCCAGCGTTGTCACAGGTATCGCCTGGAGCATATCTCGTTTACCGGGTAAAAGAACCAGCGGGGTTTCTGGTGGTGCCAACAAGGGTCGCTCTTGGATTGATGCGACCTTACGTTGGTAGTCTGTAAAGGTTTCCGTCATGGTGTCAGGCTGAAAGCAACCAGATAAAGCGATCGACGTAGTCGTCCATACCATCAGATGTCGACGCACATTACACCACGTCGAATTTCGTTTGTTGGCTATTTTTCTTGCTGACATCGCGACCACCTGACGTTGCGTATTCGCTCTCTCTACCTTGTTACGCATTCAAGAAACCGTCTGAAAACCTAAGCCGGGTCACCGAGCATTAGGTGTCCAGTGTTTACAAGTATTAAGTGTTTACAGACATTAAACGTTTACAGGTATTAAGTGCTTACTAGTATCCAACTTATTACGTGACGTGCGCTTATTATCGATCAGAAATAGCAGCAATGCCGTGTGCTTTTTTTCAACGCTTTTAGAAGCGATGGTTAGCGCTCTGCATACTCAAGTTGCAGTTCATCCGTTTGTCTGTGCATCCATAGCAAGCGAATCGTCAACATAAGCGCAGCGGCTGACAGACCGACAATGAATCCGAACCAAAAGCCAACAATGCCCATTTTATCAACAATGACATCCGTCATCGCAAGCAGGTAGCCAAGGGGAAGTCCAATCAGCCAATAAGCAATAAATGTGCAATTGAAGATCGCTTTCATATCTTTATAACCACGCAGCGCACCAGCCGCGACAACTTGAATGGCGTCGGTACATTGATAAATAGCGGCGAAGATAAGCAACTGCATAGCGAGTGTCACCACCTCGGCATTATCGGTATACAGATAGACGATCTGTTGTTTGAAAAGTAGCGTTGCCGTCGCCGTAAACATAGCAACGGCTAGGCCGACAATTAACCCTACTCGACAAGCAATAATGGCGCCCGCTGTATCTATTTCGCCCAACTTATGGCCAACCCGAATACTGACGGCGGCACCAATACTCATGGGTATCATGAACACTAGAGAAGAGAAGTTCATCGCAATTTGGTGAGACGCAACGACCAACGACCCCAGAGGCGCAGCAAGCAATGAAACGACGGCGAACAACGTCACTTCAAAGAAAATGGCCGCTGCAATCGGAAACCCAAGTTTGAACAATCGTGTTAATGCTTTACGATCAGGTTTGTGCCATGCACTAAACAAGCCTATGTGTTTGAGTCTTTGGGTCGTCGCAACGTAAAACAGCATCATGAAAAACATCAACCAATAAACGATAGTCGTCGCGATACCACATCCTACCCCTCCTAATGCTGGCGCCCCAAACTGCCCATATACAAACACCCAGTTAAGAGGAATATTGACGACTAACCCAATAAAACCGATAACCATAGCAGGCTTAGTTAATGACATCCCGTCGGTATAACTTCTTAATGCCTGGAACAACAAAAAAGCGGGAACCGCGAATATAACGGCATAGATATAGCCTACGGTTTTTTCGGCCATTACCGACTCAATGTCCATCACATTCAGTATGCCTTCAATTTGCAGAAGCACCACAATAGTTGGAATGCTGATCATTAACGCGAGAATAATGCCTTGATGGATTTGAAACGGCACTTGGTCTTGTTTTCCGGCACCATTAAGTTGGGCAACGACCGGGATGATCGCCATAAGTAGGCCAACACCAAATAATATCGAAGGAAGCCATATGCTTGCTGCAATAGAAACCGCCGCCATGTCGACAGCGCTTACGCCACCAGCCATAACCGTATCGACGAACCCCATCCCAGTTTGAGCAATGGAGGCAATAAGAACGGGGGAAGCCAGTTTTATTAGGTCTTTAGCTTCTGTTTGATAACGATGCAAGAGTTGAGTTCCAAGATTTATAAATAACCAGCACGAATGATAATGAATAATGAAATTCACCACCATGATTAATTATTATTTATTAGATCAGGGTAAACGGCTTGTCATTAGCTTATGAAAGAGCATAGAGGATGACAACGAAAAGGCTCTCTATCGCCAACTCATAGATTTGGCAATAGAGAGGTAGTCAGATAGGGGAGGAAGGGCTAAGGTTGCCCCAGCGCTTCACGATCCCCCCCACCATGGCGGGTTCGATACAAGTGGGTGCCAGCCAGAGCAATTAAAGCCCCAATCACAACAAAAATTACCCCACCAGACACCGTGCCCGCCGTCACCGCTAATGCCATCACTAGCATCCCCAACGCTTGACACATTCTACCTAAGTAAGCCCCTTGCCTGAAATCGACCTTGGCTTCTTCATCCGCGCTGATCGGTGTTTGTAGATTATGTTCGAGCTTACTTCTCTCGCCTTCACGCTCACCAACCGGCTCTCGGTAAAAGTAACGAGAAAGCATAAAGAACCCTCCCGTAATCAGCAGATGAGCAATTAATGTTGCCGCAACTTGTAAATCCACCGTCTCTCGATGAGTGAAGCTTTCAGCACCAAATAGCGGTAACAACCAAGAGACTTCAAAGATAAAGTGCATAAAAGCCGAGACTAACAAGCCCACAACGATCGTTGCCCATCCAGACCAATCAGGCGTACGAAGAGTCACAAACGCCAGCAAAGACGGCACTGACAGAGGCGTCTGCAATAACGCACCAAACAACATCATAATATCAAAGAAGCTGTATTCTTTTATCGAAGCAAACAGCAATGCCGCTCCAACCGATAACACACCATTCACGACCGTCGACAGCTTACCCATGCGCATTTGCTGAGCTTCTGTTGCTTGCGGGTTGATCACCGATTGATAGACATTTCGAACAAAAATACCCGCGTTACGATTGAGCGCCGTTGTCATTGGTGAGATAGTCGCTGCAATCATCGCCGCCAGCACAAGACCGAGCATGCCGGTTGGTAGATAATGATCGATGTAATACACGTAGGCGGCATTATTAGCACTCTCTCCCAGCATCGGATAGTACGCCATTAAATCCACGCCCATTGACGCCGTCACCCATGGGGGAATAAACCACATCACTGGGCCAATAATAAACAATAAACCGGTGACAAAAGCCGCCTTCTTTGCCTCTCGCTCGTTGGTGGTCACTAAGAATCGGTAGCACGACAACGCGTTATTGGTGTTCATGGTTTGCTTCATCATGATCACGACCACCCAGATCCAGAAAATCTGCCAATAATTAATATCATGACCCATAAAGCTTTCAGTCGGATACGAGTGAGCAAGCGACAATGGCCCACCAATTTCAACCAAGGCAAAGGCACCAACCGTCAAGGTAATCGCAAGCAACAGAATAAGTTGGATCACATTGGTCGCCGACACGGTCCAAGATCCGCCACTCACCGCAATGAAGGTAACCAAACACCCCACTCCGATAATCGTAACGAACAAATCCACTTGGAAAACCGCGGAAACAAAGATACCTAAACCATTCAACCAAATCGCTGACGAAAGAATCGTGAGCGGGAATGAAATCCAGGTGTAAACTTGCTCAGAGCTTTTACCAAATCGAACACGGATGACTTCCATGGCCGTTTCGACTCGAAGCTTCCGATAGCGCTCAGCAAAAAACCAAGCTGCAACGAAAAAGCCCAACGCATTACCCCAGAAGATAAACAAAACCGTCAAACCATCTTCATACGCTTTTGCCGCAGCTCCCGTGAATGTCCAAGCCGAAAACTGAGTCATAAAGGCGGTTGCCCCGGCCATCCACCACATCATCGCGCCACCGCCACGTATAAAGCCAGACGAATCGGTGGCAAAGCGTTTAAATGCTAACGCTGCTGCTAGAATAAAAACGAAATAACCTAGGATAATAATCCCGTCTAATGTCTCCATGATTCTCCTTTTCCTTATCCCATAACGAAAAAAAGCCGGGCAATGCCCGGCTTAAAATTCAAAACGTTTTATACTCTAGCGAACGAACCGTTCCAGCTAACAAGTTCACCGTCGATCGTGAGCTCGTGACGCTCATTTTGCGCCGCTTCGTCTTTGTTGCTAATAGCAAAGCGGTATTGGTTACCACTTGTCGTATTGATTTCAATCACCGTTGCATCGTCGTTATTCGCCAAAGTCTTCACAGACTCGACCAAACCACGAGCGCCTACTGATGCTTCAATTTCTTCATTGAAGTAACCGTGAGTCTCTAATACAGAAGCAAACACATGGTCTTGACCTGATTGACGAAGAATCAATGCAGGCTCACTGCGTAGGTTGAAATCTGGATCATTCGCACCAGTGCGAGTGAAGAAGACTTCTGAGCCTTTGTTTGCCGTAGTCACTAGGCTGTAGTAGCTAGAGCCGTGTAGCCAAGAGACCAACGAGCTACCTTCAACCTGACCAGAACCTAGGTTCCATAGGTGTTGATAACCAAATTTCTCGCCCATTGGACGTAGCGTTGATTCCGCTTTGTAGTCAAAGTCAGTACGCATAATCTGACCAGAATAATGAACTGGTAGATCATAAGAGTGTTCTTTATCTGCTTTGATGCGGTAAACATCAATGACTAGTGGCTTTTCAAATTCTTCGATATCAGCCAGCAATACTGAACGCTGCATGTCAGTACCGGCATAGTACTCACTGATTTTACCACTCATACCTTGCAGTTTTGCATCATCTGTTTTAAAGAAATGCTTCGCACCGAAACGACTTTCTGCAATTGCAGTGTTAAATTCGTTCTGTGTCTCTTGATCAACCGTTACGGTGTTATGAGCGACAGTTTGCTTACAGTAAGTCTTGTTCTCTGGGATGTAACGACCACCAAACTTAGGCTCGATGTTTACCCAACGACCAAAACCGTAGTCATGTAAGACTTCTTGACCACGGTTGAATACGCTTAGGTGAAGCCCATCATAATGACCGTGATCAAGAGCAGAGTGATACTGGTGATCAGAGCCGTGTTGACCAAACCAAAGCAAAGCCATCGTATCATCATCTTGAGCGTCACGGTGACGGAGAATTGTAAGCCCGCCTTTCTCGCCTTTTGGTCCATCTGTTACGTACAAGCTGCCCCAGTTAAATGGTTTAATTTCTGTCGCGTTTGCTACCGCATTTGACAAGGTTGCGCCGGATGCATGAACCCAAACATTCTGTTGGTGATTTGCCATGCTCAACAGCGTTTCGTTCTGCTCATAACGGTGGTAACAAACACTTGTTGCCATGATAACGCCTTCATCATTGATGCTGATCGTCTTAGACGAATCATTCAATGCAGGCAATGTGCCATCAGGGAACGCTGTAGAGAATACCGCGTAAGATGTTGTCTTAATTACAGAGTCATTAAATTCGTAGATGCCAATTTCCGGCTGACGGCGCTCAATCGCTTCTGCAAACAAGTAAATTGGACGCAATGAGAAGCGGTGGTAATACGGGCCTTCCATGTAATAACCATCTGGCGAAAACAATTGATCTAATTGTGCAAGGAAACCGCCGCTCACCTTGTCTAGTTTCAGGCCATAGAGTGCTTTGTCTACTGACTCTTGATCATTGATGGCGTAGCCACAAATACCAACAGCCGCCACAGCCCAAAGGCCGTGGTTATGAACGATGTCGAAGTCGTGGCCGTAAGTCACAACAAACAGATCGATCATCTGCTTAAACAAATCGGTTTCGATCAGGTGCTTTTGATCATCAGAAAGCGTGTGATAAACACAGCTATATGCACATGATGCGTACAGCATCCACATGTTTTCGTTTAGCGTCTGGTGGAAAATCTTACCAGGAGGGTTAGTATCACGGCTGGTGTTACTTTCTAGCGTCGGGTAAACCTTCGCGTAAGCCGTCAACATATCTACGATATAATCGCGGTACTTTGTTTGTTCCGTAATAAGAAACAAGCGACCCGCTAAATCGATATGAATGTAGTTTTGCTTGTGACGGTTATGCTCATAACCGCCGCCTTCGCCGTGTCCCGGAACTTCGATACCAACCTGCGCAATATAAGCATCAACTTGTGCGATATCACGCGCTAAAGCGTTGCCTAGTAATGTGTCCTTACCGAGATCTTTACGAAGCTCTCCTGCTTCGTCGAAGTTTAGTAATAGTGGTTGGTAACTCATATTAGTGTCTCCTGCTCAACTGCAAAGTAGCCTGCCCATGAATAAGACTTGCCGGCAAGCGCCACAGAGTGCTCTGTGTTCTTATCCGCATCTGGGTTATTGCTGACCATTAGCGTGAAGCGTTTTGTTTCTGTTTCAAATGTAATGACTGAGCCTTCATCAGAATGACCAATCACCTTAATATTGTTGATAACACCGCGTGCATTGACTGACTGTTCAAATTCTTCGTTAAAATAGCCGTGTGTCTCTAACACAGAGGCAAACAAAGTGCTTTCGCCCTTTGAGCGAAGAATGAAACTCGGTACGCTGCGTAGGTTGAAACTCGGATCGTTCGCACCAGTGCGAGTAAAGATCACTTTACCGTTATCGTTTGAGCTTGTGCCTGACCAAGTGTAATACGAGTTATTCTGTACCCAGCTAACCAACGCCGTATCATTCGCTTCACCTTCAGCCACATTCCATAAATGGTTGTAACCTAGGTTGTCACTCAGCGTATTAAGTTCTTTGTGCGCTTGATACTCGAAATTGGTACGAATGATTTGGCCATCGTACTGGTGTGAATAATCGTATTGATGCTCACCTTCTCCGGCAATGCGGAACAAATCGATAAGCAATGGTGCTTCAAATTCGTCGTGTTTAAACAAGAACACGCTGCGTTGCTGCTTCATGCCATCGTAGTGGCCATTCGCATACGCACTCATGCCCGAGATCTGAGCATTATCTGTTTCAAAGAAGTGTGGAATACCGTGTACGCTGTCTGCACGCTCTACATCAAAGTAGTTCTGACATGTTTCATCCATCGTTACTGCATTGTGAGCAATCGTTTGACGAGCGTAAGTCTTGTTTTCATCTAAGTATCGACCACCAAACTTTGGCTCGACGTTTACCCAGCGTGCAAAACCATATTCACGAAGTACTTCGTCACCACGGTTAAAGTAGGAAATGCCTAGCGTGTCGAAGTTTCCATGCCCCATGCCATGCTGGCCGTAGTTCATCACTAGTTGGAAGACATCTTTGTTGTCATCTTGAACACGAATAAAACCTTGAGCACCACGGTCACCGTTAGGGCCTTCATTCAGCTCAACGCTTGGCCAGAAAGGCATGTCTAGGTCGTTGGCTTTCTCAAACGCACGAGACAACACTAGGCCACATTCATGCATCCATACTGAATCTTGAATCTTAGCCATACCAAGTAGATTATCATCAATACCATAATGTTTTGCGTATTGGCTGACCGCCACTTGAACACCTAAATCGCGGATACCCATTGTACGAGAAGCATCATTTAATGCTGGGAACTCGCCATTCGGATAAGCCGTAGAAAGCATCGCTTGAACAGTATTGCCAATCACACCATCTTTATAATTGAAGATATCGATTTCAGGCATATGGCGATCAAGGATTTCTGCAAATACACAGGTTGGGCGAATAGCATAGCGGTGGTAATACGGACCTTCGATGTAATAACCTGATGGTGCAAACAATTGTGATACTTGTGCTAAAAAGCCGCCAGTATTGTTGTTCTCAAGCCCAAACACTGACATCTCTAAGTATTCACGCTTGTTGATCGCCAAGCCGCATGTACCGACAGCGGCTACTGCCCAAATGCCATGGTTATGAATACGATCAAAATCATGACCATATTTCACGGTGAACATCTCAAGCATTGGATCAAAGATACGGTCAATCACCGTTTGGCGCTCTTCTTCTGACATGGTTGAAGCCACACAAGAATAGGCAATACTGGTGTATAATAGCCAAACGTGTTCGTTTAAAATCTGGTGGAAAAGACGACCTGTTGGGTTGGTGTTTTTCTGAACATGGAAGTCAAAGGTGAGGTAACGTTCTGCGTACAATGCCAAAAGATCACGCACAAATTTAGCGTAGTGCGCTTCGCCTGTAATTAAGAAGAGACGGCCTGCAAGGTGCATATGGATATAGTTTTGCTTATTGCGATTGTGTTCATAACCGCCCGCTTCACCGTGTCCTGGCACTTCAAGTGGCAGCTTCATGAATGCTTCAGCATCCTTGATATTTTTTGCAATAGCTTTACCCATTAAGGTATCGCGACCAATCTCTTTTCTTAGCTCAGCGATTTCATCTTCACCCAGCAAAATGGGTTGAACCAATGTAGACATGTTTACCCTCGACTCTCAATGCAGCAATAATTTACCATATAAAGTAATACAATATGCCTTATTGTCATACAAAAAAGTGGTGGAAAGTGGACTTTAATCACAATTAACTTTCATACAATTGCGGTTTAAACACATTGTGTTTTACTTAAAACCCTATTAACAACGTAGTTTTGTGGTGTTAAGCAATTATAAATTGATCACAATCACAAAGCTGTAAACTTATTGTATGACAATTTGAATTATACCTTTATGATACTTGCAACGTAATTAAGAGTACACAATGACTGTAGTCTGGGAGGCTGTTAGTGCACACTTTTTTCTCCGCCGACGAACACCCGTGGGAACAGGTTGAACAAGGCATCAAGCGAAAAGTAGTTGGTTTTACCGACGACTTAATGGCGGCACATTTGTGCTTTGATATGGGTGCACACAGTGCACTGCATCAACATTATATCCACGACCAAATTGCTTATGTGGTCAGTGGTCGTTTTGATGCCGTCGTTGATGGCGAGGAACGTGAACTAAAAGCGGGCGATGCCTTTATGGTAAAAAGACTGCTACGTCATGGAGTGACCGCGCTGGAACAAGACAGTGTGATACTCGATATTTTTTCTCCTTCGCGTGAAGACTTTCTTGGTTGATCGCTCCAAAGTGGATGACAAATTAATGAATCAGTACAAAATCGCAATCATTGGCGAGTGTATGGTAGAGCTACAACGTAAAGGTGAGCTGCTAAAACAATCTTTTGGCGGTGACACACTCAACACTGCGCTATACCTTTCTCGCCTCACTCAGCAACACAACCTCACTGTTAGCTACATTACTGCACTTGGTAACGACCCTTTTTCAAATGAGATGATGGCGACGTGGCAAAGCGAAGGCATTGATACCAGCCTTATTCTTAAGCTTGATGACAAAATGCCAGGTCTTTATCACATCGAAACTGATGATACCGGTGAGCGCACCTTCTTTTACTGGCGCAGCGATGCAGCCGCTAAATTCGTATTCGACCAACCAGAGTCAGCAGCACTGATTGAATCTTTGCTAGAATACGATGCGGTATACCTAAGTGGCATCACACTAGCGATTCTGACACAATCAGGTCGCGATACTTTGTTTAACTTCCTTAAAGCGTTTAAAGAAAAAGGCGGACACGTCTTCTTCGACAATAACTTCCGTCCAAAACTTTGGGCCGACAGACAACAAGCGATCACAAATTATACTGCGATGCTTGAACTCACCAGTACCGCGTTGCTTACATTTGAAGATGATCAAGCGCTATTTGGTGATATGTTCGTTGAACAGTGTATTGAACGTACTAGCGAAGCCGGCGTTTCTGAGATTGCAATTAAGCGTGGTGCTAAAGACTGCCTCGTTGTTGCTGAAGGCCAAGCCAACTATGTTGCTCCTAAGCCTGTAAACAACGTGCTCGATACGACTGCAGCGGGTGATTCATTCAGCGCGGGTTATCTTGCAAAGCGTCTGACTGGTGGTACTGCGTTACAAGCTGCTGCAACGGGTCATAAAGTCGCCGGTGCGGTTATCCAGCACCAAGGCGCGATCATTCCTAAAGAAGCTACACCAACAATCGATTAGTAGGACAAATAACATGACAACATTGAACGACAAGCTAGCAAGCCTAAAAGTAATTCCTGTCATTGCAATCAACAAAGTTGAAGATGCGATCCCACTGGGTAAAGCGTTGGTTGACAACGGCATGCCTTGTGCTGAAATCACACTACGTACTGAGTGTGCAATTGAAGCCATTCGCGTAATGCGTAAAGAGTTCCCAGACATGCTAATCGGTTCTGGTACGGTACTAACTAACGAGCAGGTTGACGCGTCAATCGAAGCTGGTGTTGATTTCATCGTAAGCCCAGGTTTTAATCCTCGCACGGTTCAATACTGCATCGACAAAGGTGTTGCTATCGTACCCGGCGTAAACAACCCAAGCCTTGTAGAGCAAGCAATGGAAATGGGTCTGCGCACGTTGAAGTTCTTCCCTGCAGAACCATCAGGTGGTGTTGGCATGCTAAAAGCACTGACAGCCGTTTACCCAGTAAACTTCATGCCTACCGGCGGTGTAAGTCTTACGAACGTAGACGAGTACCTATCGATTCCTTCTGTTCTTGCATGTGGTGGCACTTGGATGGTTCCAACTAAACTCATGGACGAAGGTCGTTGGGAAGAGTTAGGCCAACTAGTAAAAGATGCCGTTGCACACGTAAACTAATTGAAATCTGCTGTTACAAACTAAAGCGAGCCGAGTGCTCGCTTTTTTTTTACCTACGAAATTAACATGTTCTACATCACATAAATGCTATATTGTCATACAATAAGCCCAGCGAATTGCTATTATCATACTCAGTATGAATGATATAAAAAGGCTGAATCATGACTATTGATACTCTTGTAGTACTCGCCTACTTCTTTTTCTTAATCGCAATTGGTTGGATGTTCCGTAAGTTCACCACTTCCACGAGTGATTATTTTAGAGGGGGCGGCAAAATGTTGTGGTGGATGGTTGGTGCAACCGCCTTCATGACACAGTTTTCAGCATGGACGTTTACGGGAGCCGCAGGACGCGCTTTCAGCGATGGTTTCGTCGTTGTTATCCTATTCTTAGCCAACGCGTTTGGTTATTTCATGAACTATATGTATTTCGCTCCGAAATTCCGTCAGCTCCGAGTAGTGACGGCAATCGAAGCAATACGTCAGCGTTTTGGTAAAACGTCTGAGCAGTTCTTCACTTGGGCAGGCATGCCAGACAGCTTAATCTCTGCAGGTATCTGGCTAAACGGCCTTGCTATCTTCGTAGCCGCTGTTTTTGATATTCCAATGGAAGCGACCATTATCGTTACCGGCTTAGTATTAATGCTAATGTCTGTAACTGGCGGTTCTTGGGCGGTTGTAGCGTCTGACTTCATGCAAATGCTTGTTATCATGGCGGTCACCATCACGTGTGCTGTTGCGGCATACTTCCACGGTGGTGGTATCGGCAATATCGTTGATAACTTCCAAGGTGATTTCTACGTTGGTAATAACCTAAACTACATGAGTATCTTTGTGCTTTGGGTTGTGTTCATCTTCATCAAACAATTTGGTGTAATGAATAACAGCATCAACGCTTATCGTTACCTTTGTGCTAAAGACAGTGAGAACGCACGTAAAGCAGCAGGTCTTGCTTGTGTGCTAATGGTTGTCGGTCCACTAATCTGGTTCCTACCAGCATGGTATGTTAGTGCATTTATGCCAGACTTCGCAGAGCAATACGGTTCTGTGGGTGCAGATGCAGCTTACCTAGCGTTTGTGCAAAACATCATGCCTGCAGGTATGGTTGGCTTGCTAATGTCTGCGATGTTCGCGGCTACGATGTCATCTATGGATTCAGGCTTGAACCGTAACGCTGGTATCTTTGTAATGAACTTCTACAGCCCGATAGTGCGTCCAAACGCCTCTCAAAAAGAGCTTGTAGTGGTCAGTAAGCTAACAACGGTTGTCATGGCGCTTCTTGTTATCGCTATTGGCCTGTTCATTAACTCATTACGTCACCTAAGCTTGTTCGACATCGTTCTTAACGTGGGCGCACTTATTGGCTTCCCAATGCTTATCCCTGTGCTACTAGGTATGTGGATTCGTAAAACTCCAGATTGGGCTGGCTGGGTTACACTGATTGTGGGTGGTGTGGTTTCTTGGGTATTCGGTATCTCTCTACAAGCAGAGCATATTGAGAACTTCTTCAACCTAGACCACGCTCTAACCGGTCGTGAATGGTCTGATTTGAAAGTAGCGCTGAGCTTATGTGCACACGTTGTGTTTACAGGTGGTTTCTTCATTGCAACAACGCTTGCTTACAAAGGTCGCACTCCTGAACGTGAAGCTGAAGTTGAGAAGTTATTCGAGAACTGGAACACACCAGTTATCGCGGAGTCTGAAGAGCAACAGAACCTAGATACTAAGCAACGTTCAATGCTTGGTAAGCTAATCAGTACTGCTGGTTTCGGTATCTTAGCGATGGCTCTGATTCCAAATGAACCAACAGGCCGTCTATTGTTCTTGTTATGTGGTTCAATTGTTCTAGTCGTAGGTATCTTGCTGATGAATGCAGCAAAATCTAACGGCAACGACAAGCTCCAAGCAAGCAGCTAATATCAGTTCACACGGTTAACACCGGTTTGCAGTAGCAATACCGGTTTACCGGTCACACAATGTGACACTGAGTTGATTGTATCCTTAGCCCCGTTTTTACGGGGCTTTGTTGTTTTTTGTCACCTCGAAATACCACCTTTACAATTATCCCTCTTTTGGCTCTATGCCTCTTCGCCCTTTCTTATGTGCACACGTTTGATGACGACTTTGTGGTCTCGATGATAAGCTGTTTTAACCACTGATGTGCCACACTCGACGCTGTCCGTTTATGTTCGATAAGGTAGAGCGTAATGCGCATCGCCTCAACATCATCAATAGCAAATACCGGAACAAGCTTGTTCGCAACGCACTCTAGTTGTGAGAGCTGATGTGAAGAAGCTAGGACGCATGTTGTCTCTTGCATCACTTCAACGAGTGTCATTAGCTGCCCACTTCGAAAGGCCACATCACGGCGATACCCCACTTTCGACAGGTAATCATCAATGGGGTTTTGGACACTAAATCCTGAGCGTATATCCAACGTCAGATCGACAAAACGGTAGGCCAAGCAGTCTTCTAACGTGACCATACTCTGCAGGGCTAATGGATGTGACACCGCCGTATAAAACACAGGGTACGTGTGGCCAATAACCGTGCTTGGCAATTCTTCATGATCATTGGGCTGGGTAATATGAATAGAGAAATCGACTTTTCTTTCGATAAGCTGTTGTCCGGGATCTTTGCTTATGGGGTATTCCAACAAACTGGCTCGCGGGGCTTGTGTGATAAAAGCTTTAGCCAATGGCACAGACAACCATTGACTCATTAACGGTGGCAAAGAGAGCGTAAAACTCTGTTCGCAGGTTTTAGGATCAAATGCGGTTTGAGCAATCAGGCTTTGCACCGACCGTAGCATTGCATCTAATGGTTCTTCAAGTTCGAGCGCCTTTTGAGTTGGAACCAGACCGGCGGATTCACGATAAAATAGCGGATCATCAAACAAGGTCCGGAGACGGCCCAGCGTTCGGCTCATCGCCGGTTGTGATAAATACAGCGCTTGGGCTGCTTTCGTCACGTTTTTTTCTTTGAGCAACACGCTCAAAGACACTAATAAATTCAGATCGAGCCGTGATAGTTGTTGCTCTAAAGAAACCATGTGATATGCACCTTAAGTATACTTCATTTAATTTAGTATAACTTTGAAGCATGCATGTTCAAGTCAATGGCGCACTATTGAGGTAAAGACTCTGTCTCCAGTGATATAATTTTCGTGCATATTAGAAATAGAAAGTATTCATTTCTAATCATATCTCTTCTGCCCTATTCTTTTGGTATCCACTGACTTTAACAGTGAACAACCTAAAAGGGCTCAATATGAATAGTGCTAATCAGATGAATGTGTTTTCAAAAACTGGTGCGTGGAATGTCATGAAAGGCGCAACACTCGCTATGCTTACCTTAAATGCTTCTGTTGCTTTAGCGGAACCGGTTGACTCACTTCAAGCATTTATGAGCGATACGGGTGAAACGGTCACCACGGCGAGTTACCCAACGGCAGAAACCGCCCATCAGATGCTAAAAAATCAAGATGCGGTGGGCGTAAACCAGTTTTTACATAAACGACAACTCACGCCTACTGATCAGCAACCCGTTGTTCGAATGAACCGCGATACGTATTATTCGATGGCTGTGGTGGATGTCTCTGGAGGCGCTACGGTCACTATGCCTAACGTGCCCGAAGGCAAATACATTTCCGTTCAACCCGTGACCGAAGACCATCGTATTCAACCTATGTTTTATGGATCGGGCACCTTTGAACTCTCAACACACGCTGGTAATCATGTGTACCTGGTGGTTCGATTAGACTCAACGTTTACTGAAGCTGAAGCGGCGAAATATCAAGACCAGATGACAATCACTGCTACTAACAACCAAGCATTCATGGCAGAACCCGTCGACACCGCCTCGTTTAAGAACATCGAAAGTGAGCTGAAAGCAAAAATGCCAGCCATCTCTCAACGTGATGGTAGTCATGCACTATTAGGTATGTTTACCGCACCAACCGATGATTCACAGCAAGATTTTACCCAAGAAAAATATGAAGTGGGTGCAGCCGTTGGCTGGGGTGGAGCGCAGGCCGTTGATAATATTTATGAAATATCAAAAAACTTCCCTGATAATGTTTGCCACCAAGCGACGTTTAACGATCCCAATAACCACGCATTTTGGTCTATCACGGTTTACAACAAAGCTGGCTTTATGTTCAACGATTTAGCGAACTACAGTTCTAATACCGCGACACCAAATGCTGATGGTACCTACACGATTAGTTTTGGTTGTGGCGACGCTGCGCCCAATAACATTCAAACAAAGAACGACTCAGGGGAGTTTAACATCGGCATTCGTCATTATCAGCCAAGTGACGCCGTGCTTAAAGATAACGTACGCTTGCTGCCAACGATGAAAGCTGTCCAGTAAGGCATATAAGTTAAGGCAAGGCTCGTAAGTAAACAACACGTTCAATCGCTATCAGTGATGACACAACCCGTCACCCAAGATGACGTTCTTGGGTGACGCCTGCAGATGACAGGTTATGTATTATTTCAGGCATCTCGCTCTGCACACTCGCGATCGAATATCATGCAACATCAGCGTTTCAGTCGATGCTGTACAAACTCTATAAATGTACTTAACCGTTTTGAGCGACTGACCAGTGACGGATACAGTAAATACATATCGTTTTCTATATCAGTTTGGGCACTCAACACGGGTTGAAGTGTGCCAGCGTCCACCTCTTTGGCTACAAAATAATCGGGGGTATAAATCAACCCCTTCCCCTCAAGTGCCAGTGATTTAAGCACGGTATTCTCTTGGGTAAAGAGCCAGCCCTTTATCGGATAACGGCCTTGTTTGAACCCCCACTCCGTGATGCCGTTTCCGGTAAGGCAATTGTGATTGATGAGTTGATTAGGATGAATAAGCGGCTCGTGCATAGAAAGATAACCTGTTGTAGCAGTGACTATTTTTTTATAACTGAACAGTTTACGAGCAACCATATTTTCAGGTGGCGCTTGTGTGGCACGAAAAGCCACATCAAAATTATCTTTGACCAAGTCATGGCTTTGATAACTGCATTCAATCTCAAATTGCACTTGTGGGTGCCGCTCATTAAAGCGCGCACATAAATCAGTCAACTTCGACTGCGTAAACTGCAACGGAGCAGTGATACGAATGATCCCTTCCAGTGCTTCATTTTCGTAATCGGCTTGTCTTTCAAGATCAAGCAACGTCATCTGGATCGACTCCATACCAGCCAGCACACGTTCACCTTGCAAGGTCAGGCGAAGGCTTCGCGTCGAGCGAATCATCAATGTGTAACCCAAGTCCTTCTCAAGCTGCTTAATCTGCGTTGACAAGTAACCTTTTGACATTTCAAGCGTTTCCGCTGCTTTGGTAAAGCTCCGTTGTTTCGCCACTTCCGAATACAACATCAAACGCTCAATTTTCTTATGTTGCATTGCTCTTTCTCTCTTCGTTATTCATTGTTTGTTATACCAAACAATGAATTCTATTGGCGATGTTTTTGTAAACAATAGATTCAGGCATGCTGGGTTCATCAAACATTTATTTGGATAACATGAATTATGACGATATCAACACACCAGCAGTCTTCATTGATTTATGGCTGTATGGGGTTAGGCGGTGGCTGGGACAATAGCACTCTTTCCGCCGCGCATGTGCAACAAGCTCACGAGGTTATCGACGCAGCACTCGATGCGAATATACGGACTTTTGATCATGCCGATATCTACACACTAGGCAAAGCAGAGCAAGCCTTTGGCCAGGTTCTTTCACAAAGGCCGCAGTTAAAAGACCTCATCACACTTCAGTCAAAGTGTGCGATTCGATTCGCCGATCAACACGGTCCTAATCGCTATGATTTCTCTAAAAAATGGATTATTGACGCTGTTGACAACATCTTAACTCGACTGGGAATAGAGCAACTCGACACGCTACTACTTCATCGACCCGATCCCTTGATGGTCCCCGATGAGGTTGCTGACGCGGTCGAATATCTACAAAGCAGTGGAAAGATTGCCCACCTTGGGGTGTCCAATATGAATGTCCATCAAATCCGCTTTTTGCAGTCGGCATTAAATACCCCGATCGTCTGCTCACAATTGGAGATGAGTCTAACGCAACTCAATTGGCTAGAGGAAAGCATCACCCCATTTGCCAGCTCAGCGTTAGGGACGCTCGAGTATTGCCAAATGAAGCAAATATCCTTGCAAGCATGGGGAAGTCTTAGCCAGGGGCTATTTTCTGGGCGCGACGTATCACAGCAGCCTGACAATATTAGAAACACCGCCAATGTCGTCGCTTCACTAGCCCAGCGCCATGAGGCGTCTAAAGAAGCCATCGTACTGGCTTGGTTAATGCGTCATCCCGCTAATATTCAACCGGTCATTGGCACCACAAATCCACAACGTATCCTTGCTTGTGGTCATGCCAGTGATATCAAGCTGAGCAGAGAAGAGTGGTATCTGCTCTATGAAAGTGCTCGAGGCCATGCCGTCCCTTAATAAAAGGAGCGCTCGCAAATCTATGTCAAACTCAATAATAGCGATGTCATGCCTAGCAACGAACTCAAAAAAGGCAGGAGGATGGGTAGTTGAATTCGCGGGTGATCCTTCTCTTATATTTTGACTCATTTTAGAAAAGAGAACTTCGTTTGTGACACTTTGAACATCTAGGCTGAGCCGTTTCTCAGTGCCGACTTTGTGCGTCCGTCTCAGTTTACCATGCGGTCATGTATGTCTTCCCATTTTCATCGTCTATCACAAGCTTATGTTCCTCGTATCGCTGAACATCTATGCCGATGAAATTGCCACCCTACGTCAGTCATCAAAGAAGCAATAAAATGGTGTAATTAACATCCTCAACGGTAAGCGAGCCAATATGAACATTATCGCTTACCATTCATTACCCCTCTCGAGAAAACAAAAAATAAGCTTTATTATCAACGCATTAAACACAAAAACCTCATACATGAAAAATATACTCAGCAAAAAACTGAAAAAATAATTTTAAAACCAATAAAATAATACTTTACATACACTGAGGGTCGGGTATTATTCGTCTCGCTCTGTTGTACAGAGTTATTAATGAAACATCAAGTGAAAGTAAAGCCTTAGTATGCCATCGTTAGTGTTGTTATTCTCAGTGTTTCCCTTGCTTCATCGTAACATTAAATAATTCGAGCTATCAGCGCATCGCAATTTAGCGATAACTTTATAAAATTTAATATATTAAGGGGCTCTCATGTCTAACAAAACTACTGGCATCGTAAAATGGTTTAACGAAGAGAAAGGTTTCGGTTTCATTACTCAAGACAACGGCGGTGCTGACGTATTCGTTCACTTCCGTGCTATCGCTTCTGAAGGTTTCAAAACTCTTGCTGAAGGCCAAAAAGTGTCTTTTGAAGTAGAGCAAGGCCAAAAAGGCCCACAAGCTGCAAACGTAGTAGCTATCTAAGTTTCAAAAATGGCGCAAGCAGTTTACTGTTTGCGCCACTTTTCCGTTTTACCCCCTCTAAAAAAACAAATTCCCTAGCAAAATACAATTCAAAAAAACCTATCGATGTTTTAGTCGACTTTCAAATACGCCATATTTCCATAATTCTAGATATGCAGTTCACCCATTAACCACCAACGCCCTTAACTGCTCCTCAATCGCTTTGATACAAACATTCACTGACATCGGCACATGTTGAACGAATGGATTTAAAGCATAGATCGTATTTGGTGGTAGCTGATAATCAGGCAGGATCTCAACAAGGCTTGGCTCAACAAAAGGCAAATAGAAATCGGGAATCAGACCAATACCCGCCCCAGATTTTACTAGTGATAGGCAGCTATGGAATGAGTTGGTTAAACAGCGAGCCTCCTGGTGATACTCCTTTTCATCGCCTTGCTGATTTCTAAAGACGTGATGGATCTTCCTTCCTTGCCAACTATTTGAGATATAGTTTAAATCAACCAAATCTGTATCAGACAATATCGACGGTACTCCACATAGTACATCTCTAAACTCCCCTAATCGCCGTTGCTTTAGATTGCTATCTTTTGACTGCCCAACGCGAATCGCGAGGTCAATATTGTGCTCATAAAAATCGAGCTGGTCATCGCTGCTCACTAGTTCAGGTTCAAGCAATGGGTATTGCTGAATCAGGCGACCAATCACAGGAGTAATGAGTGTTTCCATCAAGGCATTCGGCGCGGTAATTCGCACCCTTCCCTGCGGCACCTCTTTTCGTTGTTGGGCTTCAGTCCAAGCAGAGTTAGCAATTTTATTAAGAGATTTACAACGGTAATAAAAGTGCTCTCCAGCTGAAGTAAGTACCTGTCGTCGTGTCGTGCGCTTCAGTAAGGTTAAACCTAATTCAAGCTCCAGAGCCTTCAGATGTTGACTCACCACCGATTTAGAGAGATCGAGAGCGTCTGCAGCACCTGAAATAGAGCCAGCTTCTACGATATGAGCAAAGACTGACATTTGTCTTAATTGATTCATTACTATTGTTCTGTTTAATTAAACATTCCTTTCTAATATAGCTATTTTTCCGCACTAATAATAGCGTTAAGCTACCCCCCGTATTCAGACATCTTATTGAGGAATCACCATGTCAGATAATCAAGTACTCGACGCATGTAAGCAAGGTATTGCACGCTGGAAACAAGCATTCAACACTCAAGATGCGCAAGGATGTGCTGAACAATATAACCAACACTGTGTCATGCAAGCTCGTCCATTTGGCACCTTTGAAGGGAGGGATGCGATTCAAGCTTTCTGGCAAAACATCATGGATCAGGGATTTAAAGACGTGGATTACACGGAAACACAATGGGAAGCCCATGGTGATAATGGCTATGTTCTAACGTCAAAATGGACAATGAACAAGGCTTTTGGTGTTGTCCATAGAGAGCTTTGGGTCGTAGGACAAGATGGCCTTGCTCGCCTAGACAGCGATGATTTTGAAGTACAAGGCGAACGATAATAACAAGTTCATTTCAGACAGTGAATCTCGTATTGTATTACCAGCAAAAGAGTCTCGTTAAACTTTTGCTGGTTCTATCTACCGATCAAACATGCCAACAAGCTCCTCCCCCCACTCCTCAATGACAGTGCGGCTTTCCAGTACTTGATCAACAACATTCGCGTACCCATCAATATCGAGCACTCTGTTCACCTCATTGCTGTATTTCGCGCCAACGACCACCCCTGCACTTACGAGTACTACCGTCACAATCTTAAGCATCATATCCCTATTCACTTCGGTTTATTATCTTTGGTGCACTCCAGCGGTCTAGTGTATAAACCTTTGGCTTAGATGTTAAACAATTGATCAAAATCGAACAAATGTCACATTTACACCGTCAATTCGTGATAAAAATCTCAGTATTGACACTTAACCTTTTAAAAAATAAGGATAAAACTTAAATCAGCACCTCGCTTAATTCCTCTTTGATCCGCCGATTAAGACCAACACTCAAAGCGAATCTACGACTATTTAGACCTAGCAATAAGCAAATTAGGGAACGGTATCATTATGGTGGGAAGTGTTGTATTCATCGCGTTTTATTAGTTGAGACGAACGCAAGCGCGACGATGGATAGCGGTGCTCAGGCGAACGTTTGTGCAACACTTATCAAAAAACCGTGGTAAAGCTTGCGAGCCCCCTGGGTTATTAAGCTTCGAGCGTCTTTATTGTTCATTTTTAAAACCAAAGCAACATTCAATGCTACGTCGCTTTGGTTAATCATCGCTTAGCAATTAAACTATTCTCAGAGCCGTCTTGCTATAACGATTGAGCCCTTGTTGGCAAAAATACTTCCCCCAACATACACCGCACACTCCCGCCTCCGATGGTTTCTATGGTCGAAACATCAAACGCTAACAATTTGCCATGAGTACTTAATTGTTGCCTCTGCGCGGGAGTAAATGCGTTGAACGCCGACTGCGACATCGCAATCACCTTGTTCCCATTCACGGTTTCCAACTGTAAAATATTGCCACAAAACTGGTTCATCTGCTGTTCGCTAATCGTTATCACTTGCTTGGATTTCGCGAGTGACTTAATGACAAACCGTCGCTCATATTCTGGAATGAGGTCCGCGCAAATAACAGCAAAGTGCTCACCAATCGCCATCATTACATTCGTGTGATAAATCGGTTGTCCTGATGGTAACGCAGTCTGAAACGACACCACACGATGATAACCAATACGTTTCGCGTAATCCTCTAAGGCCTCTCTCTCACAGCGTTGAGATAATGCAGCGTAGATCGTTCGATTGACATGATCTTTGACCATGACGCCCGTACTTTCTAAAAAAGCACTCTGCTTGGCATACTTCTCCAGCGAATCCGTAGACACAACAGTTCTTCCCGCCGCTCGCAAATGCTCTATTAAGGCGTCAGGGCGAACCTCATACTGCCTATTTTTGCAGGCCATTGGAAACGTATAGAACACCCCGTCTTGAGTGGTGCTGAACCAGTTATTTGGGAAAACCGCATCCGGCGTCTCTTGATCACCCTGCGGGTAATCAAACTCGACAACTTGCACACCAACCTTACGAAGTGATGCAACCATAGCCATGTACTCACCCATCGCTTGTGCTTTCACCGTGTTGGCGTCTAAAGTTAACGACTGCTGAAATTCGTTATCCTGTGCGGTTTCAGCATTAAAACCAAATTCCTTAGGTGGAACCATGACTACACAGGTTGCGTTTTGTACCGTGTTTAACGGTTGAGACTGACGGTGCCACTTCAGGTTTATAGCGGTTCCTTGATTCATATTGATCCCACTCATCTACTAACTTCATCAACAATTTTTGAATTGTAATTAAAATGTTAATCACAAAATAACTGAATTACAGATTAATTAAGATCATAAAGACCAACTATTACCTTTGTGAGTCAAAATATTCAGCAATATTCACTGAATATCCACAAAACTCAGGAAAAGGTCAGATTTAGGGTGAAGGGGGATAAGTCAAATTAATTATTTTTACGTTAACAAACACTGCCTTATTATTAACAGGTATCGCCTGGTGTTTAACAAAGTTTATGACATCACTTGAGCCATTTGGTCGAAAGCTATACACTTAGTTGCGCGCCCAATGCCACGCTGGTCTGCGTCACCTTCTCTGCGAAACGGAATCTTCACCATGTAAATAGTCAATAAAAACAATCAATAAACATTGCTTATAGGGAGACGTTTTCGATTGCGACCAAAGACGCCTCCTCGCTACTTTAAGAGTGCTCATTCCGCACTGACAACACCTAGGTGAACCATGTTTAAACGCTTTGAATCATTCACAAAAGCCTTCCCAGAACCGGATCCCAATCAACCGCCTGAGGGTATTATTGCTTTTTGCCGACACTTTACTCGTGGCTTTGAAAAGCCATTAATTATTATGGCGCTGCTGAGTACGACCGTCGCCATTATTGAGGTGGCCTTATTTAGCTTCATGGGTAAGCTGGTCGATTTGCTGACAGCCAGTACTCCCGAAACCTTTATGGCAGAAAATGGCTCTACTCTATTTTGGGTTGGACTGGTGATTCTGCTTGTCATGCCTGCACTTATTTTGGTTTATTCGTTACTGACACACCAAACGCTGCTTGGCAACTATCCTATGTCTATTCGTTGGCAAATGCATCGCTATTTGCTCAAGCAAAGCCTGTCCTTTTACCAAGATGATTTTGCCGGTAGAGTCGCCACTAAAGTCATGCAAACCGCATTAGCCGTTCGCGAGACGGTAATGAAGACGGCTGACGTCTTCGTTTATGTCATGGTGTACTTCACCTCTATGCTGTTTATCTTGGCTCAAGCCGACCTTTGGCTCATGCTTCCAATGCTATTTTGGCTGTTCGCTTATATTGGTATTCAGCTTTACTTTGTCCCAAAACTTAAAAAAGTGGCGGCAGAACAAGCAGACTCTCGCTCTTTGATGACCGGCCGTATCGTAGACAGTTACACCAATATATCTACCGTCAAACTCTTCTCTCATAGTAGAAGAGAGACCGAATATGCTAAAGAAGGCATGGATGGATTCCTCGATACCGTACATCGACAAATGCGCTTGGTGACTGGGTTTGATGTTTGTGTGCAACTTGCTAACTACATCCTATTGTTCTCCATTGCGGGTATCTCTATTTATTTGTGGATGGACAGTGCCATCAGTATTGGTGCGATTGCGATTGCTATCAGTTTAGCTTTGCGTATCAATGGCATGTCGATGTGGATCATGTGGGAAGTCGGTGCACTATTTGAGAATATGGGCACCGTCGTTGACGGTATTAAAACCATGTCGAAACCAATTGCAATTCAAGATAAGCCTAACGCAAAGCCGATTGTGGTGGATAAAGGAGGCATCGAATTCGATGATGTCAGTTTCCATTACGGCGAAAATAAAGGCGTCATTAGCAACCTAAACCTTAATATCAAACCGGGTGAAAAAGTAGGATTGGTTGGTCGCTCCGGTGCAGGGAAGTCAACACTTGTAAACCTTCTGCTTCGTTTCCACGACGTCGAGGGCGGCCGAATTCGTATCGATGGTCAAACCATCTCTGACGTCACACAAGATTCGCTGCGCAGCAAGATTGGTATGGTGACGCAAGATACCTCTCTATTGCACCGTTCGATCCGCGATAACATCATGTATGGCAGGCCAGATGCCTCAGACGCGGATCTTTACGCCGCAACGAAGCAAGCCCATGCCGACGAGTTTATCGACACCCTCACGGACCCATTTGGTAATACAGGTTATGATGCACAAGTCGGCGAGCGCGGTGTGAAGCTATCAGGGGGGCAACGCCAACGAGTAGCGATTTCCCGCGTACTATTAAAAAATGCACCGATACTAATCTTGGACGAGGCAACATCCGCTCTCGATTCCGAAGTAGAAGCGGCTATTCAAGAGAGCCTCAACGAACTGATGGAAGGTAAAACCGTGATCGCAATTGCTCACCGATTATCGACCATCGCAGCAATGGATCGCTTAATCGTATTAGATCAAGGACAAGTGCTGGAAGAAGGTACACATCAAGAGTTGATCGCTCAAAAAGGGGTATATGCGCAACTCTGGGCACATCAAACCGGCGGTTTTATTTATGACGAAGATAACGACGGCAACGTCGCATAATCTTTAGCATCAGACCACCAAGAGGTAAACGACCTATAGCTTTTAGTTATCCTCTCCTTTCTGTTTGCCATGTATGCTGGCTTTATACTATGAAGCCAGCAAAATACTATGAAGCCAGCAAATTTCGGTATAAAAGCCACACTATTAGGTAAACCGCACAGCGCCCTCTTGAGATTATGTTACGATGCGCTTACGTTTCCCTGCTGAGTTGATAACAATTTGAACAACAAAGTAAAGTTCTCGTTTGTCGCGCTGGCACTTGGTGCTGGCTTTGTGCTGCCAAATCTTCTCAATAAAGCTCAAGATAACCATGTTGATTTGACTGAGTATTGCATGCTATCGACCAAGATTTGCGAACAGGATGGCGTTAAGATTCAGCTCAGTAAAGACCGAGCCCATCCATTAATACCAGTCCAAGTTCAGGTGTTTTGGCCAGAAGCCGATGCGGAAAGCCTCATGGTTTCCCTGCAAGGCAAAGAAATGGACATGGGCATGGCCAAGTACCAACTAGAAATGATTAAACCCGATGTTTACCAAGGTGAGATTGTGTTACCCGTCTGTACTGAAGACAGTATGACTTGGTATGGCACTATCGAAAATGGGGATAAATCGGTACAAGCCGCGGTTAGGATGACACGATGAATAAAAAATGGATTCTACTACTTATTGGCGCGTTTTCCATTGGGCTAGGAGCTAATCTGTACTTGCAACAACACGACAAAGCACAGAAGCAAGACGACGCCCAACGCCTGCTTGCTGAAACCGACCATGCCATTTTGTTTGGCGAAGATGAGCAGCCCGTGGCCATTTTCGACCAACAAGATCCGCGAACTCGAATCGTTTACTTTGGCTTTACTCGCTGCCCAGATGTCTGTCCGACGTCGCTTGCTATGCTTGCTGGTGCTCTCAACCAAATTGATGACACTGCTAAAGCCAATATTCGTCCGTTATTTATCTCGCTAGACCCAGAACGCGACGCGGCTTCTGCGTCTGCTGAATACGCGCATTATTTTCATCCGATGATTGAGGGTCTATCCGCACCGCTTGAGACGACCAAACCACTTGCTCATCGATATGGCGTCATATTTCGAAAAACCGAACTGGAAGGCTCCAAGCTCGACTACACGCTCGATCACAGTTCGTATTTCTACTTTCTAAAACCAGATGGCACCCTGATTGAAAAGGTGCCGCACACTCTTACTCCTGCTCCTATTATTGAGGCGATTAAAAGGCTGAATAATCAGGGATAGATAACACAACAAAAAGAATCGGAATCAACATGAAGCTCAACAAAACACTATTCGCTCTCATTGCTCTTGCACCCTTGTCTTTTGCCAATGCCGCCATTGATGTCACAGACGCTTACGCACGCGCGACCGCACCAAATGCGACCACCAGTGCCGTTTTTGCAACTATTGAAAACACCAGTGACACAGTACGAACGTTAGTGAAAGCCAATTCACAAGCATCAGAGGTAGTTGAGCTTCATGATGTAGTGATGGACGGTGAAGTTATGCAAATGCGTCAGGTTAAAAGCATTGAAATTCCCGCAGACGGGCACGTGATGTTAAAACCAGGTGGCCTGCATATCATGCTGCTAAATATAAACGAGCCATTGAAAGAAACCCAAACCATTGATGTAGAACTCACCTTTGCAAACGGTGAAGTGCAAGTTGTCACGGTTCCAGTGAAGAAAGTAATGGCGGGTATGAGTAAAATGAAGCATGCGCATCATTGATTCTAACGAGTAACATAGTCACACGTATAAAATTAAAAAGCGCATACTTAGATGCGCTTTTTAATTTCCATCACTGCACGCTGCACCTTCTCCATCGATACCGCATCAATGCTACATCAAGATTTTGAGCATGAACGCTCTTGAGGATGATGTTAGAATCACCAAAACGACCCAAAAAGGAGAACAAAATGATTGTATTACACCGCCACCCGGCAACTCTGGCAGCAATGACGCTTTAAGTGGCAACGACAGTTGCACCTTTTTGTTTGTAGCCTTCTCTGTTTGCCCGGTGTTTAACATCCGGGGTTTATGTGCTGAACGCACACACTTACACATGTAAGTACCTGACCCTATTTAAATTTAAAAAATGTAATATTTTAGGTACTAGCAATGAATTCTATTTTTACCCACCCTATTTCTCTTAATGAACTTGGTTGGAAGTCCTTTTTTCAACAGCAGCTTACCCTTGATGAATACGAAGGTATTGTGATTGGGCGCGTGATCGCGCACCACCGTAGTGGTTACATCGTCTGTGCCGAAGACGAAGAATTCCACATGGAACATCACTCACAACACCCAACGATGACGGTTGGTGACTGGATTTTACTTCATGAGGACCAACGTTTTCTTCGCGCATTAGAGCGAAAATCGTTATTCAGCCGCAAAGCACCAGGGTCAAAGATTGAAGAACAGTATATCGCGGCCAATGTAGATACCGTGTTTATTGTCTGCTCTCTCAACGATGATTTTAATCTAAGCCGAATTGAACGCTATCTGACGTTAGTCAACGAATCGCAAGCAGAAGCCGTTATCGTGCTAACGAAGGCCGATATTTGCGACGATGCCAACGAAAAACGCCAGCAGGTCCAAGCTTTAGATGCATTTCTGATGATCGAAATGGTGAATGCACTCGATAGCGCTACCTTAAACGGATTAAAATCTTGGTGTGGAAACGGCCAAACGGTTGCCTTTATGGGCTCTTCAGGCGTGGGTAAGTCTACACTCGTTAATAGTTTAATGGCGACTCAAGCTCAAGCGACCGGCGGCATTCGCGAAGATGATAGTAAGGGACGCCATACCACAACGTCTCGTTCAATTCACAAAATGATGGACGGCGGGTTGCTTCTCGACACTCCAGGGATGAGAGAGATTCAACTCACCGCAAGTGAAGACGGGCTAGCCGAAACCTTTAGCGACGTTGAAGCGCTGATCACTCAGTGTCGGTTCAGTGATTGCCAGCATAACAACGAGCCTGGATGTGCTGTTCGACAGGCATTGGAAGCTGGGACTATCGAGACAAGACGATTGGATAATTATTACAAACTGCTTCGCGAGCAAGCTCATAATAGCGCTTCGCTAGCAGAGAGACGCAGCACCGATAAACAATTTGGCAAGTTCATCCGCTCCGTTCAAACTGAAAGTCGAGGTCGAAAAAAAGGTTATTGATTATCGATTAGCCTTCAAATAAACCCCCTTTCACTTCTAAAAGACTCTATTTACTAGGGTCTTTTTTATATTCTTATTTGCAACCAATTTGCAACATTAAAACCTACACAATAAAACATGTCGCACTATTTTACACCACAAACAAATTAGAACTGGACACATATATTCGCAACGATAATATAACAAGCGCAAACACACATTCATATAAAACAACTATAAAGGTAAAAAAATGCAGAACTCTAGCTTGTTGGCCCGTTATGCCAATGGCAATCTGGTTCTCCAGATCCTCGCGGGTATCGTTTTTGGTGTCATCCTAGCGGTTGCTTCTCCAGCAACTGCGCAAAGTTTTGGCATGTTGGGTGGCTTATTTGTGGGAGCGTTAAAAGCCGTTGCTCCCATTTTAGTCTTCATTCTTGTGGCCGCTTCCATTGCCAACCAAAAGAAAAATCAAACCACACACATGCGTCCAATTGTGGTGTTATATCTCATTGGCACGTTCACCGCAGCGTTAACTGCCGTGCTATTAAGCTTTCTTTTCCCTGTTGAGCTAACGCTCGTTGCAGGTGCTGAAGGAGCAACACCGCCTCAAGGCATTGCTGAAGTACTTCACACACTGTTATTTAAGCTTGTTGATAACCCAGTCAGCGCACTCATGAATGCGAACTACATCGGTATCCTCGCTTGGGCTGTCGGATTAGGTATTGCATTACACCATGCTTCAGATACAACGAAAGCCGTTTTCGAAGATCTGAGCCACGGCGTATCTCAAATTGTTCGCTTTATTATTCGTCTAGCACCTTTTGGTATATTTGGTCTTGTTGCTGCTACGTTCGCAACAACAGGCTTCTCAGCATTGGCTGGCTACGCGAAACTACTGTTCGTTCTGCTGTCTTCAATGGCCATCATTGCGCTTATCGTGAACCCAATCATTGTTTACGTGAAAACAAAACAAAACCCATACCCACTGGTTTTTCAATGCCTACGTGAAAGTGGCGTCACTGCGTTCTTTACTCGCTCAAGCGCCGCTAACATTCCAGTTAACATGGCGTTATGTGAAAAACTAAAGTTGGACGAAGATACATACTCTGTTTCTATTCCACTAGGCGCGACGATCAACATGGCGGGTGCGGCAATTACGATTACTGTACTTACGTTAGCTGCGGTGCATACGATGGGCATTGAGGTTGATCTATTGACAGCCGTGCTACTCAGTGTGGTTGCTGCCGTTTCTGCATGTGGTGCATCAGGCGTTGCTGGTGGTTCGTTGCTACTGATTCCACTGGCTTGTGGCCTATTCGGTATTTCAAACGACGTAGCAATGCAGGTCGTTGCGGTTGGCTTTATCATTGGTGTGATTCAAGATTCTGCTGAGACAGCGCTGAACAGCTCAACTGATGTTGTGTTTACGGCTGCGGTTTGTAAAGCAGAACAGCAAAAATTAGGTTGATTGTTCAATCACATAAAATAGTTAAAACATAATAAAAAAGGCGGTACATCATTTGATGTACCGCCTTTTTTCATACTGCTCATTCAGGCGTTATAAATCGACCTTAATGATATTGAGTGTGTCCAATTGGTTAATGAGATCGGTTTGATGACTCGCTTGATTATTGATGACGTTAGCATCAGAAATACCCAAGTCGCTCCACCCTACCCCTTCTAGTGTAATGTCCGTTTGTTCATTCCCTTTTGTCACACTAATGACGGTGCTGGTTGCATCACTGTCATTGTTAACATCATCATTGACGGTTACGGTAATATTCCCTAGCAAATCACCTAGGCTGTTGTGGGCCGGTAACAAGTCAGAGATATCCAACAGATCATCACCAATGTGGAAATCCGTCACGGTTGTCGTCGCAGGGCTTTGATCAGTGCCCGCCGAATCTTCGGTAAACAAGAACAGATCATGCCCGTCTCCTCCTGTTAAGATGTCGTTTCCGCCGCCACCAAAGATAATGTCACTACCGGCGGTGCCGACTATGCTGTCGTCTGAAGCATCTCCGACTTTAACTTGTGAACTGCCGCCTTCACTCGGCAGTAACAACTGGCCAGTCTCGTGAAGTGCAACAATTAACTCAGCATTGGACAGCGCATCGATATCACTGCGGTCCATATCAAGCAGACCTTCTAACGTGACGCCCTCGAGGGTGATTGTTTGCACACCATTAATCGTCAGTACTGTATTGCCTGAGTCTTCTGTCACCAACAGTTGTTCATCAAGGCGAGACGCATCTGAGAACTGGACATTTTTCAAGTCAACACTATCAAAGTTCGATGCCGCCACAGGACCTGTGTGCTTGGTATCAAAATCTTTGATAATGTCTGCGCCACCTAAAGTCGCACTTTCCCAAACAAAGCTATCGCGAGCATTAGCGTCTGCAGTGATATCGCCACTAGATGTGTAATCATTGCCAAATAGCCATTCATCATCACTGGTCGCGGCAAGCAAATCACTCATATCACTTTCACCGCTCACGACATTATTACCAGCAACCGCAATATTAATCGTTTGAGTACCAGTGACCACTAGCTGACCAGCGTCATTTTGTTGCAGAACTTCAACCGTAAAACTATCGGTTTCTGTCTCACCAAATGCTGGCAAGGCTTTGTCGGTTAGCAGAACATATATCCATGCTCCTGTTGCTGCGTTAAACGATAATCGACCGTAACTGCCCGTTCGCTCAAATGCATCACCACTTTGTGGAAGCGTTGGATTTTGCAAGCGCATCGTTGTCGCGGGTCCATCTATATCATTCGCAGTAACCGTTCCATCAACCTCTTCAAGCGTTCCTTCCTGAACATCACCGACAAAGTCGCCTGTGATATCAACGTCATCATCGTGACCTTGAATATTAATGTTTACGGTTTCAGTTAATGAGTTCGTTCCGTCGGTCAATGTGATCTCAAAGGACTCGACCGCACCAGCATCAACAAGCGCTTGACTCAGCACAGGATCCAAGGTGTATGTCCAGGCTCCTGCCGCCGAGATACTGAATGTGCCGTATTGCGGCGTACCCGATGTTAGCTGGTAGCTCACGGTTTCAGATTCGCTGTCTGTTGCCGATAGTTGGCCTGTCGCGACGGATGCCGAGCTATTATCTTCCTCTACACTGCCCGCACGATCTGAGAGAGTTGACGTGATAATAGGCGCATCATTTTCACCCGTTAACGTGATGGTCACATCTTCTATTGTTGAATTACCATCACTGTCCGTCAACGTCACTGCAAAAGTTTCCGTGATATTACCCGTGTTCAGCGCCTGGCTATCATCTGCACTCAAGTTATAAGTCCAAACACCCGCACTTGTGATTGCAAATGTGCCATATTGAGATTGCTGAGCAGGGTCAAAGCTGTAGGTGATCGTCTCTAATTCCGCATCCGTTGAGGTCAACGTTCCGGTCACAGACAGTGGGCTCCCATCTTCAACGACAGCCCCTTCATCTTGACCCATTGGAGTGGTCACTACAGGCGTATCGTTAAAGCCATCAATCATTACTGTGATTGGTTGTGAGACGGTATCACCTTGCAACGTTGAGCCTTGAATACTTTCAACAAAGACATCAAAGTTCTCTTGAACAACCACATCACCGAGTAGCGCGGCTTTATCTGGGTCGAGTGTGTATTCCCAGCGAACATCGTTAGCGTCTGCACCAGAGATTAACTCTAGCTTACCGTATGCACCAACCAGCGTGGTGGTGGTTCCTGTCGAAGATAAACTAACACGGTGAGTATCATTAGCATCCGCATCGGAGAACATCACATTACCAGCAACAAACCCAGCACCTTCACTGCTGTTCTCATAAGCGGTTCCAGTAACGGTTGAGCTAAGGACATCAACGACAGGACCATCATTAGACCCTTGGATAGAAACATTCACCGTTTCTGTTGTGGTATTGGTGCCATCAGTCAGGGTGACAACGAACGACTCAACAGCCCCTGTATCATCGAGACCCTGACTTAAGTCTGGGTCCAGAGTATACGTCCAACCACCAGATGCATTGATACTAAACACCCCATACTGAGCGCTGCCAGAAGTATGCTGGTAGGTAATGGTTTCCGATTCACTATCCGTAGCAGAAAGCTGACCGGTTGCGACGGAGGCTAGTCCATTGTCTTCTTCCACACTACCCGCTCGATCAGCATCGGTAGAAGTAATAATTGGCGTATCATTATTTCCTGTAAACGTAATTGTGATGTCTTCTGTCGTCGAATTCCCATCACTATCAGTCAACGTCACACTAAAGGTTTCCGTGACGTTACCTGCATTGAGTGCTTTGCTATCCTCGGAGTCCAACGTGTATGTCCATACACCGGCGCTGGTCACCTCGAATGATCCGTATTGCGATTGTTGCGCGGTATCAAATGAGTAAGTGACCATTTCAGACTCAGCATCCGTTGACGTTAATGTCCCGGTTGCAGTGAGTGGGCCACTGTCTTCGACTACACTTCCTAGCACTTCGCTATCTGGCGTTGTTACAACCGGAGTATCATTGAAACCATCGACCGTCACGATAATTGGTTGCGAAACAAAATCACCTTGAGGCTGACCATCATGAATGCTCTCGACAAACACGGTAAAGTTTTCTTGGACACTAACATCACCTAACGCCGCGGCTTTCGTGGCATCCAATTGATATTCCCAACGCACATCTTTAGCGTTATCACCAGCCACCAAGACCAATGTACCGTAAGTGCCATCAACGGAGGTCGTGGTGCCTGATTCGGTTAAGCTCACTCGGTGCGTATCGGTCGTATCTAAATCAGAGAAATTCACATTGCCAGCAACAAAATCATTGCCTTCTGTGGCGTTCTCAAATGCAGTGCCTGTGGTGGTAGAATTTCCTGACTCAATGACCGGAGCATCGTTAGTACCCGTTATTGTCACCGTCACCGTCGAAGGCGTGCCATCTTCAGAGGCCACATTAAAGACCTCCGTGGCTTCCTCTCCTTGCGCCAACTGGTTCATTGCCGTCGTGGTGGTGTAGCTCCACGTACCATCAGTACCCAGGTTGAATACTCCGTAACTACCGCTCACATCAGCTTGCGGAATAAAAATATCATCCGTATTGTCGACATCGGTTGCACTGAGCTGACCGCCCGTAGAGAGCACTGCATCTGATTCCACAATGGTGACGTCACCGACGTCGACCATAGCGGCATCATTACTGCCTTCAACGGTTACGTTGATAGTTTGTGTGATAGTGTCACCTTGACCGACACCGTTCACCAAACTTTCCACATACACATCAAATACTTCTGTTTGTGGGCCTTCATTAAGCGCATCGGCTTTCGCTTGGTCGACCACATACTCCCATTTAACGCTATCTGGCGTATCTCCACTCACCAGTTTTAATGTTCCATATAAGCCATCAATTTCGGTGACGACACTATCACTCGCTAAGCTATAGCTGTGCGTGTCACTCGCGTCAATGTCTTCAATAGTGATCACACCACCAACGACATCGACTTCAGAGCCCGTCGGATCCTCAGAGACAGTCCCAACAACATTGGTTTCTCCCACCACAATGGTCGGTGCATCATTGGTCCCCGTCACTTGGAACTCAATCACTTTCTCAGAGGACAAACCAAATTCATCGGTCACTTTTACGGTGTACTGAAGCGGTGTGTCCAGCGTTTCACCGTTAGAAAGTTCTTCAAATGGGTCGACTAACTCAAACGCCCACGCACCTGTTGACGCATTCACGGTCAGCGTACCTCTGTCGTCTCCATCGACCACTTCCCAGGTTTGGTCATCAGAATCTGTCGCTCCCTGGTCTTCGGCACGACTGCCATCGGCACCGTCAGCGTTATTATCGAGATCGCCACTATCAAACTGCCCTGTCAGCGTAGTGGTCACATTTTCAGTTAATTGTTGGACATCAACATCTTTAATTGCTGGTGCATCATTGGTACCCACAATCGTGATCACAATGTCTTTCGTTTCACTGGTTAGCCCGCTACCACCCAAATCTGTGGTCGTCACAGAAATAGTCGTTTGCATCGTTTCGCCTTTCGGCAAATTGTTGACCACTTCACTGTCACTATCGATAGTAAATTCCCAGTTACCCGCGTTATCAATAGTGAACGTACCAAGAGAGCTATCTTCTTCTACAAACGCAAAAGTATGGCTATCGCCGATATCAGGGTCAGACACTACCAACTGTCCGGTAACCGAATCATTAGGAGAATCAACAACCGTACCGATGACCTTGCCTTCTAGTGACGGTTGGTCGTTCGTTCCAACAACCTCGATTTCTACGCTTGTTATCACTTCAGCGCCATACTCATCCGTTGCACGAATAACGAATGTTTCCGTGACTTTAACCCCTTCAGCAAGGGCATTAACGTGTGGCTGATCGTAAAGCTGGTAGCTCCACGTTGCAGTAGCTGGGTCAACAACAAATTGCCCGTATGTCCCATTCAAGTCAGCCGCCTGTAAAGTGACATTATCACCTAACGCGCCTGCATTATCGGCATCGCTCAAAGTAATATCACGGACAATACTTGGGGTTTGGTCGACATCACCGGTTAACGGTTCTGATATCGAGTTATCAGCCGCTGACGTTGTCGTTGTGATTTCTGGAAGTTCATTCGTTCCGACAAGATTTAGGTTGAGCGTCTGTGTCGCGGTCGCGCCCGCGCCATCAGAGACAGTGACCGTCCACTGTTGAGAGAGCTGTTCACCTTCATTCAACGCCACGATATCAGGGTGCGGCTCATCCCCATTAGGACCATATGTCGTCGTGAGCTCAAAATGGTAAGTACCATCACTATTAACGACCAACGAACCATAATCAGGATTTGCCGTAACGGGTTGTAAATCAGCCCAGCTATGTGAATCACCATCATCAATATCGTTGACTGTTAACTGGCCATCAAGTAGCGGCGACGTGCCACCGGTATCCGTCTCGACAATCAAACTTTCCACAAACGATGACGCCACTGGCGCATCATTTAAGCCCGTCACATCGACAATAATCTGCAAGGTTTGCGGCACGCCGTTATCGTCCACGACTGTTTTACCATATTGGTCTATCGCGTAGACTTCGAAGGTATCACTCACCATCTCACCTTCGCGTAAGCTCTGAACTGCATTGCTATCGTTATCTAACGTAAACGTCCAAGCGCCTGTATTTTCGTCAACTACCATCGAACCGTATGGGCTTGAGCCATCAATGAGAGTCCAGGTAATCGTGTCGCCAAGTGCAATATCTACATCGTTGTTGTCTGAATCAACAATATCATCAACCGATAGTGTGCCAGTTGAAACAACGGTATCCGGCTGGGAGTCAGCAACATTATCGTCTTCAGTCGCGCTCACGCGAGCAACGATAAGCGGTACGTCTTGATCGATTGGGTTGTCTACATTTTGAGCGGTACCGACGATTCGGATTTTAACTTCATGTTCATCGTATGTTTTTGTTCCATCTAGAACTTCTGTTCCTGCCGCTACATCTGTATCCGTGACTCTCACTGTAAACGTTTCGTCAAGTGTTTCTCCAACTGGCAAATTGAAGCCTGGATTGAGCTGATACGTCCATTCCCCTGTATCTTGATCGATAACTAGTTGACCATGCTGACCCGTCGCAGTATTACCCCCAGTTAACGTTCCAGATTCAAAGATACTCCACGTAAATTGCTCATCAGAGTCAGCGTCTTCGGCTGTCAGTCGCCCAGAAGTACTGGTGATAAGGTTGTCTGTAACTTCACCAATGACGGTATCGTCAACAAGCTCCGTGTCACCAAAAAATATTTCTGGCTTATCTGCGGTACCAGTGATTTTCACTGTCACGACAAACGTTTCGTTTCCAGCCTTGAAACTCCAAACCTCATTGACTTCATCACCTTCATCTAACATCTGAACTAAAGGAGAATTATTATCAAGTTCGTAGAGCCAGCTTTTCTGATCATTTGGATCAACGATTAATTCACCGAAGAACCCACCCGATATCGGCTGAATGGAGTTTTGATTAATCGCAGCATTCGTATAATCACTAATGTCATCGCCATCTTGCAAGACAGTATCTTCTGTGACTTCCGCAGTAAGAGCAACTGAACCACCGCCACCGCCACCTCCGCCGTTTTCGTCTTGACCAAATATATCAATAGTGATGGTAAATTCGTCTGACACGCCTGGGGTATTAGTTTCAACATCCGTAATATTGTCGGTAACCACTACCTTAAAGGTTTCAGTGACTTGCTCTCCAAAATCTAAGTCTTGTACCGCACTGCTACCATTATTAAGTACATAAACCCACTTACCATTATTATCTAGGCTTAGCGTGCCATAGGTGCCTTCACCTGTGGCATCATCATTTCCATTCGTGCCACCAACAATGCTCCAGTTTCGAGGAGGACTATTATTATCAATATCCTCGGCAAAAAGTTGACCTTGGGTGGTTGTTAAATCGCTTCCAAATATCTCCTCTGTGCCATCCTCAATAACGGAGCCTGAATTATCACCCACTACCGTAGGGACATCATTATTACCAGTCAGTTCGACGACAAGCTCTTCGGTAATAGTCGCGCCGTTGTCATCTCGAGCGAGCACGACAAAACTGTCTTGCCCTTTCTCACCTTCAGCTAGCGGTTGAAGCAACGTATCATCCGGTGTGTATGTCCACTTACCATCGACATCAACGACAAGTGTCCCAAAGGTGCCTGTATATGTTCTTGCTAAGAAAGCTGGAGTATCATCATCGCTCGTATCTCCAGCGACGCCAGTATCAAGGTCCGTGATGATCATCTGTCCTTCAACAACGCCGCCGTCGTCTTCCGTATAGGCGCCTTCTAAACCTCCTGTCACTTCTGGGATATCGTTATTTGCTGTAATATTGATAGTAACCGTATCGGTTGCTGTTCCACCAAACCCATCAGTGACCTTAACTTCAAAGGTATCAGTAAATTTCTGATTAAATTCTGGATTCAACGCTTGGATTTCATCGTACTTCGTTGGGTCCACTTGGTAAGTCCACGAACCATCTTCATTTAGAACCAATACCCCGTAATTCCCCAATCCATTGTTCGCATCAACCAATGTCCACATATGCGTGTCATCCGTTGTGTCAACATCGCCATCGGTGAGCTGGCCTGACGTTTGATAAACACCATTTTCTAGATTGTCTTCTGCGAAGTTTTTGTTCAGGCCACCAATCACCGGTGCATCGTTAGCACCAATAATGTCAATATTAAGTACTTCCGTGGACGTCATCCCAAACTCATCTGTCACACGGAGCTCAACAGTATCACCGCTAGGTAACGACTCCCCTTCTGCCAAAGCGTTGACTACATTGTAAGCATCGCGCTTACTAGGGTCTGCGCTGACATCGGCAAGGGTGTATAAGGTATAGGTCCATGTACCATCAGCATTCACCGTAAAACTACCGTATTGTCCATCACGGACGACATTCCAAGTGGCATCATCACCACGGTCCAAATCACCGGTTCCGATATCTCCGTTGGCGAGTTCATCTGCGGTTGGCGTTCCCTTAACAAATCGACCTTCAAGCGCATCACCATCTTCGACTACGCTGTACATATTCGAAGCAGAGATGGCTGGGTCATTGTTGGTACCCGCAACCGAAACATTCACTATTACTTCGCTGGTTAACCCTCCAGCATCCGTCACCGTTACCGTAAACGAATCAGTAACTGTCTCGCCCGGTGGAATCGCTTTTGTCGCATCAAGCGCGTTGTTAAGTACATAAGTCCAAACCCCATTAGCATCGACGGTCAAAGAACCAAACTCGCCTTGGTTAGGATCAGTTTCATCAACGTTAACCGAGTCCACGCTAAAGGAATGAGTATCCGTTGCATCTTTATCAGAGACGGCAAGTGCGCCTGTGGCTGTCACCTCTGTATCAGGATCTTTATCAACAGGCTCAATCACGCTACCTGCTAACTCTCCGCTGAGGATAGGGGCATCATTGGAGCCCTCAATTATCACCTTAATTTCTTGAGTATCAATCTGGTCTGAATTTGGATTGCCATTCCGCGAGTTATCAATAACCTTAACAACAAAAGTTTCAGTTAAAGTCTCTGTGCTATCTCGAAGTGCTTGAACCGCGGGGTTATTATTGTTTAGCGTGTAGGTCCACGTGGCTTCCCCAGTGATTGGGTCTGACGTAATAACGATAGTTCCGTAGTCACCAGTATTTGTGTCAATTGACCAGGTGTGTTTATCGTTTGTATCCACATCTCCCGGTTGCAAGGTACCAGAAGTGACGATATCAGCCGACGTATCACCATTCGGGAAAGCATCTTCCGTTACCGTGCCTTCCACTGTTCCTTCTATTTGTGGTTGATCATTGGTACCCGTCACGCGAACTTGCAGTACTTGGGTATCGGTCGCGCCGTATTTGTCTGTCACTTGAATGGTGAAGGTTTCAAAATCACGCTGACCACGCTCTAATGCTTGAGTGCTGTCTTTTTGGTCATCGGTAACTTGCAAATCATAACGCCAGAAAATACGACCATTACTCGGGTTTTCTACTAATGACATATTGCCGTAAACACCAACGGCGACGCCATTCTCTATCGCTAGTGGATTACCATTGGCATCCAATATAGTCCAAGTGTGGTCTTCATTTTCATCCGGGTCTTGGTCGAACAATCGCCCTTGCCTAAATTGGTTGCCAGTATCTTCAGTAATACGTATCTGATTCACATCGCGAATATCTGGGGCATCATTATTACCTTGGACATTCACGTTAACAGTATAGCTATCTGTGCCACCAAACCCATCGTCCACAGTAATAGTAAATGGGTCTTCAGCATAAATGACCCCTTCTTCCATAAAGTTGGCTTTATCCTGGTCTAGAGTGTACGTCCACTCGCCGTCATCGTTGACTGTCAGCGAACCATAACGCCCATCACTCTCAACGACATTCCATTCATGAGTATCTTTAATATCATCATCGGCCACCTCAAGGTTGCCTTTAGCAACACTCAGTGCACCACCGTCTTCAATCACTACCCCAGAATTATCACCAGAGATGGAAGGAGCATCATTTGTTCCTTCGATTTCAATCGTGACGGTTTCAAAACCAAAGCCTCCATTTCCATCCGACACTCGAACCTGGAAGTATTCGTACGTTTTTTCACCCGCTTGTAGATGGTTCGCAGCACTATTAACCAAAGAATACGTCCATACCCCTGAACCAGAATCAAGAGATAGACTTCCGTAGGTACCATCTGCCACGCCGACAACGTCAGATCCGCTAATAATGCCCCAAGAGTGGGTATCATTCGTATCAATATCACTAGGTGCGAGCTGACCTGTTGCGGTAGGAATTGGATCAGAATCTTCAACCACACTGCCTTGTTTTACGCTAGTGCCCGCTACCGTAGGAATATCATTGGTTCCATGAATAGTGATGACGATCTCTTCTGTTGCAGTCCCATCGGTTGAGACCACTTGGAAGCGCTCTGTTCTCGTTTCACCCACACCTAAAGCTTGGACTGTCGCGTTATCTTTATCGACAACATAAGTCCAACTGCCATCCGAAGTAATGGTGACACTTCCTAGTGGTAGACCATCATTTACATCCGATACCTTCGTCACCGCAGTCGAGAAAATATTCTCACCCGTATCCACGTCGCTCACTTGCAGGTTGCCCGTTTCTTGAAGGTTGCTTCCCACGAGAGTCACATCTTCCGTTACCGAGCCTGTTTCAGTTCCTGATATTGATGCACCATCATTCGTACCGTTGACGACCACTTCCACAATTTGCGACGTCGTCCCATCGATCGAATACACACGGAAGCGCTCTGTAAAGCTGTCCCCCACACCTAGTTCCTGAACACTCGTCAGGCTGTTATCGATCGTGTAAGTCCAAGTACCAGATGAGGTAATAGTGACCGCCCCTAAAGAGGTAACGCCGTCACTATTGGTTAGCCGATCAACGCGAGTGGTATCAAATCTGTCTTCTGCAGTATCAGCATCACTAATGGTAAGAGCACCAACATGAGACAAAGTTGGTGTCGAATCTTCTTCTTTAACGCTACCTTGGGTGTAATTGGTGATGACGGTATTATCTTCAGCACCATTGATCTGAACTTCGATCTCCATTGTTGTGCCATCAACACTCTGAACCGTAAAGGTCTCGGTCAGAGAGTCACCAACATCTAGTGACTGAATCAACGCTTGTTGATTGTCGACCAAATATGTCCAACTGCCATCCACTGCAATCGAAAGCACTCCTCCTAGCGAATTACCTGCGTTCGCGGTACCCACTCCAGCTTGGAAGGTATTCTCTCCCGCGTCTGGGTCGTCGATAACAAGATGGCCTTCCACTTTAATATCGTCGCCAACTAAGCCCTGATCTTCGGTGCCTTCTACAAATGTGCCGCTAACAATCGTCGGTGTATCGTTTGTTCCTTCAATGGTAATCGTGACGGTATGTTCTGTGCCATCTTTAGACAGCACAGTAAAGGTTTCTGTTGCCTTATCACCTTCGCCTAGGTATTCAACATAAGCATTGGCGATAGAATAATCCCACTCACCCAATGCATTGATTGTCAGCGTACCTAGCGCTTCTGTTGTTGCACCGTCAAGCTCACTCACGGACGTAATTGAGCTTGGATCCGTTTGGAAGACTTGCTCATCGCTGCCATCGGTATCTTGCAACTGGAGAACGCCATTGTCTGTCAACTCAACTATTGCGTCGTTTTCTTTAACGTCACCCACCGCTTGGCTTGGATCACTGATAAGAACAGAGGCATCATTTACGCCCACAATATCAACGACGATAGTATGCTCTGTACCATCAAGTGTTTTGACGGTAAAGGTTTGGGTCGCTCTTTCGTCTAATGCCAACCCTTGAACGTTGTCACTGGTATTAGGGATGAGATAGGACCAATTACCAGCAGCGTCAATTGTTAACGAGCCATCTGTAAAGTTACCGACTAGTGGGGTAACCGACGTAGGATCGAATGCCCCTTCATCTACATCGGCATCACTTATCGTGGCTTGGCTATTAAAGAACAAATTGCCAGCACCATCGATTTGCGTCTGCTTGTCCTCAGTTGCTTCACCGTATGACGTCCCCCCTATAACAGGCTCATCATCGGTGCCAGTAATGGTGATCACGATATCGTGAGTTGTCCCGTCTTCACTTGCTACGCGGAATGTTTCCGTCCTTGTCTCACCAGCTGACAGCCCTTGCACAGATGGGTCCGCATTATCGACTTTATAAGTCCATGCTCCGCTTGGCTCAATGATGATTTCACCCACAGGTGTAAATCCATCACTATCATTAATCGGCGAGGCCAAACCTGAGACAAACTTTGCTTCATCTTGATCGGTATCGCTAATGCTTAAGAAACCTTTATCGATCAGCTTGCCCGCATCAACTGCGGTATCTTCAATGACAGCGCCGGTATCTAGTCCGCCAATTACAGGTGCATCGTTGGTGCCTTGAATGGTCACTTCGATAACTTCTGTCTTCGTGCCATCAATCGAGGTGACTTCAAAGCGCTCTATTCGAGTCTCACCGTCACCCAGCTCTTGAACCCCTTCAAGGCTGTTCACGACTC